>NZ_JANYUK010000015.1:0-142583 GCF_025106035.1 Citrobacter sp. XY323
CGAGAGTAGGGAACTGCCAGGCATCAAATAAGTGAAGAAGCCCATCCTGCCGGATGGGCTTTTTTGCGTCTGCAGGGGGTGAAAACTGCCGGAGGTGACCTCCCGCCTTATCCGGCCTACAAAGGCGTATCACGACACAGCAGCTATCTTCTTATCCATTGCGTAACAAAATCGGCAACTTGCTGTATATCGTTGATATCTAACAATGGAACATCCACCGCAAGCGGAATATCACTGGCAACCGCGATAACATAGTTGTCTAACGCCAGGTCCTCTGGACTGTGCCCGCAACCGTCGCGAAAAAGAACGATCTTAGCAACAGGTTCATGCTTAAAGCCCTCAACCAACACCATATCCAGTGTAGAAGCATCCATCCTGCTTACCAGGTACGCTAAATCCAGTTCGGGCTCTTCCGGGGTCTCTACCATTAATGCCCAGCGCTGCTGGCTGGCGACCAGGGTTTGTGCTGCACCGGCTTTGCGTAGCTCATAGCTATCTTTGCCGGGCTTATCAACATCCATATTGTGATGAGTATGCTTAATCAATCCGGGACGAATGCCTCTGGCACGTAGCTCCGGGATCAATTTTTTAAGCAGCGTAGTTTTTCCCGTTCCGCTCCATGCTGCTATAGCGAGTAATGGGATCATGGTTTGTCCTGCCATTTTGCAAGTTCTTCAGGGGTGTTCACGTTCACGAACGCATCTTTATGATCGCTGAAATCGACAGCATGACCGCCAGCCTGGCGCATAAAGACCATGACGCGTCTTTCACCGGACTGAAGATAATCCTGTAGCAAGGGTTGCATGGTGCGGTGCATTAGCGCAATGGTCGGATGATCTCTTTCCCCATCATGCACCCAGACAACCGGTGCAGCTTTGCGCTGTTCCTTCAAACGTTTGACCAGATCGCGAGGAATATAGGGCATATCGCATGGGCAGAACAGAAACCACTCCCCCGCTTGCTGCAGGAATACCGATAGCATCCCGGCCAGTGGGCCAGGGAAATCGGCCAATGAATCAGGGATAACTTTTAGGCCGCTTTGTTGGTAAATATCCCGGTGGCGATTGGCATTAACCACCACGGTTTCGACCTGTAAAGCGAGGGTATCGGCTACGTGCCGCCAAAGAGGTTTACCGTCCAACTCAAGCAGACCTTTATCGGTTCCGCCCATCCGTCTGGCCTTACCGCCTGCCAGCACAACCCCTGTTATTGCACTATCCAGAATCACTGATATCGCCTCTTTTAATGTGGGATTGACCCTGCTAACGTATCTGTATTGAGCCTAAGGAGCACAACCATGAAATGTAAACGTCTGAATGAAGTTATTGAACTCCTCCAGCCGGCCTGGCAGAAGGAACCCGATCTTAACCTGATGCAATTTTTACAGAAACTGGCGCAAGAGTCAGGTTTTGACGGCGAACTGGCGGATTTAACTGATGACATTCTGATCTATCACCTGAAAATGCGTGACTCGGCGAAAGACGCCGTCATCCCAGGTATTCAGAAAGATTATGAAGAAGATTTTAAAACCGCACTACTCCGCGCACGTGGCGTAATTAAAGAGTAAAAGCTTGTAATCGCCACCACCGAAAGCGCTGCGAAATGATATCCTGAATCATTCGTAGTATTTTCCGGATGATGGGATGAACGACAACGCTTTTAATTTCCAGACGCTACACCCGGATACCATCATGGATGCACTGTTTGAGCAGGGGATCCGGGTGGACTCCGGGCTTACCCCGCTTAACAGCTATGAAAACCGTGTCTATCAATTCCAGGACGAAGACCGTCGACGCTTTGTCGTTAAGTTTTATCGCCCTGAACGTTGGTCTGTCGATCAGATCCAGGAAGAGCACCAGTTTGCTCTGGAACTGGTAAGCGATGAAGTCCCGGTAGCTGCACCGCTGATACTAAGCGGCCAAACGCTGTTAAGCCATCAGGGTTTCCATTATGCGATCTTCCCCAGCGTCGGCGGGCGGCAGTTTGAGGCCGACAATATCGATCAGATGGAGGCGGTGGGGCGCTATCTGGGACGTATGCATCAGACCGGATGCAAGCGTACTTTTGCCTTTCGCCCGACGATTGGCCTTGAAGAATACCTGACTGAGCCGCGTAAGCTTTTTGAACACGCACAGTTGATCCCATCAGGGCAAAAAGCGGCTTTCCTGAAGGCAACGGATGCGCTTATCGCGGTCGTAACCGAACGCTGGCATGCACGTTTTACCACGCTACGTCTGCACGGTGATTGTCATGCCGGCAATATTCTGTGGCGCGATGGTCCGATGTTTGTCGATTTAGATGATGCCCGCAATGGCCCGGCTGTTCAGGATTTATGGATGCTCCTCAATGGCGATAAAGCTGAACAACGCATGCAGCTTGAAACCATTATCGAGGCTTATGAAGAGTTTAGTGAGTTCGACACCTCTGAAATCGGACTGATAGAACCTTTACGCGCTATGCGTTTAGTTTATTATCTTGCCTGGCTAATTCGACGTTGGGCTGACCCTGCGTTTCCAAAAAACTTCCCGTGGTTAACCGGGGAAGATTACTGGCATCGTCAGACCGCGACCTTTATTGAGCAGGCAAAAATTCTGCAAGAGCCCCCCTTACAATTAACGCCAATGTATTAATCGGAGAAATTTGAACATGAAAAAATTATGGCTGGCGCTGGCTGGTATGGTTTTAGCTTTTAGCGCATCTGCAGCGCAGTTCCAGGATGGCAAACAATACATCACTCTGGAAAAGCCTGTTGCGGGTGAACCGCAAGTGTTGGAGTTCTTCTCCTTCTACTGCCCGCACTGCTATCAGTTTGAAGAAGTTCTTCACGTCTCTGATAACGTGAAGAAAAAACTGCCTGAAGGCACCAAGATGACCAAGTACCACGTCGAGTTTCTGGGGCCGTTGGGCAAAGATCTGACGCAAGCTTGGGCCGTTGCTATGGCGCTGGGCGTTGAAGATCAAGTAACCGTTCCGTTGTTTGAAGGTGTTCAGAAAACCCAGACCGTTCAGTCTGTAGCTGATATCCGTAAAGTGTTTGTCGACGCGGGTATTAAAGGTGAAGACTATGATGCGGCATGGAACAGCTTCGTGGTGAAATCACTCGTGGCGCAGCAGGAAAAAGCGGCGGCTGATTTACAGCTGCAGGGCGTTCCGGCAATGTTCGTGAATGGCAAATATCAGGTAAATCCGCAGGGCATGGATACCAGCAGCATGGATATCTTTGTACAACAGTATGCGGATACCGTGAAGTATCTGGTTGGTCAGAAGTAAAAGCAAAAGCCGGTCACTTGTGCTGACCGGCTTTTTCATATGAGGCTTTAATCGCGTCGAGCTGCGCGTCTTTCTCACTCCACAGCGTATTAAGCCATAGCTGAAACCGACGCTTGAATCCCTTATCGTTCACGTAATCACCGTGCAACTCTTCATGAATTGGCTCCAGATTTACCCGCACGACAATACGCGTTAGCTTACCGCTCAGCATATCGTAGAACGGTCGGCTGCTGTTTTCCGGATAGCACAACGTGACGTTCAACATTTTATCGAACTGTGACCCCAGTACGTTCAATGCCATCGCAATACCGGCCGCCTTTGGAGGGAGCAAGTTTTGATAAGGAGAGCGGGTTTGCTCACATTTCTCTTTGGTAAAACGTGAACCTTCGACAAAATTCACAATAGTTGTCGGGTGTACGCGAAACTTCTCGCAGGAACGACGCGTTGTTTCGACATCTTTACCGCGCCGTTCTGGATGACGGAGCAGGTAGCCTCGCGAATAGCGTTTCATAAACGGCATATCCAGCGCCCAGCAGGCCAGGCCAATAAAGGGCACCCAGGCCAGTTGTTGCTTGAGGAAATATTTATTCATTGGGATGTGCTTACGGAACAGAACGCAAAGCACAACGATGTCAGCCCAGCTGTAATGGTTACAAATGAGCAGATACCAGTTTTTCTTGCTAAGACCTTCCAGTCCCTCGACATCCCACTTCAGTCGCGGATTGAGGTGTAGCAGTAGCGCCAGACCTTCACACCAGCAGTACATCATGAAATTACAGAAGACAGAAACCTTGCGCCAGACAACGGGAACGGGCAAAAGGAGTTTTACAACTCCGGCAAGGATGATCGGCACAGAACAAAAAATCGTGACCAATATGGTCAATACGATACTCAGCAACAGCGTTATCGCAGCGAGTATTCTCGTCATAATTAAATTATTCAAAAGGTTAGCCATAGATAGTGCGCTAAAGAGGCGCAAGGGGCTGATTTTATCAGAAAACGAACCAAATGATGGATCTTCCCTGAATAGAAAAAAAGGGAATATCTATCCACATCAGGATATAAGCTGTATAAATGGAATAAAATGCTACGCATTTATTTAAGCTTCTGAAATATATATATAAATAAAATGACGTGTTAATTTCATTGCTATATTTAAAGAGCTGAAAATTATTTATTCACAAAGTTATCCACAGTCTTCTTTGCGAGCAAAGCAGAAGATCTACAAAAGTTTTTCGACAAATGCGGCGAAAAACTCATGTTTTCATCCTGTCTGTGGCATCCTTTACCCATAATCTGATAAACAGGCACGGACATTATGGTTCAGATCCCAGAAAACCCACTTATCCTTGTAGATGGCTCCTCTTACCTGTATCGCGCATACCATGCGTTCCCGCCGCTGACCAACAGTGCAGGAGAACCTACTGGCGCGATGTATGGTGTCCTCAACATGCTGCGTAGCTTGATTCTGCAATATCAGCCGACCCATGCTGCGGTGGTATTCGACGCTAAGGGTAAAACCTTCCGTGATGAGTTATTCGAACACTACAAGTCACACCGCCCACCCATGCCGGACGATCTGCGTGCGCAGATTGAGCCTCTGCATGCGATGGTAAAAGCGATGGGGTTGCCACTGCTGGCCGTTTCGGGCGTGGAAGCAGACGATGTCATTGGTACGCTGGCGCGGGAAGCAGAGAAGGTGGGTCGTCCGGTGCTGATTAGTACCGGTGATAAAGATATGGCTCAGTTGGTGACGCCGAATATCACCCTGATCAACACCATGACCAATACGATCCTTGGCCCGGATGAAGTGGTGAATAAATATGGTGTTCCACCAGAACTGATCATCGATTTCCTGGCGCTGATGGGGGATTCCTCAGATAACATCCCTGGCGTTCCTGGCGTAGGTGAAAAAACCGCGCAGGCTCTGCTGCAGGGGCTGGGTGGGCTGGATACCCTCTATGCTGAATCAGACAAAATCGCGGGGCTGACTTTCCGTGGTGCGAAAACTTTGGCGGGCAAACTTGAGCAGAATAAAGAGGTAGCGTACCTCTCTTATCAATTGGCTACCATCAAAACGGATGTTGAACTGGAGTTGACCTGCGAGCAGTTGGAAGTACGTCAGCCGGAAGCGGATGAACTACTTGGCCTGTTTAAACAGTACGAATTCAAGCGTTGGGTTACTGACGTTGAAGCGGGAAAATGGCTACAGGCGAAAGGAACGAAGCCGGCGGCAAAACCACAGGAAACTATCGCCGTCGATGAAACGCCTGAGGGGCCGGCCACGGTTCTCTCGTATGATAACTATGTGACAATTCTGGATGAAGCGACGCTGGAAGAGTGGATTGCGAAGCTGAAAAAAGCGCCTGTCTTTGCCTTCGATACAGAAACTGACAGCCTGGACAACATCTCTGCGAATCTGGTTGGCCTGTCTTTTGCCATTGAACCGGGTGTGGCTGCATATGTTCCTGTTGCCCACGATTACCTGGACGCCCCCGATCAGATCGCTCGCGACCGCGCGCTGGCATTGCTGAAGCCGCTGCTGGAAGATGAGAACGCGCATAAAGTCGGGCAAAACCTGAAGTATGATCGCGGTATCCTGGCGAACTATGGCATTGAACTGCGTGGTATCACCTTTGACACCATGCTCGAATCCTACATTCTTAACAGCGTCGCTGGCCGACACGATATGGACAGCCTCTCGGACCGCTGGCTGAAACATAAAACCATCACCTTTGAAGAGATCGCCGGAAAGGGCAAAAACCAGCTGACCTTTAACCAGATAGCGCTGGAAGAAGCCGGACGTTACGCTGCGGAAGACGCCGACGTTACGCTACAGCTCCATCTCAAAATGTGGCCAGAATTGCAGCAGCATAAAGGACCGCTGAACGTCTTTGAAAATATCGATATGCCGCTGGTTCCTGTTTTGTCTCGCGTTGAGCGCAACGGTGTGAAAATCGATCCGGCTGTTCTGCACAAACATTCAGAAGAGCTGACGCTGCGTTTGAACGAGCTGGAGCAAAAAGCGCACGAGATCGCCGGAGAAGCGTTTAACCTCTCTTCCACCAAGCAACTGCAAACTATCCTGTTTGAAAAGCAGGGTATTAAGCCGCTGAAGAAAACCCCTGGCGGCGCGCCATCAACGTCGGAAGAGGTACTGGAAGAGCTCGCGCTCGATTACCCATTGCCGAAAGTGATCCTGGAATATCGCGGCTTAGCAAAACTGAAGTCGACCTATACGGATAAGCTTCCGTTGATGATTAACAAGAAAACCGGGCGCGTGCACACCTCCTATCACCAGGCGGTGACCGCTACCGGGCGCTTGTCATCTACGGATCCAAACCTGCAGAACATCCCGGTACGTAATGACGAAGGTCGTCGTATTCGTCAGGCGTTTATTGCGCCAGAAGACTACGTGATTGTCTCCGCAGACTACTCACAGATTGAACTGCGTATCATGGCGCATCTCTCGCGTGATAAAGGTCTGCTTACAGCGTTTGCCGAAGGGAAAGATATTCACCGCGCAACGGCGGCGGAAGTCTTTGGCTTACCGCTGGATTCCGTGACTGGTGAACAACGCCGCAGCGCGAAAGCCATCAACTTCGGTCTGATCTACGGGATGAGTGCCTTTGGTTTGGCGCGCCAGTTGAATATTCCGCGTAAAGAAGCACAGAAGTACATGGACCTCTACTTCGAACGCTACCCTGGCGTGCTGGAATATATGGAACGCACCCGTGCACAGGCAAAAGAGCAAGGTTATGTCGAAACGCTGGAAGGGCGTCGTCTCTATTTACCGGATATTAAATCCAGTAATGGCGCTCGTCGCGCTGGTGCAGAGCGCGCGGCAATTAACGCCCCGATGCAGGGTACTGCCGCAGACATTATCAAACGCGCCATGATTGCGGTGGACGGATGGCTGCAAACCGAGCAACCACGTGTACGCATGATCATGCAGGTACACGATGAACTGGTGTTTGAAGTGCATAAAGATGACCTCGAAAGCGTCTCTAAAAAGATCCATCAACTGATGGAAAACGAGACCCAGATTGATGTGCCGTTGCTGGTGGAAGTCGGTAGTGGCGAAAACTGGGATCAGGCGCACTAAGGGTTTGCTGAATAACGCCCCTTTTTCGTAACTAAGCAACATAAGATAGAACTTTTTGTGATGTCCATTAGAATTCCCTATGTAAGGAATGAAAAAAAATTACAAAAAGTGCTTTCTGAGCTGCTCAAAAAAGAGTAAAGTTATTCACGTAGGGTACAGAGGTAAGATGTTCTATCTTTCAGACCTTTTACTTCACGTAATCGGATTTGGCTGAATATTTTAGCCGCCCCAGTCAGTAATGACTGGGGCGTTTTTTATTGTGCGAAAGAAAAGTTTCGCACAGGCTGTAGGCCGGATAAGACGCGCAGCGGCGCTATCCGGCATATCGGTGGATTACTCCCCGTCCTGCATCTCTTCAATCGGCGCCAGTTCACTAAACCAGCTATCCAGCTTCTGCCGAAGTTTGTCCACGCCCAGTTTTTTCAGGGATGAAAATGCTTCTACCTGTACATCACCGTTAAATGCCAGTACGGCTTCACGTACCATATTCAACTGGGCTTTGCGCGCACCGCTGGCCAGCTTGTCTGCTTTAGTCAGCAGTACCAGAACCTGAACGTTGCTCTCAACCGCCCACAAGATCATCTGCTGATCGAGGTCTTTTAGCGGGTGACGAATATCCATCAGTACCACCAGACCTTGCAGGCTCTGACGTTTTTCCAGATATTCAGCCAGCGCGCGCTGCCATTTGCGCTTCATCTCTTCCGGAACTTCGGCATAACCGTATCCTGGCAAATCGACCAGGCGTTTGCCGTCAACGACTTCAAACAAGTTGATGAGCTGAGTACGACCCGGCGTTTTAGATGTACGCGCCAGACTCTTTTGATTCGTCAGGGTATTTAGCGCACTGGATTTGCCTGCGTTGGAACGGCCAGCAAAAGCCACTTCGATACCGGTATCGGAAGGTAAATGGCGAATATCAGGCGCACTCATCACAAAGTGCGTCTGTTGATAATTCAAGTTAGTCAAAGCAGTCCTCTCCATCAATCAGGGCTTTGCAGCGATTATACCTGAACCCCAGCAAAAGGCTGGTTTTTCGACGCGTAGGCTATGTAAGTAAAAACCTCGCACTTTGTGAGACATTGCCGATAGTTTCTATACGAGATGACAGAGTAAAAAATGACGTAACTAAAATAAATCATATAGTTAAGATAAGGCACTATTCTTAAAGTCCGAAATTGTTACCCAGGTTACTTGTACGTTTAAACCAAAGCGGTAAAGTAGCGCCCATAGCGAGGAAGCTGACAGGATAGTCGACTCAGGATGAGGGTCAGGAGCGCCAGGAGGCGAAGACACAGGATTGTCAGGGAGACAAACGTCTGGAGACGTTAGTAAAAGGAAATGGAAACAACACGGAATGTTTCAGGCTAAGGGAAAAACAGGGTGTGTTGATAGCCAACAGGGATTGTAGAGCCCGTAAGGGTTGAGAGTCAGGAAAAAAGGCGACAGATTACTCTGTCGCCTTTTTTCTTTATTTCTGCTAGATTCCGGCGCAATTATATACTGAATAAAACAGCCAAAGACGAATCATGATGAAACCAACTTCTACACCACGCGGTAAAGGTCCTGCAAAAGCGCGTCGTAAAACACGCGAAGAAATTAATCAGGAAGCTCGCGACCGTAAGCGCCAGAAAAAACACCGTGGTCATGCGGCGGGTAGCCGTGCGTCCGGTAGCGAAGGTGCATCTGGTGGCGGAAACCAAAATAAGCAAAAAGATCCTCGTATTGGCAGCAAAAACCCCATTCCATTGGGCGTGACCGAAAAAGTCACCAAACAGCACAAACCGAAGAGTGAGAAACCTATGCTTTCACCACAGGCTGAGTTGGATTTACTGGAAACGGATGAGCGCCTGGATGCGCTGCTGGAGCGTCTTGAAGCAGGAGAAACCCTGAGCGCGGAAGATCAGACCTGGGTTGATGCCAAGCTGGACCGCATCGATGAGCTGATGCAAAAGCTGGGTCTTTCTTACGATGACGAGGAAGAAGAGGAAGAGGAAGAAAAGCAGGAAGACATGATGCGTCTGCTGAAAGGCGGCAACTAACGGTTTTACACCGTGGGTCTTCCCGTCCTGCTTATAACCCTTCCGGTTATATGTTATCTGGTGTGGTTATTCGTTAAACTACAGCGGTTGTCGCGGCGACAGAAGTGGCTGCGCAACCGGCTTATCACCCGCACTGGGGTTAAGCCGGTACGCCGTACCCGCCAGAGACGCCATCGGAAGGAGTGAGCATGTCAGAGCAGTTAATAGACTGGGACCTGGCCCTGATCCAGAAATATAACTATTCCGGGCCACGATATACCTCGTACCCGACCGCGCTGGAGTTTTCTGAAGACTACGGCACAGAAGCATTTCTAAAGGCCGTGGCGCGTTATCTTGAGCGTCCGCTCTCGCTGTACGTTCACATCCCGTTCTGCCACAAACTGTGCTACTTCTGCGGCTGCAACAAGATTGTGACTCGCCAGCAGCATAAAGCAGATCAATATCTCGATGCCCTGGAACAAGAAATTATCCATCGCGCACCGCTGTTCGCCGGACGCCATGTCAGCCAGCTGCACTGGGGCGGCGGCACGCCAACGTATCTGAATAAAGCGCAAATCAGCCGTTTGATGTCACTGCTGCGTGGCAATTTCAACTTTAACGACGATGCCGAAATCTCGATCGAAGTGGATCCGCGTGAAATCGAGCTGGATGTCCTTGATCATTTACGCGCTGAAGGTTTTAACCGTTTGAGCATGGGAGTGCAGGACTTCAACAAAGAAGTTCAGCGCCTGGTGAACCGTGAGCAGGATGAAGAGTTTATCTTTGCGCTGCTGAATCATGCGCGGGAGATTGGCTTTACCTCAACGAATATCGATCTGATTTATGGCCTGCCAAAACAGACGCCAGAGAGCTTCGCCTTTACCCTGAAACGCGTGGCTGAGCTGAATCCAGACCGTCTAAGCGTCTTTAACTACGCGCACCTGCCGACGCTGTTTGCTGCCCAGCGCAAGATTAAAGATGCCGACCTGCCCAGCGCGCAGCAGAAGCTGGATATCCTGCAGGAGACCATCTCTTCACTGACCGAAACTGGCTATCAGTTCATTGGCATGGATCACTTTGCCCGCCCGGATGACGAACTGGCCATTGCTCAACGCGAGGGCGTTTTGCATCGCAATTTCCAGGGCTATACCACTCAGGGGGATACCGATCTGCTGGGGATGGGCGTATCGGCCATCAGTATGATTGGCGACAACTACGCGCAGAATCAGAAAGAGCTGAAGCACTATTACCAGCAGGTAGACGAGCAGGGGAATGCGCTGTGGCGCGGAATTGCCCTGACCCGCGACGACTGCATTCGTCGGGATGTTATTAAGCTCCTGATCTGCAATTTCCGCCTCGACTATGCCGCCGTGGAACAACAATGGGATCTGAACTTCGCTGACTATTTTGCCGAAGACCTGAAACTGCTGGCACCGCTGGCGAAAGATGGGCTGGTGGATGTGGATGAGAAGGGGATTCAGGTTACGCCGAAGGGGCGTCTGCTGATTCGTAATATTTGCATGTGCTTCGATGCATATCTGCGCCAGAAAGCGCGTTTGCAGCAGTTCTCGCGCGTTATTTAGCCGGGTTGCCCGGTGGCGCTTCGCTTACCGGGCCTACGAAATCTCAATACGTAGGTCGGGTAAGCGAAGCGCCACCCGACAAACCCGCTAGCTGAACAGCCCAACCAGCGCCGCACACAGCACGGCGGCAACCGCAGTTTGTGGCGTATGGCTTTCAACCGCACCGCTCGATAGCAGATTTATCATTGATTCCAGCATGATGACTTCCCCCCGTTTGCCGGGCACGATCATACTTAACTCATCGGAACAGTAAAGCGCAAAATAGCAGCAATTTGCGCTCAATTATCAATCTTTACACAGTGACCGATCGTCACTCCATTCCGAGTTCTTTTAACTTACGCGTCAAGGTATTACGGCCCCATCCAAGCAGGCGTGCGGCTTCCTGTTTGTGCCCCTGGGTATGACGTAGCGCGGTGGTCAGCAGCGTGCGCTCCATCTCCGGTTGAGCCTCTGAAAGCAGGTTTTGATGACCGGAACGTAATGCCCGATCCGCCCACTGTGCCAACAGGGTTGCCCAGCTGTCTGGCTGCATATGGGACGGTGCATCAGGCACGGTGGTTTCAAACAGTTCGGTCGGTAAGTCCTGAATGAGTACTTCCTGTCCGGCGGCCATTACGGTTAACCAGCGACAGGTATTCTCAAGCTGACGCACGTTTCCCGGCCATGACAGACGGGTGAGCGCCGCCTCGGTTTCAGTGTGTAATTGCTTGGCTTCTACTCCCAGTTCGCGGGCGGCCTCCTGCAGGAAATGACGCGCCAGGCGTGGGATATCTTCCCGACGTTCGCGCAGTGGCGGCAGATGCACCCGGATGACGTTCAGACGATGGAATAAGTCCTCACGGAATTTGCCTTCCTGCACCCGCAGTTCCAGGTTCTGGTGCGTGGCGGCGATAATACGTACGTCCACCTTCACAGGCGCATAACCGCCAACGCGGTAAAACTGTCCATCGGCTAATACGCGCAATAAACGTGTCTGCACGTCCAGCGGCATATCGCCAATTTCATCGAGGAACAGCGTGCCGCCGTCTGCCTGTTCAAAGCGCCCCTGACGAATCGTATTCGCCCCGGTAAACGCCCCTTTTTCATGGCCAAACAGCTCAGACTCGATCAAATCTTTCGGAATAGCAGCCATGTTCAGCGCGATAAACGGTGCTTTGACGCGCGGGCTATGACGGTGCAACGCATGGGCGACCAGCTCTTTACCGGTCCCGGACTCTCCGTTAATCAATACGCTGATTGAAGAACGGGACAGGCGACCAATAATGCGAAAGACGTCTTGCATTGCCGGTGCTTCGCCGATGATGTCGGTTGTTGGGCCGTTGATCTGAACATTACGCGGTTGCTGCTGTTCCTGATAATGGCTGATGGCGCGTTCGACCAGCGCCACGGCTTCATCAATATCAAAAGGTTTGGGCAGATAATCAAACGCCCCTTGCTGATAGGCGCTGACGGCAGCATCCAGATCGGAGTGTGCGGTCATTATGATGACCGGAAGCATCGGATGCCGCTGTTTGATCTGTTTTAACAGCGTCAGGCCGTCCATGCCCGGCATGCGGATATCCGACAGCAGTACGTCCGGCGTTTTGCTGGCCAGCGCGTCCAGTACCTCTTTACCGCTTTCAAATGTAGTACAGCTTAGTCCTGCCCCTGCGAGCGCACGTTCAAGCACCCAACGGATGGAACTATCGTCATCAACTACCCAGACTATTCCTCGTTGCATAAACGTCACCTTTATTTCCTGATAGGCAGGTAAACCGAGAACTCGGTATGACCCGGCCAACTGGTAAATTCAATTTTGCCGGAATGTTGATCAATCAAATTACGGGCGATGGATAATCCAAGGCCGGTACCGCCTTCGCGACCGCTGACCATTGGGTAGAACAGCGTGTCCTGCAAATGCGAGGGAATTCCCGGGCCGTTATCCTCAACATCAATCCGCGCCGCCAGACGATAACGCATACCGTGCAGCGTGAGCTGAAACGCGGTGCGGGTACGCAGAATAATTTCGCCACCTTCCGGTCCCAGCGCCTGCAAAGCATTGCGCACGATGTTCAGCAAAACCTGCTCGATCTGGTCCGGGTCGTGCAGTAATTCAGGCAGACTTGGGTCGTAATCACGAATCAGCGTGACGTTTTCCGGCAGCTCCATCGAGACCAGCGCTACCACGCGCTCCGCCACTTTGTGAATACTTTCCGTGACGTGCATTCCCGGCTGTTGCGGTCCCAGTAAACGGTCGACCAGATTACGCAGGCGGTCGGCCTGCTCAATAATGACTTTGGTATATTCGGTCAGCGCCGGGTCCGGAAGCGCTTTACTGAGCAGTTGCGCCGCGCCGCGTAATCCACCCAGCGGGTTTTTAATTTCGTGCGCCAGGCCGCGCACCAGATCGCGGGCAGCAATCTGCTGGGCGTGCTGGAGCTGTTCCTGGCTCAGACGGCGCTGGTTATCCATTGGCGCCATCTCCAGCAGGATAAGGCCATCAGGCAGCCTCTGAGCGGTCACAGAGAGGATGTGTGAGTGGCTATCTATCACCAGCGTCACTTCGTTATCCGTAAAGCCCTGGCCTGCTTCCAGGCTCTCTCGCATCAGCCCGATGTTTAAGGAGAAATAACTCAACAGATCCGGAAGTGGGGTACCAAACAGTTTGCGGGAGCTTTGGGCGAGCAGCTGTTGTGCCGCCGGGTTGGCGTAATGTACCGCCAGCTCATCGTCGACGAGTAAGATGCTGTTGATTAAAGAATTGAGGATCTGCCCAGCATCGGGCAGCGTGCCGGTTGCCATTCAGCAGTCTCCTGAAAAGTGTTGCACCAATTTAGTGCATTATAGCTTTTTACATCAAAAAAGCGCGAGGAAGCAGGTTGTTAGTGGAGAAAAAAGCCCATCCTGGGATGGGCTAAAAGTTCCACGGCAACTTAAAGACTCTATATTTTTCTTGCTACAGCCGCGTGGGTCGCAACAAGAAATCTACGGAGTATTGGTACTAATTAAACGCTGTAGTACAGCTCAAACTCTACCGGGTGCGGAGTCATACGCACGCGGTCATCTTCTTCGCGACGCAGCGTAATGTACGCATCGATCGCTTCATTGGTGAACACGCCGCCTGCAGTCAGGAACTCACGGTCCAGATCCAGTTCTTTCAGTGCTTCTTCCAAAGAACCTGCAACCTGTGGGATCTCTTTCGCTTCTTCCGGCGGCAGGTCGTACAGGTTTTTGTCCATGGCTTCGCCCGGGTGGATCTTGTTCTTAATACCGTCAAGACCCGCCATCAGCAGTGCTGCGAAGCACAGGTACGGGTTAGCAGCCGGGTCCGGGAAACGCACTTCGATACGACGCGCTTTCGGAGAAGCTACTACCGGAATACGGATCGAAGCAGAACGGTTACGGGCAGAGTAAGCCAGCATTACCGGCGCTTCGTAGCCTGGGACCAGACGCTTGTAAGAGTTGGTGGTTGGGTTAGCCAGCGCGTTGATCGCTTTAGCGTGTTTGATTACGCCGCCAATGTAGAACAGCGCCTGCTCAGACAGACCCGCATATTTGTCGCCAGAGAACAGGTTTACGCCGTTCTTGGACAGGGACATGTGGCAGTGCATACCGGAACCGTTATCGCCAAACATAGGTTTTGGCATAAAGGTCGCGGTTTTACCGAAACGGTGAGCGACGTTGTGAACCACATATTTGTAGATCTGAATTTCGTCCGCTTTTTTGGTCATGGTGTTAAAGCGGGTCGCGATTTCGTTCTGACCTGCGGTCGCCACTTCGTGGTGATGCGCTTCAACAACCAGGCCCATTTCTTCCATGATCAGACACATGGTAGAACGGATGTCCTGAGAAGAATCTACCGGAGGAACTGGGAAGTAACCGCCTTTCACGCCAGGACGGTGACCTTTGTTACCACCTTCGTATTTGGTGGAAGAGTTCCATGCGCCTTCGATGTCATCGATAGCCACGTGGGAACCGGAAATGGACGCGCCGAAACGGATGTCGTCAAACAGGAAGAACTCTGGCTCAGGCCCGAACAGAACGGTGTCTGCGATGCCGGTAGAACGCAGATACTCTTCAGCGCGTTTAGCGATGGAGCGCGGGTCGCGGTCGTAGCCCTGCAGCGTACCTGGTTCCAGGATATCGCAACGGATGATCAGGGTGGACTCTTCATAGAACGGGTCGATGAGTGCAGTAGACGCATCTGGCATCAGAACCATGTCTGATTCGTTAATGCCTTTCCAGCCACCGATTGAGGAGCCGTCAAACATTTTGCCTTCTTCAAAGAATTCGGCATTTACCTGATGAGCAGGAATAGTGACGTGCTGTTCTTTACCTTTGGTATCAGTGAAGCGTAAATCAACAAACTTCACTTCGTGTTCGTTCAGCATCGTCAAAACGTGTTCAGCGGACATACTTACTCTCCCGGATTGGTCATGGTCGTCGTGGTAACGAAGTCTTCAATTCTGCAAAAAATTGGCCGTGTCGCCGTAAAAAATATAAAGCGAAATCTGTGCCAACTTTTAAATTGCCCCTAAAAGGCGTTATCATGCGCACTATCGTGCAAAGGGGCTGCACCATGAAGGTTGTATTGCACCATTATAGTGCTTTAATGTGAACATTAAGCACCATATTGGTGCAAAGCATGTCAGATTACCCCTTTTAACGCTCCGTGAATGTGATCACAAAGAAACTCTGCAATACTTGTTTGCGGAGGATGTTTGTGATCCTGTTTTGTACTGCGATTAATCCGTGTACAATAACGCGCTATTTCTAAAATGCCTGAGGCAAAGTTGTGATCGAAAATTTGCGTAACATCGCCATCATCGCGCACGTAGACCATGGTAAAACGACCCTGGTAGACAAGCTGCTCCAACAATCCGGTACGTTCGATGCACGTGCTGAAACCCAAGAGCGCGTGATGGACTCCAACGATTTGGAGAAAGAGCGTGGGATTACCATCCTCGCTAAAAACACCGCTATCAAATGGAATGACTACCGTATCAACATCGTTGATACCCCAGGGCACGCCGACTTCGGTGGTGAAGTTGAACGTGTAATGTCCATGGTCGACTCCGTGCTGCTGGTGGTGGATGCAATGGATGGTCCGATGCCGCAGACGCGCTTCGTGACCAAAAAAGCCTTTGCCCATGGCCTGAAGCCAATTGTTGTTATCAACAAAGTTGACCGCCCTGGCGCGCGTCCTGACTGGGTTGTTGATCAGGTATTTGACCTGTTCGTTAACCTCGACGCTACCGACGAGCAGCTGGACTTCCCGATCGTTTACGCTTCCGCGCTGAACGGTATCGCAGGTCTGGATCACGAAGATATGGCTGAAGACATGACTCCGCTGTATCAGACCATCGTTGATCGTGTTCCGGCTCCAAGCGTAGACCTTGATGGCCCGCTGCAGATGCAAATCTCTCAGCTGGACTACAACAACTACGTTGGCGTAATCGGCATCGGCCGTATCAAACGCGGTAAAGTTAAACCGAACCAGCAGATCACTATCATTGATAGCGAAGGCAAAACCCGTAACGGTAAAGTCGGTAAAGTTCTGACCCATCTGGGTCTGGAACGTATCGAGAGTGATATTGCCGAAGCGGGCGATATCATCGCGATCACCGGTTTGGGCGAACTGAACATCTCCGACACCATCTGCGACCCGCAGAACGTCGAAGCGCTGCCGGCTCTGTCCGTTGATGAACCGACCGTAACCATGTTCTTCTGCGTAAACACCTCCCCGTTCTGTGGTAAAGAAGGTAAATATGTTACCTCTCGTCAGATCCTTGACCGCCTGAACAAAGAGCTGGTGCACAACGTTGCGCTGCGCGTCGAAGAAACCGAAGATGCGGATGCGTTCCGTGTATCCGGTCGTGGTGAGCTGCACCTGTCTGTTCTTATCGAGAACATGCGTCGTGAAGGTTTCGAAATGGCGGTTTCCCGTCCGAAAGTAATCTTCCGCGAAATCGACGGCCGTAAACAAGAGCCGTTCGAAAACGTAACGCTGGACGTAGAAGAGCAGCATCAGGGTTCTGTCATGCAGGCTCTGGGTGAGCGTAAAGGCGACCTGAAAAACATGAATCCAGATGGCAAAGGCCGCGTACGTCTTGACTACGTGATCCCAAGCCGTGGTCTGATCGGCTTCCGTTCAGAATTCATGACCATGACTTCCGGTACCGGTCTGCTGTACTCCACCTTCAGCCACTACGACGATGTTCGCGCGGGTGATGTGGGTCAGCGTCAGAACGGCGTACTGATCTCCAATGGCCAGGGTAAAGCAGTTGCGTTCGCACTGTTCAGCCTGCAGGACCGCGGTAAGCTGTTCCTGGGTCACGGTGCTGAAGTTTACGAAGGCCAGATCATCGGTATTCACAGCCGCTCTAACGACCTGACTGTAAACTGCCTGACCGGTAAGAAACTGACCAACATGCGTGCGTCCGGTACTGACGAAGCAACGGTTCTGGTTCCGCCGGTTAAGATGACTCTGGAGCAGGCTCTGGAATTCATCGATGACGACGAACTGGTAGAAGTTACCCCAACCTCTATCCGTATCCGTAAGCGTCACCTGACTGAAAACGATCGTCGCCGTGCAATGCGTGGCGCGAAAGAAGAGTAATTAACGCTCTTTCTCAGGTAAGCATAAAAAAGCCGCTGATTTCAGCGGCTTTTTTTATCATCAGGAGAATTAGAAGAAATACTTTGCCCCAACACGAATCTGGTTTTGTTCGCGATGATAGGGTTTAACATTGCGATCTAACCAGCGTAATTCAAGGTAGGGTAACCAGTGCTCATTGATACGATACTTAAAGGTATTGGTAATTTCCCAGTGATGATCTTTTCCGTTGCTGCTATTGAAGTCATTGACTCGCATAAAATAGTGCGGTTCAAAGGTATAGGAAAATTTATCGGTAATGGTAAAGTTCCAGTAGTTGCCTATTTCATAGGTATCATTATTATCCAGCTCACCGTTTAGGTCGGTTGAACTGTAGTTATTATGGTTATATCGATTACGCACGGTAAGATTAAACCACGGAGTAAATTTATAGTTAACATCCAGATAAACAGCACCGCCTGAGCCAATACTCTTATCGTTTATTAACCCTCCAGGCTGGATTGTTAATTTATCTGTTGGTTTAAATAACGGGTACCAACCCTCTATTTCGTTATAGCCGTGTTTTAACTCATCCTTGCGTTGCATAGTGTAGGTGTTCGTAAGCATGATACCCGCACCCATATCGGAGTTATAGCCAACGCGCAGCATGACCTCCATTTGATCGGATGCCAGGTTATATGCTTCGCGGTTTTCTACATAGGCTCCAGCGAAAGCAGAGGTTGATACCACAGAGGATAAGAGAATTATTGTCGTTAATTTTTTCATGATAAATCCATTTTTTACGCGTAGGGAGGCCGCCATCCATTGGGATGGAATAGGCGGCAATTATTTTTATACGTTTACAGCAGAGGTGTTCTTTTTATTAGTAATAGGGTCCGGTTGGATGTTGTTTTTCTTCCGTTGGCTGATTTCCTCAATAATAAAAGCAAAACGAGTTTCGTTGAGCTTATAAAAGAAGCCCATCGTGAGTGCTGCAATAATTGCAAGTCCGCAAGGCCAGAGGAAAATAAGCTGACGCAAACCGAGCAGTGTGGCATCGCTCTGGACTATATTGGGGATATAACCGATTTGCGTCAGCATGATGCCCGGCAGGAAGCCTGCGAGCGCAGCAGAAATTTTGCGAGAAAAGGTATAACCCGTATACACCGAACCTTCTGCACGGATCCCCGTTTTCCATTCGCCATAATCGACCGTATCCGGAACCAGTGCCCAGTTTAGACTGTTAACAAAAGCGGTTCCGAAGAAGGCCATGCAAGAGAACGTGACGAATAAAAATGACGTACTGCCCCAGAAAAAGTTCAGCACATCACCGATAGCCCATAGCGCCAGGCCACCGAGGTAAACCTGCTTTTTACCGAAGCGTTTTACAGCTGTGGGAACCAGCAGTACCCCAACCAGAATGCATCCCATGCTGAAGAAACCCATCCACGACAGCAGATGAATATCGTTGAGCACGTACTGGGTGTAATACACCTGGATCGCCAGCTTGATGTTGAATGCCGCCAACGTGCACAGATTGGCGACACACAGCACCAGCAGTGGAGGGTTACGGAAAATGGCGCAGAACGACTTGAGAATGCTGGGCTTATGGTGATCCGGCACGATTTCGATATAGCGTTCCTTCACACCGCTAAAGCACCACCACATACTGAACAGTCCGCAGACGGAGAAGATCAGTGCGGCAATCAGATAACCCAGCGAAGGTGAACTAACAAATAGCGCCTGAATAGGCATAAAGCCAACAGTACACAGTAACAGGCCTACGGTAGCGCCGCCCTGACGCCAGGCGGCGAGCTGAGCTCGTTCATGCGGGTTTTTCGTGATCGCGGGCACCATCGCGCCGTAGGAGCAGTTCATCAGGCTATAGAACAGCCCGAACAGCATAAACAACACTGTCGCCAGTCCGGTTTTCACCGTTAGCGTAAAATCTGTCGCTAAAAACTGCGCGCTGGCAACGACAGCGACAGGAAATGATGCATACAAAATAAAGGGCCTGAATTTCCCTTTTGCGCCAATATTACGCCTTGAGTCCAGCAACACACCGGTCAACATATCAGTGAAAGCGGTGAAGAACTTCGCCACCAAAAAGATAATCCCACCGTAATACGCCGGCATCCCTAGTTCATCGGTATAAAATTTAAGCAGATACAGCGTACCGATACACAGCATCAAATTTGAGCCGAAGTCACCCACTCCGTAGGCGAATTTTTCACGCAGGCTCAGTTTTAGCGTTAGCGGATCATGAAAAGACATAATCGCTCCTCAATAGCGCCCCGTAGAGCGCTATTCATTATTATTATCAAACGGGTTGTTTACGCGCTTCTATCTCTTCAACGATGCGGACATACATCTTCTCGTTAAGGTTGTAGAAACAGCCCATAGCTACAATGGTGATCACCGCCAAGGCGCAGGGATAAATAAAGATCAACTGACGCAATCCTTCGACCGTACTTGCAGATTGCACCACATTGGGGACGTAGCCGATTTGCGTCAGCATCCATCCCGGGAAGAATCCTGCCAGCGCTTGTGACACTTTACGGAAGAAGGTGAAACCGGTGTATACCGTACCTTCAGAGCGTACGCCGGTACGCCATTCGCCATATTCCACGGTATCGGAGACCAGCGCCCAGTTCAGGCTGTTGACGAATGCCGAGCCGAAGAACGCCAGACAAGAGAACGCGACAAAACTGACGGAGCCGCCGCCAAAGAAGTAGTTAAGCAGATCGCCCGCCACCCAAATCAGCAAACCGCCGATGTAGACTTTTTTCTTGCCGAAACGTCTGACCATGCCAGGCATCAGGAAGACGCCGATGAAGATACAACCCATGCTAAAAAAGCCCATCCAGGAAAGGAGGATCGGGTCATTAAGAACGTACTGGGTGTAGTAGACCTGAATCGCCAGCTTGACGTTAAACGCGCCAAGCGTGCAAAGGTTGGCAATGCACAGAATAAACAGCGGGCGGTTACCGGCGATGGCGCGAAAGGATTGCAGCAATCCCGGTTTTTGCGCGGCATCAACGGGTTTCACTTCCACGTAACGTTCTTTTACCCCGGCATAGCAGAGCCACATAAACAGCAGGCCAAACAGAGAAAACAACGTGGCGGCGAAGATATAACCCAGCTGCGAGTTGCCTTCGATCAGGTTCATTACGGGAACAAAACCGACGGTACACAGCAACAGACCCAGGGTTGCGCCACCTTGCCGCCAGGCGGCAAGCGACGCGCGTTCGTCAGGATTTTTCGTAATCGCGGGAACCATCGCACCATAAGAGCAGTTCATCATGCTGAAAAACAATCCGTACAGCATAAACAGCACCGTTGCCATGACCGTTTTACCGGTTACTTCAAACGGTGTACCGACAAAGTTTGCAATCGCCAGCAAGGTAACCGGAAATGCGGCATAAAGAACGAACGGACGGAATTTTCCCTTCGGGCCGATTTTGCGGCGGGAATCAAGCATAATCCCGGTGCCCATATCGGTAAACGCGGTAAAAAACTTGGCGATGAGGAAAATGATACCGCCATAAGTTCCAGGTAAACCAAGGACATCGGTATAAAACTTGAGTAAATAGAGCGTACCAATATCCAGCAGGATATTGGAGCCTAAATCACCCATCCCATAGGCGAGTTTTTCTTTGAACGGCAAGCGTAGGGTTGCCGGATTAGAGGAAGTCTGACTCATTATTATTCTCCATGTGCCCGCGAGTTTCCCCACGGGCGAGCCGCATTAGATGTTGCGTAAAGTGGCAAACAGTGACGCCCATTCACTCTTCGCGCGATAAAACACCGGAGGCTTGCCAATAGGCGCATCCACGGTAATTTCACCGCCCTGGTAAGTTTCCCCGGTCCAGATGTTGACCCAGCTATCCTCCGGCAGGTACAGCGTCCAGTCGCTGCGCCCCTGTTCGTGAACCGGCGCAACCAACACATCCTGTCCCAGCAGGTACTGATATTTCAGGGTGTAGGTCCGTGCATCGTCTTCGTAATGTAGGAATAGCGGGCGCATCACCGGCAGACCGGTGGCGCTGTTTTGCGCGACCGCCTGTTTCAGATACGGTTTAAGGGTGGTAAAGACGGTGGTCATACGAGCAAAGTGGGCGATGGTTTCAGCATCACCATCAAACTGCCAGTTATCGCCAGGGCGGTTACCTTCGTGGGTGCGCATCATCGGTGTGAAGGTGCTAAAGTCACACCAGCGCAGCAGCAGCTCTTTGCTGCGTTTCATTTCAAATAGGGTGGTGTAGCCGCCGATATCGCTGTGGTGCAGACCATGGCCGCTCATCGCCAGTGACAGCGCAGCAGGCACGACCGAGGCCAGACCGTCGTCAAGGCTCCAGTCAACGTTCTGATCGCCTGCCCACATCATGGTGGAGTATTTCTGGCTGCCGGTGTAACCCGCACGCATAAAGAACAGGATCTCGCCGAGCTTGCCAGTCTCCTGTAACGCTTCGTAGTTACATTTCGCCCACAGCGCAGGCCAGGCGTTATGCATAATTTCAGCGCTAATGCCATTGTGCAGGTAAGTGTCGGTTGGCAGGTATTCGCCAAAGTCGGCCATCCAACCGCCGCATCCCAGCTCAATCATGTTCTTTTTGATGACTTCTTTGAACCAGGCGTAGGCTTCAGGGTTGGTCAGGTCCACCACGCCGCCGTAAAACTCGCCAAACTCAACCAGATAGTCAGCGCCAGAGGCATCTTTCGCCAGATAACCGTGCGCAGCCGCTTCGGCGCAGAGATCTTTATCGCTGGCGACGTACGGGTTGATGTAGGAGAGGAATTGCACACCTTCTTCTTTCCACTGCTTAATACGGCTATCCAACTGAGGATAGTTGTCGCTGTTCCACTTCCAGTTCCACATCACGCGTTTGCCAAAGGAGGTCATGCGGATCCCGGACCAGTCCTGCGCCCAGATGCCGTTTACTTTCACGCCTGCGTTACGCATGGTGTCCAGTTTGTTCTGGCAAACCTCAGTACCGCCTTGGATACCGAGCGTGACGCCATCGTAGATCCAGTCCGGCAGCTCCGGCTGGCGTCCTAACAGCGCGGTCAGTTTTTCCAGTAAAGAGATGTAGGTGTCAGCGCATTCAAATCGTAGGGTGGTTTTGTCCTCCCACAATGCCAGTTCGTGATACTCCGGCGCGCTGAAGTCGAAATTCATATAGCAGCTGTTATCAACGTGGCAGTAGTACTTCTGCGTGCTGACGAAGGTCGGCTGCGGGAAAAAGGTCCAGTAGTAGTCACCACCGGCGTTTTCTTTGCAGTCTGCCTGCCAGGTGACATAGCTATTTTTGTTACGGCCCACGCCCTGTTCGCTGGTCCACAGTGGGAACGGTTTACCGCGTAAGTCGAAATAAGAGAACTGTTCACCGCAGCCGTAAATATGATCGTCCGGGTTGGCAGCCAGACGCAGCCAGATGCGGTTATGGCTGAGGTCATCGTTGTGCAGATCCAGCTTCAGGCGACCCTGTTCATCGATGGAGATGTGCAGCGTGGCGTTGATGGTGTTACCGCGACTGAAATGCACCTGCCAGCCGTCAGGCGACTCGCTGACCGTGGCGTCGGTCAGGGCAATCTTCTCATTGAGCTTGTCTTTAATGCTGAAGTTGCCGCGGAACATATCAATATCGGCAACGCCAGCGCCGATCCACAGGCAGGGGGTTTCTGTGCTGTGACGTAAAATCAGGCGCTGGTGATATGTCAGCGTAAAGCCATTCTGTAACGTCGTTAGTTCTAAAGCGGTTGACCGTTGTTGTAGCGAATTCATTATCGTCTCCGTAAAAATAGGGTAATTCGGTAATTTGTCGGAAAACTGTTATTCACTGCCGATTAAAAAATGCATCTGATGCGCTTCTCCGGGCGCGAGATGAATCAGGCTAATTCCGGAGTTAAAGGCGTCTGGCGGGCAGGTCATAGGTTCAACTGCCAGGCCGCGCCTTGCTAATTTCTCGCCGGTATATATCTGCAGCCAGGGCTGGTGGCTGCGTAAAAAGGTGGACATGTTTTGCGATTGACTGGTTATCCTGACTTCCCACTCTGCATCAGGTGGCAACGTCCTGAACGTATGATCGATAGTGGTCTGCGCAATGAGTCGCGGCGTGGTGAAATCCCGTTCACCACATGTTTCTTCACTCGCCGGAAGCGTTAATTCACAGCCATCGATGGGGTGTAGATTGCAGGTCAAGTAAGGATGTGCTCCCGCACCATACGGTGCGATTTCATCTCCCACATTCTGTGTACGAATAAACACGTGCAATCCACAGTCTGCCCCGAGTCGGTAAATCACCTCTGAAACCAGCGCAAAGGGATAACCATAAGAGGGCGGCAGAAAAATCATCAGCGACACTTCCGATGCCGATTGCTGGTTAATCTGCCAGTCCCGCCAGGCCAACAGCCCGTGAATGGCGGTATGCGAAATAGGGTCGTTAACGGCAAGCTGGAAGGTCTTGCCGTTATGTTGATAGCTGCCGTCTGCAACGCGGTTTGGCCATGGGACTAACACTTTTCCTAAATGCGCCTGCGGCATCTCTTCCGGCTTATGTGGAATAACGATGTGACGCCCACGATTCATCAATTCTGCCAGCCCAGCGCCAACCGTGACGATTTTCGCCTGGTAGTGTCCGGCCTGAAGATGAATGGTTTTTCCACCACTATGCATGGCTGCTATCCTTGTGACTTATTTGGCGTTGATATCCAGAAGACCGGCAGCAACCGCCGGAGCAAGGCCCGGAGCCAGCGGTAGACGCGGGATTACCAGGCAGTGCAGCAGGTGATAAATGTCCTGCTTACCGTCCCAGACTTTGGTGGTCACTTTGTTATCGGTGTCCAACTCCTGCCACCATGAACCGGTCTCGTAGTCCATCAGATAGGTGATGCAGTAATCCCACCACTTCTGGTACCAGGCTTCGTACTGGCTGTCGCCGGTGAGGGTATACAAGGCATAGGCGGTACCCATGGCTTCGACTATCGGCCAACGCACTCTTTCGCGAACGATTGGTTTACCGTCCCAGTCCACCGAATAGACAAAACCATCCGCACCGTCCGGTGCCCAGGCATCACGGATGGTGGCGTGGAACAAGCCTTTGGCATCTTCCAGCAGCCAGGCGGGAGGCGTTTCGAAGCGGGCTTCCAACGCGGCATGCAGATGCAGCATCAGACGGCCCCATTCGATCCAGTGGCCCGGCGTGCCGCCGTATGCGCGGAAACGGTGAGCAGGGTTATCCTTGTTGTAATCGCGGATTGGGTTCCACTGTGAATCGAAGTGCTCGTTGACGCGATACTCCCCGCTGCGGGCCACGTCGTGAATAATCACCGAAGCAATTCGCAGTGCGCGATCGAGCCATTTACGGTCATGGGTAACGTCATAAACGATCAGGAAAGCCTCGACCGCGTGCATGTTGGCGTTACCGCCACGGTAATCTTCCGTCTGGCTGAAGGCTTCGTCCCAGGACTCCAGGCACATCTGCTCGTCTTCGCTCCAGAAGTACTTTTCAATCACCTCGATGGCATCATCCAACAATTGTCTGGCCTGTGGATGACCGGTAGTGACCGCGCTTGCCGCGCCGAGCAAAACGAAGAAATGCTGATAACCCTGCTTGGAGGCGTCCATCACGCCTTCGTTATTTACGCAGGCGTACCAACCGCCGTAGCGTGTGTCGCGTAGCGCACCGTTTAGCGCTTTAATGCCGTGGTCGACGAGTTGGTATGCGCCAGGCCGACCCATTGACGCGGCAACGGAGTAGACGTGCAGCATGCGGGCGGTGATCCACAGATGTGTCCCCATATCTGCTCTGACCTGACCACTGTTTCCCAGCCAGCCAAATCCGGTAGGTACCGCAGCGTTCTTACCAAAGTTAAAGATGCGATCTGTTTCCTGCTCCAGCCAGCGGTTGTGGCTTAGGGTGTTAAACCATTTCATTCTGAGATCCTCTTAGCGCCGGGCCATCATTTCATCGACGATATCGCCCAGACGCTGCAACTTAGGTGCGGAAACATCACGCAGCATCAGTTCGGTATCCGGCAGGCCAACCACGGATGACCAGACCGCACGTCCGGCCAGGAAGCCGGATGCGCCAGCGGTCATTGCTACGCTGACCGCGCGTGGGAACAGTTTTTCATCCACACCGGAGGAGAGAATGACCCACGGCATGTTGATGTTTTCATTCAGGCGCTGAGAGGCGCTAAGCAGCTCTTGTTGGGTTCCTTTGCCGTACAGAGGCATTTCGACCTTGTAGAGATCGGCACCGCTATCACCCAGTTCTTTCGCGGCATCGATAATGGCCTGTTCACGATCGAACTTATCGCCACGACGTGGTGGGCGAACAACCGGCTCGATGATGCTCAGCAGGCCATTGGAATGGCACAATTCATTGAATTCTCCCACCATATCAAGACGTTGTTGGGCATCTTCATCGCTACGCCACAGCACCAGCAGTTTGAGGGCCTTGGCACCATCTTGCTTCACGGTCTGCGGGTCGATTTTTTTATCAATCACCACGCTATCGACCGGAATACCGTTACCCGGAATGAACTCATCAGCGGCCACAATCATGGCGCAGTTTTTGGCGACCGCGTTTTGCTCTACAACCTGGCGGTAGCAGAACTGCTGATCGACCAGAATGGCGGAGGCATAGGGGGAAAGGATCTTCGCCGCATTGACTTTGAAATCGGTCAGCACGCTGTCATTGACCGGGGATTTTGCACCCGCGGCGGCAAACATTAAGCGCATGGCTTCGCGCTGATCGACCGCCAGCATGGCAAATCCGCCGGAAGCTCGGGTGATATCTTTCAGGGTGTACTTGGTCATTGTTCAGTCCTTTTACTTATCAAAGTTGGGAATTCAGTCCGGCAGATGCCCGAACCTGCTCGAGTATTGCGGTCCAGTCTTCCCGGCCACGGCCAGCGGCGCGTGCCTGGTTATAAACTTCGCGGGAAGCGGCGCCGAGCGGCATCGGCACGTGCAATTGGTTGGCAACGTCCAGGGCGATGCCAAGATCCTTGTGAGCTAAATCGATCATGAAAGCCGGGGAAAGATCGCCTTTCAGCACTTTGTTCGGCCAGGAGGTAGTAAAGTGGCCTTTTCCGGCGGGGGTGCCGCTCATGACTTGCAAAGCCACATCGAAGGAGAGACCAAGTGCCTCGCACAACACGGCGGCTTCGGCAGAGAGGGCGTTTAGCGCGATACTCATGTAGTTGTTGATGAGCTTCACGCGGATCCCCATACCGGGACCACCTGCATTGATCAATTCATTACCCATCGCCATCAGAACCGGTGTGGCGCGTTCTACCTGCTGTGCCGTTCCACCTGCCAGCAGCAACAGCGTTCCCGCTATGGCGTGATCGGAGGTGCGTCCAACCGGGCAATCCATCATATCGAAGCCTTTGGCACGCATATCGGCGATGAGTTTATCGGTTTGCAGTGGGTGAATAGTCGACATATCAATTACTAACGCCTGCGGGGAGAGGCTTTCGCAAATACCCTGCTCGCCGAACAATACGCTGCGCACCAGATCGCCGTTTGGCAGCATGGTGATGACAAATTCTGCACCTTGTGCTGCCTGAGCCGGGCTACTGGCAGGCTGTGCTCCTTTTTCCACCAGGCGCTGAACGGCATCCGGGTTAACGTCAAAGACGCTGAGTTGATGACCCTGCTTCAGCAAGTTGCTCGCCATGGGTGAACCCATCTGACCTAATCCGATAAATGCTATAACTGCCATAACGTTCTCCTGAGACGTGGATGTCATTTTTTGTCATTTAAGGTCGTTTGTTTCTGTCTATTTTTGATCGTATTTGTAATTTATGGTCAAAAAATTGACAGCCGTCACTTTTTAAACATTTTGTGAAATTAAAATGATCCCATCTTGAAACGCCTAAGGAACGACCATGATTCGTATTGCTTGTGTAGGTATTGCCGTGATGGATCGCATCTATTACGTGGAAGGTTTACCGACTGAAGGAGGTAAGTATGTGGCGAAGCGTTATACGGAAGTGGGCGGCGGGCCTGCTGCAACGGCCGCAGTGGCTGCAGCGAAGCTGGGCGCTAAGGTGGACTTTATTGGCCGTGTGGGCGATGACGATACCGGAAATAGCTTGCTGGCGGAGCTGGAGTCCCTGGGGGTAAATACCCGCTATTCCCGGCGCTACGCGGGGGCGAAGTCTTCACAATCGGCAATTATGGTTGATGCGCAAGGGGAAAGGATTATCGTTAACTATCCCAGCCCGGATTTACTGCATGATGCTGACTGGCTCAATGAGATCGATTTTACCCAGTGGGATGTGGTGTTGGCGGATGTTCGCTGGCACGAAGGGGCCAGGCAGGCGTTCACATTGGCACGTCGGGCGGGAGTGATGACGGTACTGGATGGTGACGTAACGCCACAAGATATCCGCGAGTTGGTGGCATTAAGCGATCATGCTGCGTTTTCTGAACCCGGTCTGGCGCGTTTAACCGGGATAAACGATCCTGAAGCCGGACTGAAACAAGCACAAACGCTCACAAATGGTCACGTGTATGTAACGCGGGGCAGTGCAGGCTGCGACTGGATAAAAAATAATACGTTGCAGCATCAATCTGGATTTAAAGTCGACGTTGCTGACACAACGGGGGCGGGGGATGTTTTCCATGGTGCGCTCGCGTTTAGCCTGGCCGGCGGCGACCTCCCGGAAGAGGCCGTCAGGTTCGCCAGCGGAGTTGCTGCGCTAAAATGTACGCGTCCGGGAGGAAGGGCCGGAATCCCTGACTGTGATCAAACCCGATCTTTTCTGTCACTTTTTGTATAAAATGCCAGGGCAATGGTTTTTCGAGGAAATTTCATGAGTCTTACCGAACTGACCGGTAACCCGCGACACGATCAACTGCTTATGCTGATTAGCGAGCGCGGTTATATGAATATCGACGAGCTGGCCAGCCTGCTGGACGTGTCCACGCAGACCGTGCGTCGTGATATTCGTAAACTCAGCGAGCAGGGATTAATTACGCGTCATCATGGTGGCGCGGGCAGAGCCTCCAGCGTGGTGAATACGGCGTTTGAGCAGCGTGAAGTCTCCTGGACGGAGGAGAAAAAAGCCATCGCGGAAGCGGTGGCGGACTACATTCCCGATGGGTCAACGGTGTTTATTACCATTGGCACCACCGTTGAGCAGGTGGCCCGCTCGCTGTTAAACCATAATCATTTGCGCATTATCACCAACAGTCTGCGTGTGGCGCACATTCTTTATAACAATCCACGTTTTGAAGTCATGGTGCCGGGGGGAACGTTACGCCCGCACAACAGTGGCATCATTGGTCCTTCTGCCTCGGCATTTGTCGCTGATTTTCGGGCCGATTACCTGGTAACCAGCGTTGGCGCGATCGAAAGTGATGGCGCGCTGCTGGAGTTTGATGTCAATGAAGCCAGCGTAGTGAAAACGATGATGTCGCACTCAAGACACATTCTGCTGGCAGCGGATCATACGAAATATACGGCTTCTGCCGCGGTAGAAATTGGTAACGTCTCTCAGGTGACCGCGCTGTTTACCGATGAATACCCAGGTCCCGCATTGCATAATTTACTCCAGTCACAACAGGTTGAAATTGTGCAGGTGAGTCCTTCACAAGATGATGCTCTGGCCGTGTAATTCCTCAGATGATGGCTCGATAAGTTCGAAGCCATCACTCTCGCATAGTCAAACTTCTCCTTTCCCGCTACAGTTATTCATCCACGGCGAATAAGGAGAAGGGCATGCTCTATATCTTTGATTTAGGTAATGTGATTGTCGATATCGACTTCAACCGCGTGTTGGGCACATGGAGCGATCTGAGCCGTGTACCGCTGGCCTCGCTGAAGCAAAGTTTCACCATGGGGGAGGCTTTTCACCAGCACGAGCGAGGTGAAATAACGGATGAAGCCTTTGCCGAGGCACTATGTCATGACATGGCGCTGCCGCTAAGTTACGAGCAGTTCTCTCACGGCTGGCAGGCCGTTTTTGTGGCATTGCGCCCTGAAGTCATCGACATCATGCATAAGCTGCGTGAGCAGGGGCATCGGGTGGTCGTCTTGTCGAATACTAACCGTCTGCACACAACATTTTGGCCGGATGAATATCCTGAAATTCGTCAGGCTGCTGACCATATTTATCTTTCCCAGGATCTGGGCATGCGAAAACCGGAAGCGCGGATTTACCAGCATGTCCTGCAGTCTGAAGGTTTTTCTGCGGAAGATGCGGTCTTTTTTGACGACAACGCCGATAATATTGAAGGAGCTAACCGGTTAGGGATTACCAGTATCCAGGTCGTCGATAAAACGACCATTCCTGACTATTTCGCGAAGTTGTTATGCTAAAAAATGTTCAGCAACAAGCCAGGCACCATACGCGTCCTGTACGGGCCTGGCTGAAGCTACTATGGCAGCGGATTGATGAGGACAACATGACGACGCTGGCAGGGAATCTTGCCTACGTTTCACTGCTCTCATTAGTGCCGCTTATCGCCGTTGTGTTTGCTCTTTTCGCCGCATTTCCGATGTTTTCCGACGTCAGTGCCCAGCTACGTCATTTTATTTTCGCAAACTTTATCCCGGCGACGGGAGACGTCATCCAGCGTTATATCGAACAGTTTGTCGCCAACTCGAACAAAATGACGGCCGTTGGGGCATGTGGGCTGATTGTCACGGCGTTATTGCTAATGTATGCCATTGATAACGCTCTGAATACTATCTGGCGCAGTAAGCGCACTCGTCCCAAAGTTTACTCTTTCGCCGTCTACTGGATGATATTAACGCTGGGGCCGCTGCTGGCGGGGGCTAGTCTGGCGATCAGCTCTTATTTGTTGTCATTGCGCTGGGCCAGCGATCTCAACTCGGTGATTGATGACGTCTTGCGTATTTTCCCTCTGGTGCTTTCCTGGCTCTCGTTCTGGCTGCTTTACAGCATTGTACCGACTACGCGCGTACCCAATCGTGATGCGGTTATTGGCGCCTTTGTGGCCGCCGTGTTGTTCGAGGCCGGAAAGAAAGGATTTGCGCTCTACATCACGATGTTCCCGTCGTATCAGCTCATTTACGGTGTCCTGGCGGTGATCCCCATTTTATTTGTCTGGGTATACTGGACGTGGTGTATCGTCTTGCTAGGCGCGGAAATAACTGTCACTCTCGGGGAATACCGCAAACTTAAACAAGCCGCAGAACAAGAAGAAGCAGATCAACCATGATTGCATTAATTCAGCGCGTAACCCGTGCCAGCGTCACCGTGGAGGGCGAGGTGACGGGTGAAATTGGCCCAGGACTTTTAGTCCTGTTAGGTGTCGAAAGGGATGATGACGAACAGAAAGCGAACCGTCTGTGCGAGCGCGTACTCGGCTATCGAATCTTTAGCGATGCCGAAGGAAAAATGAACCTCAACGTGCAGCAATCAGGTGGCAGTGTGCTGGTGGTTTCACAGTTCACGCTGGCGGCAGATACCGAACGCGGCATGCGCCCGGGGTTTTCGAAAGGCGCTGCGCCCGAGCGGGCTGAAGCGCTGTATGAATACTTTGTTGAGCGTTGCCGCCAACAGGAAATGAATACGCAAACCGGTCGATTCGCTGCGGATATGCAGGTTTCACTGGTTAATGATGGCCCCGTGACGTTCTGGTTACAAGTATGAACCAGCTACCGGTGTGGCCGCGGGCAACAAGAGAGAATACGACTATGTATCACCTTCGAGTACCGCAAACAGAAGAAGAGTTGGAGCGTTACTACCAGTTTCGCTGGGAGATGTTGCGTAAACCGTTGCACCAGCCCAAAGGCTCCGAACGGGATGCCTGGGACGCGATGGCGCATCACCAGATGGTGGTGGACGAAGAGGGAAATCTGGTCGCGGTCGGGCGTCTGTATATCAATGCGGATAACGAAGCCTCCATACGCTTTATGGCCGTTGACCCCTCTGTGCAGGAGAAAGGGCTGGGCACGCTGATGGCGATGACCCTGGAGTCTGTGGCGCGTCAGGAAGGGGTAAAGCGCGTAACCTGTAGCGCCCGTGAAGATGCGGTCGAATTTTTCGCCAAACTGGGGTTTGTGAGTCAGGGCGAAATTACCACGCCACAAACCACGCCGGTGCGCCATTTTTTGATGATTAAACCCATCGCAACGCTGGATGACATTCTCCATCGCGGGGACTGGTGCGGACAGCTACAGCAAGCCTGGTACGAACATATTCCATTGAGTGAGAAAATGGGCGTGCGCATTCAGCAGTACACCGGGCAGAAATTTATTACTACGATGCCAGAGACTGGCAATCAGAACCCGCACCATACGCTGTTTGCCGGAAGCCTGTTTTCACTGGCGACGTTAACGGGCTGGGGGCTTATCTGGCTGATGCTGCGCGAGCGTCATCTGGGGGGGACGATAATCCTCGCCGACGCGCATATCCGATACAGCAGGCCAATTACCGGGAAACCTACCGCTATTGCCGATCTGGGCTCGCTGAGCGGTGACTTGGACCGTCTGGCAAGAGGCCGCAAGGCGCGCGTTCAGATGCAGGTCGGGGTGTTTGGCGATGACACGCCGGGCGTCGTATTTGAAGGTACCTACATTGTGCTACCCGCGAAACCGTTTGGCGCATATGAAGAGGGCGGGAATGAGGAAGAGTAGGTCAGAGGGGATCCTCTTTACTCGATGAATGCGTCTGCCGGAAGGTTAAAGCGTTCTGCGAGCATTTTAATATGACTTACAGTCAGTGCTCTGCGACCATTCAAGATGTTGCTGACATTGGATTTTGAACCAAGTTCGTTGGCAAGATCTGCTGCTTTGAGACCATATTGATCCATGAGCGTACGCAGTAACGCAACGCCATGAGGAGTATGTTCCAGTTGTTGGTTGAGGGCACTGAACTCAGGCGCATGTTTTTCGTAGTCGCGGATCCGAGCTGAAAGCAGCTCAAACAACGGGTTTTCCAGGTCGTCACGATCAACCAGAAACTCCACCAAAGCGAGTGCTTTTCGGTACTCTGTCTCATTTTGTTCTTTGCCTAACAGGGGGATTTTTTTCACTGCATCGGTAAAGGTATCGATCATCAATTTTACACTGGCTGTGTCTATCTGATGGCTTTCATGCGTTCTCATTCTTTTTGACCCCGATAGTATGTGGTTAGTCTGTCATACTCGGCATGGTGAACGATATGCTTCACAAATACCTTTTGCAGTTTGAAATCAATATAGGCAATAAGTCTCAAGCAGTTACCTGAAACATTAATCACCCACCATTTATTTCTGTATTTAAAATTATCCAGTGAAGGTATGTACTGCTTCATCTCTTCAGGAGTGTGGAACATTTTTTTCTCTAAAATATTCAGCAAATCAACGAGTGCTGCCATGTGGTTTGGAAAACGGAGTATTGCCTCGTTGAAAGGTTTTCGGCTGATAACATGCATGGTGTAGTTCCATTACAAGGTTTTCAACCTGAAAACAAAATAACGCAAGGCAATTAAGTTTTCAAGATGAAAACAAAAGATTAATCAAGCATGTCTTCCTGATACAGGATTTACGACGCGCCAGGCCACATCTCGCATAACATTTCGTGCCGCCTGGCTCACTCCTGCCAACTGGAAAAATCCGTGGATAACGCCAAGATAGCGTTGGCAGGTGCACTCCACGCCCTGCTCCAGGAACCGTTGATACAGGGCCTCACCCTCATCGCGCAGTGGGTCGAATTCGGCTGTAATGATGTGCGTGGGCGGTAGACCGTTGAAGTCTTCACGCCAGACAGGGCTGGCTTCGGGATGCCGCAGGTCGGTTTGCGGCAAATACATCTCGTAGCCCGAAAGCAACGTGTCACGCGTGATAATGTAATCCTGCCCATTTCGGTCGTAGCTCTCAAACCTGGCGGTTGCGTCCAGCATCGGGTAAATCAGCATTAGCTGCGCAGGTTGCCATTGATTGGCAGCTTTCAGGCGCAGTGCGGTGACCAGCGCCAGATGCCCGCCCGCGCTGTCGCCAGCAAGCGTAATTCTGCCGCGATCGACACCCAGTTTCTGGGCATACTTCCAGATAATATTGGCTCCCGTTTCAGCGTCGTTATGTGCAGCCGGGAAAGTATGCTCTGGTGCAAGGCGATACTGCACCGCAATGACTCGACAGCCGCTGTACCAGGCGAGCTGCCTTAGCTGGTTATCATGCGTCGCGAATCCGCCACTAACAAAGCAGCCACCGTGATAATAGATAACGCAGGGGAGATTTCCCGTGGCGTCCCGCGGCGAAACAACGCGAAATGTCATTGCATCGAGTTCAATATCTTCAACCTGTACGCGGGTTTCAGTTTCTCCTGCCAGTACCGTGCTGGCAATGTAGCCTGCTCTCCGTTCATCAATATTTTGCTCGCGCGAAGAAGGGCGTCCCGCTGCGATAAATGCCTCAACCAGCTGTGCAATCCCGCTTTCCAGTGCCATTTATTATTTTCCTTATCTGTATGGATATACAGTTTTATAACCTGGATAGCCACGAATGAGAATGGGAAAAGTGACGGGTGTACGATTCTGGAAAGCGGCTCGCAAAAGTAAAAATCGTTCGCGTGAAGGCTATTTTCTCGCTTTTCTCGGGTGTATGTTGTGTGGAAATTAATCGCCAATGATATACTGGAGGTATATGTGAGTATGATGGCTGGGATGGATATGGGCAGAATTTTACTCGATTTATCAGACGAAGTGATCAAACGTCTTGATGATCTCAAGGTGCAGCGTAATCTGCCGCGGGCCGAGCTTTTGCGGGAGGCTGTTGAACAGTATCTTGAGAGGCAGGATCAAGCTGAAACGACAATTTCACGTGCTCTTGGGCTATGGCAAGGTTGTGAGGAAGATGGCGTTGATTATCAGCGTAAACTCCGTGAGGAATGGTAATGGTCACAGGATCTGCGCTTTTTGATACCAACATCCTCATCGACCTGTTTAGCGGGCGAAGTGAAGCAAAACTAGCGATAGAAACATGGCCGCCGCAGAACGCAATCAGCCTCATTACATGGATGGAGTTGATGGTGGGCGCAAAAAAATATCATCAGGAATCTCGCACACGCGTTGCGCTAGGCGCTTTTAATGTGATCGGTGTTTCACAGGATATTGCTGAACGAAGCGTGAGTATCAGGCAGGAATATGGGATGAAATTGCCGGATGCCATCATTTTGGCCACTGCGCAGATTCATCGTCTTACACTGGCTACGCGTAATACCAGGGATTTTGCAGGCATATCCGGCGTGGTCACACCGTATACGTTATAACCCGGGCGACCTGCGCCGCCCGGTAGTGCGAAGAACTTACTCCCCTTCACCCGGGAACAGGAACGGGTTGATGGAGCTGCGGGCAAAGCCCTCTTGCTCCATGTGTGCGTCCAGCATCAGTGAAGCGAGATCGTCGGCTACGGCCTCGACTTTCGGGTCTTTTTCCTGATAGAGAATCTTCAGGTAAGTCCCGCAATCGCCGCAGCTTTCAGCTTTAATTGCCGCCTGTTCGTTATCCAGCGACCAGTAGTTCAAATCACGGCTCTGCTCGCAGTTGCTGCACTTCACGCGCACCACGTGCCACTCGGTTTCGCACAGGTTGCAGTGCAAATAGCGCAGCCCCTGAGTGGTACCGATTTGCACCATGCTGGAGACCGGCATTGAACCACACACCGGGCAGTACTGACGCTGTTCGCCGTATTCCGCACGGGCTTTGCCGGGGATCAGGCTCGCCATCTGCGCCCAGTAGAGCGACAGGGCAGCCCAAATGAACGGTGCTTTGTCGCTGCTGACGGAGGCGAAATCGGAGGCAAACAGCGCGCTGGCCATCAGTTCCAGCTCCTGCTCCGAGGCTTTTTCCAGATTCTCGATTACGGCCAACGCAGGGCCGCTCATTTCCGGCTTCAGCTCAGCAATTAGCGATTGCAGCAGTTTTTGCCAGTGCTTGTCGCGTGGCAGAACGTGGATATCCAGTGGCGGTTTGCCCTGATCGTTCGCTTCTTTGATGCGAGCGGTCAGATCCATCTGCAGCGGATGGTCGTACAACACCACTTCCTGCGCGTGAGCGATCAGCGCGGCAAAACGCAGGTAATCACCCAGCGGGTTGTTCTCGGCCAGCTCGCGCAGACGTTCAGCGCGGCGGTTATACAAATTTTTGAGTCTGGGGAATAATAACGGCGGAATCATATCCGCCGTGCGTTTCTCGCTCTTCTCCAGCTCATCTTGCGGGATTATGCGAATACTCATTCAGATGACTTTTCCTGTTTCTGGCGGACTTCACGGTACCAGCGCGGGTGATGTTTCTTCGCCCATGAGCTGGTAACCCATCCTTCCACCATCGCGGTAATGGTGCCTTTCACCCAAAGGGCGGCGTAAATGTGCACCATGATAACCACAATTAACGCTACTGCGGCAAATGAATGCAGCATTAACGCGAATCGGATCACCGGGATTGAGAAAGCAGGCGCAAAATACGGACGCCAGATGACCACTCCGCTCACCAGCAACAGGACCAGGAAGATAATCGCCGCCCAGAATACGCATTTCTGGCCGAAGTTATAACGTCCCGTGTCACCTACTTCCTCGTTGACGACAATCTTACGAATATTCTTCGCCCAAAAGATATCATCCCGATTGATTAGATTGTGGTGCCAGTAACGGAAAAACATGATGATAAACGAGGCAAACATGATCACGCCGACAAACGGGTGCACAATTCGCGCCAGTTGCGGCGTGCCCATGATGTGCATCAGCCAGTTAAAAGACGGGAAGAGAAAACCCATCCCGCTCACTGCCGCCAGAATGAAACAGAAGGCGGTGATCCAGTGGTTGATGCGTTCCGGCGCCGTGTAGCGCACGATGGTGTCACGTCGTTTCATTTGCGCACCTCGTCTTTTTCTTCATGCAGATTGTCTTCTTCCTCTTCCGCACGGTTCGGGCCTACGCCGACGTAGTGGAAGATACTGGCCGCAAATGTCGCTGCAAAGCCGACGGCTGCGAGAGGTTTCCAGATGCCTTTCCAGAACTTCACGGTGGCGCTGATTTCCGGGTTCTCCGGCAGACCGTGGTACAGATTCGGCTTGTCCGCATGGTGCAATACGTACATCACGTGCGTACCGCCAACGCCTGCCGGATCGTACAGACCCGCGTTTTCGTAACCACGCGTTTTCAGCTCCGCCACGCGCTCACCGGCCAGCGTTTTCATCGACTCTTTGGTGCCGAAATGAATAGCGCCGGTTGGACACGTTTTCACGCAGGCTGGTTCTTGTCCGACCACTACACGGTCAACGCACAGCGTACATTTGTAAACGCGGTTGTCTTCCGGGTTGAGGCGCGGCACGTCGAACGGGCAGCCCGCGATACAGTAGCCACAGCCGATGCACTGCTCGGACTGGAAGTCGACGATACCGTTGGCATACTGAATGATTGCTCCTTCGGCCGGACACGCCTTCAGGCAGCCCGGATCGGCGCAGTGCATACAGCCATCCTTGCGGATTAGCCACTCCAGTTTGTCGTTTTGTTCCACTTCCGAGAAGCGCATTACCGTCCAGGATTTAGCGGTCAAATCAGCCGGGTTGTCGTACACCCCAACGTTGTTGCCCACTTCATCACGGATGTCGTTCCATTCTGAACACGCCACCTGACACGCTTTACAGCCGATACAGGTGGTGACGTCGATAAGCTTCGCCACCTCTTCCTGATGGTCCCGCGCCTGAGGTGCGGGGGTGAAACCGTTAGTGGCGGAACGACGAATGATGTCTTGCGATTGATAAGCCATAGGTCGTCTCCGTTACACCTTTTCCACGTTCACGAGGAAGGACTTAAATTCCGGCGTCTGCGTGTTCGCATCACCGACGAATGGCGTTAACGTGTTAGCGATAAAGCCTTTTTTCGCCACACCTTCGTAGCCCCAGTGAATCGGGATTCCGATAGTGTCGATATCCTGACCGTTGGCCTTCAACGTGCGAATACGTTTGGTCACCACCGCTTTGGCTTTAATGTAGCCACGGTTAGAGGAGACTTTGACGGTATCGCCATGAGAGATACCGAGCTTATTCGCCAGCTTCTCGCCAATTTCCACAAACTGCTCCGGCTGGGCGATAGCGTTAAGCAGCGCATGCTTAGTCCAGTAGTGGAAGTGCTCGGTCAGACGGTAGGTCGTACCGACGTACGGGAACTTATCCGCTTTACCCAGTGCTTCCGCGTCACCTTTAAAGATACGTGCGGCAGGGTTAGAGATAACGTTCGGGTGCAGCGGGTTAGTCCCCAGCGGCGTTTCAAACGGCTCGTAGTGTTCCGGGAACGGACCTTCTGCCATCTTATCGATAGCAAACAGGCGTCCCATCCCTTCCGGCTGCATGATGAACGGCCCAACGTTGCTGCCCGGCGCGGCGGCACTGTAGTCTGGAATATCCATCCCGCTCCATTTCGCCCCGTCCCATTTCAGGATCTGACGTTTTGGATCCCACGGATTCCCCTGCGGGTCAGCGGAGGCGCGGTTATACAGAATGCGGCGGTTGAGCGGCCACGCCCATGCCCAGCCCAGCGTATTGCCAAGGCCTGACGGATCGGCGTTATCGCGACGTGCCATTTGGTTGCCTTCCGGCGTCCAGCTACCGGCAAAAATCCAGCAGCCGCTGGAGGTGGTACCGTCGTCACGCAGTTGGGCGAACGAGCTAAGCTGTTGGCCTTTCTTGACGATAACGGCACCGGTGGCCGGGTCGGTAATGTCGGCCAGGGCTTTACCGTTGCTCTCCATCGCCACTTCTTCCGAAGCCGGTTCGTGTGGGGTGGAGTAGTTCCAGGTCATGCTCAGTACCTGTTCCGGGTTCGCGCCACCCTGTTCGGCATACATCTTGCGCAGACGCAGGAAGATACCGGCGAGGATTTCACCATCGGTAACGGCAATCCCCGGGGCATCCGCACCTTTCCAGTGCCACTGCAGCCAGCGACCGGAGTTGACGATAGAACCGTTCTCTTCGGCGAAGCAGGTGGACGGCAGACGGAAGACTTCGGTCTGGATTTTCGACGGGTCAACATCGTTCGACTCACCGTGGTTCTGCCAGAAGGTGGAGGTCTCTGTGTTGAGCGGGTCGATGGTGACCAGGAACTTCAGTTTGGATAGCGAAGCCACCACCTTGTTTTTATTCGGGAATGATGCGACCGGGTTAAAGCCCTGGCAGATATAGCCATTCACTTTGCCCTGGTTCATCATCTCGAAGTACTGCAGGACGTCGTACCCTTTATCCCACTTCGGCAGCCAGTCGAAGCCCCAGCTGTTTTCCGCTGTCGCTTTATCGCCAAAGAAGGCTTTCATCATCGAAACGAAGAATTTCGGGTAGTTGCCCCAGTAGTTCACCTGGCCTTCCAGCAACGGTTTTGGCGTGTTGGCGGCAAGGTAAGTTTGCAGGTCAGTTTGCTTCTCGCTTGGCAGCGTCATATAGCCCGGCAGGCTTTGTGACAGCAGACCTAAGTCGGTCAGACCCTGAATGTTAGAGTGTCCGCGCAGGGCGTTAACGCCGCCGCCTGCCATCCCCATATTACCCAGCAGCAACTGGATCATCGCCATGGTACGGATGTTCTGCGCACCAACGGAGTGTTGCGTCCAGCCCAGTGCGTACAGGAACGACGCGGTTTTATCTGGGCGGCTTGTTTCTGCGATGTACTCACAGACCTTCAGGAAGTCGGCCTTTGGCGTACCGCAGATATTTTCTACGACGTCCGGCGTGTAGCGGGAGACGTGCTGTTTCAGCAGGTTCCATACGCAGCGCGGGTGTTGCAGGGTGACATCGCGTTTGGCGAAGCCTTTTTCATCCAGTTCGTAGTTCCAACTGGTTTTGTCATACTTGCGTTTGTCCGCGTCGTAGCCGGTAAACAGGCCATCTTCGAAACCGTAATCCTCACGCACGATCAGGCTGGCGTTGGTATAGGCTTCAGTGTATTCGCGGTTGAATTTTTCGTTGTTCAGCAGGTACAGCAAAACGCCTGACAGGAAAGCAATGTCAGTACCGGAACGAATCGGAGCATAGAAATCAGCCACCGCCGCGGTTCGCGTAAAGCGCGGATCGATAACAATCAGCTTCGCGCCGTTGTGAATTTTGGCTTCCATCGCCCAGCGGAACCCGACCGGGTGAGCTTCAGCGGCGTTACCGCCCATCACCACAACGAGGTTGGCGTTTTTAATGTCGACCCAGTGGTTGGTCATCGCACCGCGACCAAATGTTGGAGCAAGACTTGCTACCGTTGGTCCGTGTCAGACGCGTGCCTGGTTGTCGACCGCGAGCATACCAAGCGCGCGGGAGAATTTTTGTGTTAAATAGCCGGTTTCGTTACTGGAAGCGGAAGCACACAGCATCCCGGTGGAAAGCCAGCGGTTAACGGTTACGCCTTCGGCGTTTTGTGCAACGTAGTTAGCGTCGCGGTCTTCTTTCATCAGCTTAGCGATGCGGTCAAATGCCTCATCCCAGCTAATCTGTTGCCACTTATCAGAGCCAGGTGCGCGGTATTCCGGGAATTTCAGGCGGCTTTCAGAGTGGATGAAGTCCACAAGTCCTGCCCCTTTCGGGCACAGTGCGCCACGGTTCACCGGGTGATCCGGGTCCCCTTCGATATGGAAGATGGATGCTTTGGCGTTTTTTGCTCCGTCACCGAGACTGTACATTAACAGTCCACAGCCAACGGAACAGTAAGTGCAGGTGTTACGGGTTTCGCGGGTGCGCAGCAATTTATATTGCCGTGTTTCCGCTAGCGCTACGCCGGGTGCAAAGCCCAGTGCCGCTGCCGTGGTGCCTGCCATACCGCCAGCGCAGATCTTAAAGAACTGCCTTCTGCTGACCTGCATGGTTCGCTCCTTGTTTCGACATTGTCACGTTCCCTTCGTTTTCCTATAACGCGAACGCGAGGGAAGTGGTTGTTATTTTTCTTTGCGGACGGGACCGCAAAGGTCCAGAATTGGGTGAATTTCCCTCCGTCCAGGAGGGGTTTGTAAAGAATACCACAATGTTGGTATGCGTGTTCCAATACGGTTAAAAGAAAGTGAATAAGATTATTCAAGAAAACATCAAGAATGTGACATCTCCGACAGGATCTCGTCAGTTGACCCTCTGGAAGCGCGAGGACTTGCAACATCCTCAGCCAGATGAGGTAGCTGAAGAAGTGCCTGTGGCGCTGGTATACAACGGGATCTCACACGTGGTGATGATGGCATCACCGAAAGATCTTGAGCACTTTGCGATGGGTTTTTCACTTTCTGAAGGCATTATTGAGTCCTCGCAAGATATTTACGGGATGGACGTGGTGCCTTCCTGCAACGGATTAGAAGTGCAGGTTGAACTGTCCAGCCGGCGCTTTATGGGGCTGAAAGAGCGTCGTCGCGCACTGGCCGGTCGGACTGGCTGCGGTGTTTGTGGCGTGGAACAACTTAATGATATTGGCAAACCGGTCCAGCCGCTGCCGTTTACCCAGACATTCAATCTGGCGCATCTCGATAACGCCTTAAGGCATCTCCCTGATTTCCAGCCTGTTGGGCAACTGACAGGCTGCACGCACGCGGCTGCCTGGGTACAGCCGTCAGGTCATCTGGCGGGCGGGCATGAAGATGTTGGACGTCATGTTGCGCTGGATAAACTGCTGGGACGACGTGCGATCGAAGGGGAAACCTGGCAGCAGGGCGCGGTATTAGTCTCCAGCCGCGCCAGCTACGAGATGGTGCAGAAGTCGGCAATGTGCGGCGTGGAAATCCTGTTTGCTGTTTCTGCGGCGACAACGCTCGCTGTGGAAGTTGCCGAACGCTGTAACCTGACGCTGGTGGGTTTTTGCAAACCGGGCCGGGCGACGATTTATACACATCCCGAGCGTCTGATAACTGAGTAACCAGTGTTCAATTAATTTGAATAAGACTGGCAAATCCTTCCGCTTTTAGTTGTGCGATGAGATGGCTATTATTTATCACATCAAGGCACGGTGCCTTAATAAAACAACTAAGTTAAAGGGTTTATATCATGAAAAGCATCAAAACTTTTGTCGCAGTTATCGCTCTGGCTACTTCTTTCGGTTCTTTCGCTGCTCAGACAGTTACCGCAACCGGTTCTACACTGGAAAGCGCTGAAGCAAAAATTGCCGCTCAGGCTGAACGTGCAGGTGCCAGCGATTATAAAATCACTCAGGCATACACCGGCAACCGCGTGCACATGACCGCTGAACTGCTGAAATAAGATACCTCAGTACTGTCGAAAGAGCGCCCTTGAGGCGCTTTTTTCATTTCCGGTATTCACTGCCTGAGCAATTCGATAAACGCGTTATAGTCTTTCAATCCCGCAATAGTTTCTGCCGGATGGCTGCTCAGCACGCTGGATAAATAACTGAAGATTTTTAGCTCATGCCGCGCCTCGGCGGCGGCACAGGCGATCAGGACATGGCTGACCGGTTCGTTATTCACCAGAATAGGGTGTGCGAGGGTAATAAAGAAACCACGAAAGCGACGCTCCTGTTCGCTCCAGCAATGAGGAATCGCCAGGCGATTCACGATCAGGTTTTCACCTTCATGCTCCCGGGCGCAAATGCGCAGCGCTTCGTCCTCGGTGATATGGCTCTGTGCCACAAGCTGGTCGCAGATCCGGCCGATGATACTCTGCCAGCTTTCGGCCTTCATATTGGCGTAATGGAAGCTGCCCGGCTGTAAAAAGAAACGTTCGGGCTGCTGGCGGATAAAGGCCGTCGCGAGGAAGTGTTTAATCTGCTCGGTACCCGCAGAGGTGATGATATTCTTGATGGTTAAGGTATTTTTTATAGATTCATCAAGTAAATAGTGACTATTGTTGATGATTAACAGTGGGGTGATTTCTTCACTGATGGCGCTGACTTCACTCGTATTTCGCGCAATGATCACCCGACAATTCAGAACATCTCGCTCAATGGCCTGTTGGTTGATGGTGGCGATAGCATTCTGGTCGGATAACAAAATGACCGGCTGGCGCTCGTTTTGATGGCGCTCCAGGGCGCAGGCGAAGTAAAGCCCGATGAGGTCGCTATCGAACAGTGGGATATCCAGTTTTTCACGCAACAGGGCAATAAAACGCAGACTCAAATCGAAGGCGGCAGGCCAGGTCGACTTCAGGTTGTGCATACTGCTCTGGCGATGTTCTGGTACCCAAACCGGGGCAGAGACGCATCTCAGCAGGTGGCCGGTAATATTATCAACCAGTTGGGTATCGATAACGTTCAACGCAGCGATGCCGGGAACGCTTTTTAACAACAAGGTCACCGCATCGGCAGAAATTGTCATTGCCTGCCGTTGTCTGATTTCCAGAAGGCCGATCAGTGTTCTGAAGGCGTTCTCGCCCAGGTAGACTCCTCCTTGTTCCACCGCATTTTTCAGTGAAACATACCGACACTCCGGCCATGATCCGGAGAGCTGGTTACGCAGGGCATAGACGGCCAGCACCAGACTTGCCAGGTACTCTCCCGAGATGAGCGGGAATTCATTAAGTTTTTCACATGCTGCATTGAGCCTGTCGATATTGTCCCGGGTAATACCCGGCAGTGGAATTAAGAGGGGATCTTTTTTAAGCAGATTCGCCAACAGGATAATGCGCTTTTCTTCTGGTTCATCAATGAAATGACCGACGCCCGGGCGGCTGGCAAGACAAAAGGCCCGCTCATAGCGCTGCTTCAACCGTGGGAGACGATCGGCCACCCAGGTTTCAGGTAAATTGAGCGCCGAAGCCAGCTGTACACGCGGTGTAAAGGTATTGAGCAGAAGAAAGGCCAGCAACCGGTCATCATTATCATGGCGTTGCAGAAGCTGAAAATAACCGCGTCTGTCGACAATTTCCAACTGATAGCCCGCACTGCCACCGGGCTGAATGCGGGCCTTACCGCTGAGGGTAAAATTGAGGTAGTCAATATCGCGCAGGATGGTTCTGCCTGAAACGCCAGTTTGCCGCGCCAGGTCGCCCAGCAAACACGGCTGCTGTTCAAGAAGATCCACCAATTTTAACTGGCGTTCCGAAAGCATTAACTCTCCCGGCGAAAGTCAGTAAACGCGCGGACCTTTTCGGTCGACAGCGAGGTGAGCAGTTCGTGCACCAGCGTAAACAGCGCGTCGTAATCCGATGCGGAAATCATGCCGCTGTTGGCGTGGAGATAGCGCGTCGGCAGGCATAGCGCCGCCACCGGACGACCGCCGCCCATAACGTTATAGCGTCCACCGTCCGTCGCCCCGGTTTTCATGATGCAAAACTGCAATGACGCGCCGCTGCTTTCTGCACACGCTTTTAATGTGGCAACCAACTGCTGATTAGGGAAATAGCGCTTATCGAACAGCATCAGCCCTGGGCCCTCGCCAAGCTTGAGTGGGTATTTAATGCCGTCGATTCCGGGCACATCGCCCGCAACCGCAGTATCCAGCACGATCACCACATCGGGCTTGATATGCTCCGCTGAGGTTTGCGCCCCGCGTAGACCCACTTCTTCTTCCACGCTGCCCACGCCGTACAGGGTAATTTCAGGGTTATCCACGGTTTGTAAAAGCTCGGTCATCAGGGCGCAGCCGACGCGATTATCCAGCGCTTTGCCGACGATCTTATCTTCGCCCCAGCGAGCGAAATTGGCTTCCGGGCTAACGAAATCACCGATCGCAATTCCGCGGTTTTCTACTTCTTCGCGGCTGTTGGCGCCAATATCGATGAACATTTCGTCAAATGTCAGAGGTTGCTGTTTCTGCTTTTCCGTTAAGGCGTGCGGTGCCACGGAGCCGATTATGCCAGGGATTTTGACGCCCTTGCGGGTGCGGATGGCGACCCGGTGGTTCAGCATCGACTGGCTCCACCAACCGCCAATGGTGGTGAAGCGCAAAAAGCCGCTTTCGTCGATATGCGTGACCATAAAGCCCACTTCATCCATGTGACCAACGATGGCAACCTTCGGCCCACGGTTGCCCTTGCGTGCGACAAAGCTGCCGAGGCCGTCAAAAGTGATTTCATCGACGCTGGAATCCAGCGCATTAATGAGAAGAGTGCGAACTTCCTGCTCATCACCGCTGACGGCGCTGGCTTCGCATAACTGCTGAAGTAACTCAATGTTCATGGGCAAGCTCCTGCTGCGCGGCTTTACGTTTCAGCCACAATCCTTTCAGGATGATAATTAACGAAATGTTCAGCGCCAGACCGATAGCCAGCACCAGGTAAAATGACCCCACCGGAGACATCAGGCCAATCAGCGGATCAAAGATACCTAAACCCGGCGCGAGACGTTTGATTCCAAAGGCGATGACCAGCATGCCGGTAATACCACCGGAGAGCGTATTGGCGGTAATCATCGGCAGCGGCGCGGCCAGCGCATAGGGGATTGCCGGTTCGGTGGCGACGGTGGCACCCACCACAATCGCACTGCTGGCGGCGGCCTTCTCCTGCTGGGTAAACAGTTTTGGCGCTAAATAGGTAGCGATACCTGCCGCGACGGGCGGCATCAGCGCCACCACGCCGACGATGGCGTACCAGTCATAGATATGTTTTTCCAGCAGTGAGAAGCAGAAGAACCAGGCCGTTTTATTGATTGGCCCGCCCATATCAAATGCCAGCATTGCGCCAACGAGGAAGGCTGCGCCCATTTTCATTGATGGCGGAATGGTGTTCAGGAAGTGCAGCAGACCCCCCATGATGTCGGACATCACCGGGCCGATGACGTAATAAGTCAGTACGCCAAACACCAACAAAGTGACAAACGGAATCAGCATGGAGCCGAGCAGCGGCTGCAACGCTTTGCCGAGCCGAACCTTGCGAAACCAAAGCACAAAGTAGCCAATTGCCAGCCCGAGTACGACCGCGCCGAGAAACCCCGCGCCGGACTGGGTGCCGAGTAGGCCTTTATCGTTCGCCAGGTAACACACCAGAAACGCCGGGGCAAAAGCGGGCTTATCGGCAATCGACCACGCGATGTATGCCCCCATAATGGGGATCATAAAGGTGAAGCCCAGATAGCCGATGGATTCAACAACCCAGGTGAACGACGGCGCACCTTTCGACATATCGGCATAGGGCAAACCGAACTGCACCAGCATATTAGCGATGGCGACCAGAATACCGCCGCCAATAACAAACGGCAGCGCGGCGGAAACGCCAGCCATCAGGTGGCTCATCACGCTACCGTGCTGGACCTCCTGTTTTCCCAGCTTCACGCTGCTATCAGTGGCAAAAAGTTGTGAATGAGTCGGTAACTGCGTAAAAATCAGGTCGATATTTTTCAGCGCCTGGGAAATGGCTATTTCATAGACTTTTTTCCCGGCGAAACGCGCCCGGTCTTCGCCGCTCAGGCCGCGACCTGTAGCCAGAATAACGTAATCGGCAGCGGCAATTTCTTCACTGGTCAGTCGGTTTTCGACGCCGCTTGAGCCCTGGGTTTCGACTTTAATCGTATGGCTGAGCGAGCGCGCTTTTTGCTCCAGCGCTTCTGCCACCATATAAGTGTGGGCGATACCCGCCGGACAGTTGGTAATCGCCACTAAACGCAAGGATGACTCCATAGCCGCTTCCTTATGAGGTTAAGGTCTGATTGAGCAGGGTGAGTACCTGGTCGGTGTCGCCTTGCTTCAGTTGGTTGATGAAATCTTGATGGATAATTTTGCGGCACAGGGTGCCGATAATTTTGACCTGATCGTCCTCGCCCGTTTGTGGCACGCCGAGGCAGATCCAGCAGTTAACGCCCTCGCCGTCGCTGGCTTTCCAGTCCACTTTTTCTGATTTGCGCGCGAACAAGACGAAGGGGCGTGTGATACAGGCGCTTTTACCGTGTGGGACGGCAATGCCCGAACCAAAGCCGGTGGAATGCAGCTTTTCGCGTATCAGCAGCGTTTGCAGGAAGGCGCTGCGGTCAGAGATGTAGCCATTTTGAAGCGCCATATTCGCCAGTTGCTTGAGGATGGCATAAACGCTATTCCCCTGAATATTCAGGTCAATGCAGTTAGCTGTAAGGGCTGTCATGATGGGACTCCGTTAAAAACTGTTTGATTTGATTTTAACGGTGAGATGGTGAAGAGATGAGCAGCAATATGTCAGCGAGAAGTGACAATTTGAGACAGAGTTAGCGCCTGGTTTTGTGGGGTAAAACACATAACGCTACAGGTGATTACCCTGATGAATATTTCGCCAGGGTAATTATATTCTTAGTGTATGCCCACCATTCGTAACAGCGCGGTTACCACTGCGGCGGCAACGATCACCACGATCAGCGGCACCTTACGCCAGGCGAGAAATACCGCAAAAGCCACGCCGAGTACGCGCGCCATTCCGGCAAAGTGTTCGCCTTCGTAAAAGGTGGTAGCCAGCGCAACGGAGAACAGTAATACCGTTGCGGCGTCGGAAAGCAGCGCCTGCGAGCGTTCTGAGAACGCTAAACGGCTTCCAAGCTTGGCTCCCCCTAAACGCATTAAATACGTTCCCAGAGATAACATGGCGATACCGACGATAAACAGCGTCATGTTGCCCATTATTTTTTCCTCGTCAGTAAGCCAAAGAGTGAGAGCAAAACCGGTAAACCGACCGGCGCAAAGGGAATGGCGGCAAGCGACAACGTGGCGCCGCTACAGGCACGAATCAGCGTAGTGCGGTTTTTGAATGCCGGGACGACCAGAGCCAGCAGAATGGCAGGGAAGACGGCATCCAGACCGATGGTTTCCGGGGCAGGGAGCAGTTTGCCGACGCCTGCGCCGATCAGGGTGCCAACAGGCCAGAAAATTGCGACGCCCAGACCGCACAGCCAGTAGGCGGCTTTACGTTGCTCAGGCGTTTTTTGCGACAGGCCAAAGACCACGCTTTCGTCGTTCATAATATGACAGCCGAGGAAACTGGCAGCCCGGGTGCCTACCAGATCGCGCACGGTGACGCCGAACGGCACGTGTCGGGCGTTAACCAGTAAACCGGCAGCCGCAGCCGCCAGTGGATTACCACCGCTGGCGATAATGCCGATAAACATAAACTCGGACGCGCCCGCCAGCACAGTAATAGAGAGTACAAACGGTACCCACAGCGGGAAGCCGTAGGCCATCGCCAGCGAGCCGTATGACATGCCGACTACACCGACGGCCAGACAGACTAAAAATATTGCTTTTATCGTGTCGCCTTTGAGACTGGAAAAATAATGTTTCATACCGTTTTAGCCATATCGAACGAGTTTCCATTATAATGAACGTGACTAATTGGCTTTACAAGTCGAACAATTCGTTCGATATAAAAAACATGGAGTCGTGAATGACCCAGCCCATCAGTATGATCGCGAAAAGTCTGGTGCGTGAACGTCAGCGCACCGGTTTGTCGCTGGCGGAGATTGCCCGTCGCGCAGGGATTGCAAAATCGACACTCTCGCAATTGGAAGCGGGCAATGGAAATCCTAGCCTGGAAACGCTCTGGTCGCTGTGTGTGGCGTTAGATATTCCCTTTGCGCGCTTGCTGGAACCGCAGGAGCAAAAAACGCAGGTGATTCGCCGCGGCGAAGGGACAAAAGTCGTGGCTGAGCAGGCCCACTATCAGGCCATTTTACTGGCCGCCTGCCCACCGGGTGCGCGGCGGGATATCTATCTGCTGCTGACGCAGCCGGGCGCGGATCGTATTTCACAACCGCATCCACCGGGATCGGTTGAACATATTATCGTAACGCAGGGTAAGGCGATGGTGGGATTGACGGAAGCGCCGGAGGAGTTAGGTGAGGGCGATTATATTTGTTACCCCGCCGATCAAGCGCATATCTTTAAAGCACTGGAGCCTGACACTCAGGCGATTCTGGTTTCTGAGCAGAGTTAATTGAACGCTTATTAAATAAAGGTGCGGCGATTATCGTTCGCGCCTTTATTATTTTTAATTATGTTTTATTGTTATTCATATAAAATTGTTTTTATTATTTTTAGTTAATTTCAGCACTATTGTTATATCCCTCACATTCTTACTTATATCTACGTTACACATAATAAAATCAGTATGATAATAAATATTAGCCTGCACTGGTGCCACGTTTTAATGTTCTGAATTTATTTCAGTCATCGGTATCGTATTACCTATAAAAATATTTTTTGGATTTGCATGTTGCGCGTCTTCCGGTCGGAAGACGTTGGACGATCTTTATTTCAAGGAAAGCAAATAATGAAGAAATCGACGTTAGCTTTAGCAATAGGTCTATTATTAGTGGCAAATAATGGCTTTGCTAAAACGCAAAAAATGACTCTGGAACAGCGGCTCGAACAACTGGAGGCTCGGCTGGAAGCTGCGGAAAACCGCGCGGCAAAAGCGGAAAATCAGGTGCAGCAATTGCAGGTACAGCAGGCTGCGGAGATCCAGGAAATTAAAGTTGCTCAGGGGAATACGCCAGTCAACGGCACTACGCCCGCGCAAGAGACCAAAAAGAACGCCACCGCCCCTAACCTGGTGCTCTCCGGCTATGGCGATCTGAAAATCTACGGCGACGTGGAATTCAACATGGATGCGGAAAGCAACAAAGGTGTGCTGGCGGCAACTAATTCGAATGTGGGCGACCCAACCAATGAACGCTGGGATCTGAACGGACGTATCCTGCTGGGCTTTGACGGTATGCGTAAGCTGGATAACGGCTATTTCGCCGGTTTCTCAGCGCAACCGTTGGCTGACATGACGGGTTCGGTCAATCTTGATGACGCCGCTTTCTTCTTCGGTCAGGAAAATGACTGGAAAGTAAAAGTCGGTCGTTTCGAAGCTTACGATATGTTCCCGCTGAATCAGGATACCTTTGTTGAGCATTCAGGGCATACCGCCAACGATTTGTACGATGACGGTAGCGGCTACATCTACATGATGAAAGAAGGTCGTGGCCGTTCTGATTCCGGCGGCAGCTTCCTGATGAGCAAACAGCTCGATAACTGGTATTTCGAGTTAAATACCCTGCTGGAAGATGGCACCTCGCTGTATCAGGATAGCCGCTATCATGGTCGTGAAATATCGCAGGAGAAAAACGTGGCTTATCTGCGCCCGGTTGTCGCCTGGACGCCGGTGGATGCGCTGACGATTTCTGCGGCTATGGAATCGAACGTTATCAATAACGCCTATGGATATACCGATCCGCTATCAGGCAAGTTTGTCGATCAGTCCGATCGTACCGGTTACGGTATGACGATGACCTGGAACGGTCTGAAAGCCGATCCGGAAAATGGCCTGGTGTTTAACCTGAACACCGCTTATCTCGATGCGGATAACGAAAAAGATTTTACGGCGGCGGCCAACGCTCTGTGGAAGCGCTTTGAACTGGGCTATATCTATGCTCATAACAAGATCGACGAATTTAACGGTCTGATCGATCACGATGATAATGACTGGTTCTACAATGAGGGCACTTACGATATTCATACCATTCACGCGTCTTATTTAATTCCGAATGTGATGGATATGCAGAACTTTAATATTTATCTCGGCGCTTATTATTCGATGATTAACAGCGATAACAGCAATCCGGAGAATTATACCGACGACGACGACCGTTACGGCGCGCGTCTCCGTTTCAAATACTTCTTCTGATTTTCCGTTCTCAGGCGCCTGGATTCAGGCGCTTTTTTCTTAGAGCCTGGTCATCAGGCTTTTATTTCCCCCACCCAGTTATTTTTGATTTTGAACTTGTCGGCGCGGTTGTAGCTACACGAGTAGTTAAATGCCGTCCCTTCTTCCAGTTTGGTGACGCCGGAGACTTTCAGCATCGGTATGCCTGAGCAGGTGCCGGGTTGTGGGGAAAAGACGTGGATGACAAAACGAACGCAATGCTGCTGACGGGAGAAAAAGTTTCCTCCCCCGTCAGGGGAGGAAACAGAGCGGTTAAGGCAGATAAAACACTTCTTTTAGCTCAGCGCTGACCGGGCTGTTGTCCGGATTGGCGGGCATAACGTCACGCATATGTTTCCACCAACGCTGGCAAACATCGGTGTTGGCAACGGCGTTCCAGCGCTCTTCTGACTCAATCTCGACGGTGGCGAACAGCAGGTTGCGTTCCTGATCGAGATAAATCGCGTAGTGATGGGCACCGTGCTCTTTCAGCACCGCTTCCAGTTCTGGCCAGATGGGATTGTGCCGACGTTGATACTCAACGTGCGCGTCGGCATTCACCTGCATCACAAAGGCCTTGCGGATCATAACGCCTCCAGATACAGCTCGCGGACCTCGTCGCGGCTGGCGGTGCGTGGGTTACACGGCGCACATGGATCGGCGAGGGCTTTATCCAGCCAGCCTTCAATATCCTCTTTCGTCACGCCAAGGGAACTAAAACCAGCCGGAATACCTACACGCTTGCTCAGGGCACGAATCGCGGTGATGGCCTCCATGCTTGCCGCTTCGTCGCTCATCCCGCGGGTGTCCACTCCCATCGCCTGCGCCACTCGGGCAAAACGCGCCACGGCGTTAGGGCGGTTAAAGTTTTCGATGATCGGCAGCAGGATGGCATTGCAGACGCCGTGCGGCAGATTATGGGTCGCGCCTGGCTGGTGTGCCAGCGCATGCACCAGACCCAGACCTGCGCTGTTGAATGCCATACCCGCCAGATACTGACCAAACGCCATTTGCTCACGAGCCTCGAGGTTATGACCATCGTCGACCGCTTTCGGCAGCCACAGGTTGATCAGGCGAATTGCTTCCAGGGCGTTGGCGTCGGTGAGCGGATGTGCGCCAACGGAAACATAGGCTTCCACCGCGTGAGTCAGGGCGTCCATGCCGGTTGCGGCGGTAACGGAGGCTGGGATTTCCAGCATCACGCTGGCGTCATCCACGGCGATATCCGGGATGATGTTCGGGTCGATGATCACCTCTTTGACCTTACGGGTAGAGTCGATAATGACCGCGTTGCTGGTCATCTCTGCTGCTGTACCAGCAGTGGTATTGATGGCAACCAGCGGCACGCCCGCATTTTTCACTTTGCCCACGCCGGAGTAAGCGGTAGAAGGGCCTGGGTTGGCGGTCAGGATCTTCACCGCTTTGGCGGTATCGATCGGGCTGCCGCCGCCGAAAGCGATAATGTAGTCACATTCTGCCCCCTGATATGCCGTAAAACCTTTCTGTACCAGCTCTTCTGTCGGATTCGGGAACACCTCATCAAACAGGTGGTAAGACATTTGATGTTCATCCAGTGCGGCAAACAGGCTATCCAGCAGGCCCAGCTTCACCAGTTGACCATCGGTGACGATCAGCGCTTTGCCCCATTGTTTATTCGCCACGAGATTCACCATATCGGCAATCGCGCCGGCGCCATGCAGGCTAATTTTTGGCAGTGCCAACATAAAGCTCATCACTATTCTCCTTAAAAAAAATCCCTGGTGCCCGATGGCATTACGCTTATCGGGCCGACGGTGAAACGTGCATCGTCATGTAGGCCGGATAAAGCGAAGTCGCATCCGGCGTTGAGTTGGCAGGTATCAGTACAGCTCTACGGCGCTTGCCAGCGGAGTCACGCCAAAGCGTTTAGCCAGTGCTACCAGCTCTTCACGCGTGATGGTCTGCTTCATACCGCCCATCGAATAGATTTTGACTAAAACTTCGGCGGATTTTTCTGCGGTATCTATCAAGCCAAATGCTTCGTCGAGGGAGGGACCGCTGCCGAACACGCCGTGGAACGGCCACAGTACCAGCGAGTGTTTCTGCATTTCCTCGGCGGTTGCCTGGCCGATTTCATCCGTACCCGGCACCATCCACGGCAGAATGCCGACGCCATCCGGGAACACCACCAGACACTCGGTGCTACCTTCCCACAGTTTGCGGGTAATCAGCGGGGTGTTGTTTTCCAGCACGTAGGTCAGGGCGATCAGGTTGGTAGCATGGCAGTGCATGATCACGCGGTCTTTGCCGTTCGTCGCTTTAATACGCTCGCAATGGGAGAGGAAGTGAGCCGGCAACTCGGAGGTTGGCACCGCTTCGTGGGTCAGGCCCCAAAGGATGTGGTAGCCCGCGCCGTCGCTGTCTACTTTCACCACGCCCAAATTTGCCGCGGGATCGAGCTGAACGTTACGGAAAAATTTACCGGAACCGGTGACGATAAACGGCGTGTTTGCCAGCAAAGGCATTGGCTGACTTAGCGCGATATAGCGCGGTTTTTCGTGGAAATCGGCGCTAAATGGCGCAATGTCAGCCTCATCCAGACGCAGCGTCAGATTGCCGCCGTTACGTTCGTCCCAGCCTTTCAGCCACGCGTCGGAAGTGGCTTTGATCATCCCCTGGACGAACCAGGAATTAGTCATGTTTTGCATATTCGGTGATCCTGTTGATTGCCCGATCGTTATCGGGTCTTACGTAGGCCGGATAAGTGAAGATCCATCCGGCAATCGTCTTTCATTCATTGCCGGATAGCGACGTGGGGCGTCTTATCCGGCCTGTAAGCCTGGTGTCACGGTTAGCTACGTTTGCTCAAAATCTCTTTCTCATAGGCGCGCACGCTGTCCAGCCACTGGCTTCCCGCTGGCGTGTCGTGACGCTGGCAATACATCTCCCAGACGGCCTGCCACGGCAGCGATTTTTGCTCTTCCAGCAGGGCCAGACGAGCGGTGTAGTCGCCGCTGGCTTCCAGCTGACGCAGTTGTTCGGTCGGTTCTAACAGCGCGCGCAGCAGGGCTTTTTTCATATTGCGAGTGCCGATAACCCACGCGGCGATGCGGTTAATAGAGGCGTCGAAGAAGTCGAGGCCGATGTGTACGCGGTCGAACAGGTTGTGGCGGACGATCTCGCTGGCAATCGCCTGCGTTTCGTCATCCAGCAGCACCACGTGATCGCTGTCCCAGCGCACCGGACGGCTGACGTGCAGCAGCAGACGCGGTACGTACAGCATGGCGGCGGAGATTTTGTCGGAAATCACTTCAGTCGGATGGAAGTGACCCGCATCCAGGCACAGCGCGGTCTGACGGCTGGTGGCGTAACCCATATAGAACTCGTTGGAGCCCACGGTGTAGCTTTCGGCGCCGATGCCAAACAGCTTGCTCTCGACGGCGTCGATATGGTGCGCCGGGTCGAGTTTTTCGCTGATCACTTCATCCAGTGCTTCAAGCAGACGTTGGCGCGGCGCTAACCGGTCAACGGTAATGTCTTTCATGCCATCCGGGATCCAGATATTCATCACTGACGGCGTACCCAACTGCTCGCCAAAATACGCTGAGACGCGACGGCTGGCTTTGCAGTGGTCAATCCAAAACTGGCGAATGGTGTCATCGGCGTGGGCCAGCGTGAAGCCGTCGGCGCTCAGCGGGTGAGAGAAGCAGGATGGGTTGAAATCCAGCCCTAACTGGTTTGCTTTCGCCCACTCAACCCAGTTTTTAAAGTGTTCAGGTTTGATTTGGTCGCGTGCAACCGGCGTATCGGACTCCAGATAGATCGCGTGCAAATTCAGACGTTTTGGACCTGGGATCAGGCTCAGCGCCTGCTCCAGATCGGCGCGAAGTTCGGTGGCGTTACGCGCTTTGCCCGGATAGTTGCCGGTAGCCTGAATACCGCCTGTGAGCAAGCCCTCCGGATTCTCGAAACCGGCGACATCATCGCCCTGCCAGCAGTGCATGGAGACCGGCAGACGATCGAGCTGGCGTAAGGCCGCCTCGACATCAATGCCTACCGCGGCGAAACGCAGTTTTGCCAGTTCCCAGGCTTGTTCAAGTTGAGTGGTCATGCGCAAAGCTCCTTTGTCTGTCGTAGTGATGGAAACTGCGCCTGGTAGCGGGCAATTTCACTTTCAGGATTTGGAATGAAGGTGGTCAGGTCGTAGTTGGCACGCACCACCTGACGGAAATCATCGACGTTGTTAAGCTCGTCCAGCGTCATCAACTGGATGCCAATATTGCCGAGCGTGGAGGCCTCAATCGGCCCGGACATCACGCGAATACCGCAGGCATCCGCGCACAGCTGGTTCAGCAGGGCGTTCTGGCAGCCGCCGCCAACGATGTGCAGTTGGCTAAATGCTGCACCACGCAGTTGTGCCAGTTCTTGCAGAATGTCAGCGTATAGCAATGCCAGGCTGTCGAAGATACAGCGCGCCAGTTCGGCGTTTTGCTGGGGAACGGGTTGACCCGATTCACGACAGGCCGCCTGAATTTCCGCGCTCATATCGTCGGGGTTGATAAAGCGATCGTCGTTCGGGTTAATCAGGAATTGGCAGGCCGGCAGCGCTTGCGTTTGGGCAATAAGCGTTGGCAGGTCGGTAATCTGGCGCTCTTTTAAAACACGCTGGAGCAGCCACAGTCCCATGATGTTTTTCAGTACGCGGTAGCGCCCTTCCGCGCCCCCTTCGTTGGTGATGTTCGCCGCCAGCGCCGCATCGTTGGTATACGGCGTTCTGCTCTCAAAGCCCATCAGCGACCAGGTACCGGAAGAGAGATACGCACTATTTTTATCGGCCAGCGGTGAAGCGATGACCGCGCTGGCGGTGTCGTGACTGGCGACGGCCACAACCGGAATTTGGTTTTTCTGCGGGCAAATCCAGTGACCAATGACGTTCCCCGGATGCGTCGGGCGACCAAACCAGGCTTTGTCTGCCCCGGTCCACGCCAGCAGCGTGTCATCCCAGTCGTCGGTGTTGATATTGACTAACTGGGTGGTGGTGGCGTTGGTGTATTCCCAGTTCAATTTGCCGGTCAGGCGAAAGCTGAAGTAGTCGGGGATCAGCAGGGCATGTGCCACCTGCGCAAGCAGTTCTGGTTGCTGTTCAACCAGCGCACGTAGCTGATACAAGGTGTTAAACGGCAGAAACTGAATGCCGCTACGGCGGTAGATTTCACCTTTACCTGGCTGCGCCATCGCCTGTGACATAATGCCGGTCGTGCGGCTGTCACGGTAAGAGACCGGCAGACCAACACGTTGGCCGGCGTTATCGATCAATACGTAATCCACGCCCCAGGTATCAATGCCAATGCTGTCTATCCGAATGCCTTCATCACAGACTTTTTTCAGGCCAAGGCGAATGTCGTTTTCCAGGCTGTCGATGTCCCAGGTGTCAAAACCGTCCGTTTTTTGCAAACAGTTAACGAAGCGGTGGATTTCACGCAGCGTCAGGGTGCGGTGTTTACTGTCGTAAAGTGCGAGCATTACGCGCCCACTGGATGCGCCGAGATCGACAGCGACACAATGGCGAAAAGTCATGGCGAGGTCCTTCTGAGTTTTGTTGCACTCAGTCTAAGAACCCCGAATAAAGCGTACCTTCTTGACAGTGACAGCCCCAATTAGCGGCTGGCAACATGGCAAAGGTGAACGTGATGTTGTTCACAGTTTCCACTAATCGCGCGGATTTTGGCGGATGTGACGCCTTCCGCATTTCCCGATCTTTCCCGCCATTTCTTGAAGAATTAACCGTGTTTACGCACTTTGGCGTCAAAAAATTAAGGTGAGGGTAGGAACCCTTAATTACTATTCAGCCATATTCGTTAATCAGGGGGAGCCGTCATGACCGTACTGCATTGCGTGGATTTTTTTCCGACAGGTAAAGCGCCTGTGGCTATTGAACCGCGGCTTCCTCAGCCCGCGTTTCCTGAACATCATCATGATTTTCATGAAATTGTGGTGGTCGAACATGGAACGGGGATCCATGTGTTCAACGGACAGCCTTACACCATCAGCGGCGGTACGGTGTGTTTCGTCCGCGATCATGACAGGCATTTATATGAACATACTGACAATCTGTGTCTGACCAATGTGTTGTATCGCTCTCCGGATGCGTTTCAATTTCTGGCCGGGCTGAATCAGCTTTTACCTCAGGAACAAAATGGGCAGTATCCCTCCCACTGGCGCGTAAACCAGGGCGTACTGCAGCAGGTTCGTCACCTGGTGGGGCAGATGGAGACGCTCGGCGAGGAGATGGATACGCCCACGGCGGCAAATCGCGAGATCTTGTTTATGCAGTTGCTGGTACTGCTACGTAAAAGCAGCCTGATGGAAGCGGCGACCGATAACGATGCACGGCTTAACCTTTTGATGGCATGGCTGGAGGATAACTTTGCCGAAGAGGTGTGTTGGGAGGCGCTGGCCGAGAAGTTTTCGCTCTCTTTACGCACTCTGCATCGCCAGCTTAAACAGCAAACAGGATTGACGCCGCAGCGCTACCTTAACCGTCTGCGACTGATTAAAGCCCGACATCTGCTCCGCCACAGTGATGACAGCGTGACTGATATCGCTTATCTCTGCGGTTTCGGTGACAGTAACCACTTTTCGACGCTTTTTCGCCGTGAGTTCGAGTGGTCGCCACGCGATATTCGTCAGGGGCGTGACCTTATAGCGGGAAGCAGCCTTCAGTAACGCGAAAGCTATCAACGTTTTTTACCGTCCGTTTGCTGATAATCATACCCTTTCATGCCGGATGCGCTGCGCTTATCCGGCAAGCGTACAGGTTGAGGTGATGTGATGGCGAATCATCTGGTTCTTTTGAAATCAGACTTTTTTGCGCATGAGCAGCAGGCTGTCGCCGTGGCCGATCGTTATCCGCAGGATGTCTTTGCTGAGCATACCCACGAGTTTTGCGAGCTGGTTCTGGTCTGGCGCGGCAATGGTCTGCATGTCCTTAACGATCGTCCGTACCGGATAACCCGTGGCGATCTGTTTTACATTCGCGCCGAAGATAAACACTCCTATACCTCCGTTAACGACCTTGTGTTGCAAAATATCATCTACTGCCCGGAGCGGTTAACGCTGAATGTTGACTGGCAAGGGGCGATCCCCGGATTTGACGGTACGCCAAGGCAGCCGCACTGGCGACTTGGCAGCGTTGGCATGACCCAGGCCAGACAGGTGATAAGCCAGCTTGAGCATGAAAGTAATCAGCGCGATGCGCAGGCCTTTACCATGGCTGAGCTGCTGTTTGGTCAACTGGTAACTCACCTTAAACGTCATCGTTATGCCACGGATACGCTCCCGGCGACGTCAAGTGAAACGCTGCTGGATAAACTGATCACCGCGTTAGCTGGTAGCCATGAGCATGCGTTCGAACTGGATACGTTTTGCGAGCGTGAACGATGCAGCGAACGCGTTTTGCGCCAGCAGTTCCGCAGCCAGACCGGGATGACGATCAACCATTACCTGCGGCAACTGCGCATTTGCCATGCTCAGTATCTGTTATCGCATACTGAAAAGCTGATTGGTGAAGTTGCTATGCAGTGCGGTTTTGAAGACAGTAACTATTTTTCGGTGGTATTTAACCGCGAAGTCGGGATGACGCCAGGGCAATGGCGCCATCGTAGTCGGGTGACACAATAATATATAAATGTGGTTTATATATTGCAGTGGCGTTTGGATACATATTCAGACTAAATTAGACATAATGAGTGAATGCTCTGTGCAATAAATCACAGTTGCTCTTTTATTTTTGTTTTATTCTCAGCAAACTTATTTATCGGAGTAACGTTTGTGTTGACCAACTCTATAATCATCAAAAGTCTGCTTTTAATTTTGCTATCTTGCGATCGCAAAATTAAACGTATGCTTGATTATTTTTGCTGGTTTAATTCCGTTAACGATCTGGCTGAAAATGATATCGCCGAGCAGGAGTGTATGGATACGCAAATGGCGCGCGAATGGTCCAGCCTGTGGGACTGCGCCAGCGAAGCTATCGGCGCGAGCGTACGTCAACGCTGTCATCGTCCTGCCCGTTTTGGCCTGCATTTCCCGCAGGCGCTGCTGTGCCGTCGCAAACGTGACGAGCTGGCCTTCAGTTTCCGTAACTCCAGCCTGCACCAACTGTTAGTTTGCCGCCATGCCAGCGGCGCTGACGGTGAAAGCCAGGTTTATCAATTTGTTAGTCCTACACAAAGCACAATGCGCACTTTCGCCATTGTGCTTTTTTTATTGCCTGAATCTACGAGGAATCATTATGTACATTGTTTGTGTTGCAGCTTGTCCGACCGGCGTTGCTCATACCTACATGGCTGCGGAATCGCTTGAAATCACGGGGAAAAACCGTGGGCATGAAGTTAAAGTGGAAACGCAGGGGAGCATTGGCGCTGAGAATGAAATTACGCCAGAGGATCTGGCGCGCGCTGACGCGGTCATCATTGCTGCCGACGTTGCGATTAGCGGGAAAGAGCGTTTCGATGGCATGGTGAAGCTCGAATGCAGCGTCTCTGATCCCATCAAATTTGGCGATGCGGTGTTTGAAGCAGTAGAGCAGGAGGTTGCAAATGGCTAAGTTTCAGGGGGGAGACAAACCGTCTACCGGGATAGAGGTCAAGAACGCCATTATGACCGGCGTTTCATGGATGCTGCCGTTTGTCATTGCTGGAGCGGTGCTAATGGGGATCGCCCGTATCGGCGCTTCTCTCTACGGTATTGATAACATCTGGGATGCCAGCTACGAGCAGGCCGGCATGGTGGTGCAGTTGCTGCACAAATTTGATGGTTTCGGCGGGCTGGCGCTGTCCCTGATGTTGCCGGTGGTGGCCGGCTATATCAGCTTTGCGCTGGCGAACAAACCGGGTCTTGCGCCGGGGATGATTGGCGGACTGCTGGCGAGTAACCTGGGAACGGGTTTTCTCGGCGCGCTGGCGGCCGGTTTTGTCGCGGGCTATATCGTTCGCGCCCTGAACCGCTACATCAAATTGCCGAAGGCGCTCTCCTCTGCTGTGCCTATTTTCATTCTGCCAGTCGGCGGTACGCTGCTGACCTGCGTGGTGATGGCATTTATTATCGGTACGCCGCTGGCGGCGTTGAATCACGGCATGGAAAGCTGGCTGTTATCCATGTCCGGCACGAACAAAGTGCTGCTGGCGGCGGTCATTGGCGGCATGGTTGGGTTTGATCTCGGCGGCCCGATTAACAAGGCGGCGGTGACGACGGCAATGGCGTTACTGGCCTCCGGTATTTATGACCCAAACACCGCCGCGCAGGTGGCGATTATCGTGCCGCCAATTGGTCTGGGTGTCGCTACGCTGCTGTGGTCGTCACGCTTCCCGGAATCCCTGCGTGAGGCGGGTAAAGCCTCTACGTTGATGGGGCTGATTGGTGTTTCTGAAGGCGCCATTCCGTTTGCGCTGTCAAATCCAAGAATTATTGTCGTCAACGTGATTGGCTCGGCGGTGGGGGCGGCGATGGCGGTAGGATTAGGGGCGGTAAACCATGCGCCGATCTCCGGTTTTTACGGCTGGCTGGCGGTAGAAAAATGGCCGATTTATGTGCTCTCGATTGTCTGCGGCTCGGCGATTATCGCCTGCGGCTCACTGTTGATATTCCGTGGCCCGACAGCCACGCCTGAGGTGAGAAAAGAGACGGTGGCGCCGAAATTTAAAGCCAGCCGTTAGACGTACTACTGAATTAATATTTCCCTATGTTTAGCGCGGGTAAATATCCGTGCGGGTTACCTACGCCTTAAAACAGGAATAAACGAAATGAAAACGGTTCATTTAATTCAGCATACGCACTGGGATCGTGAATGGTATTTTACGGAGAATGATTCCCAGGCTCTGCTTTATTATTTTATGGCGGATCTTATTCAACATCTTGAAGCGGATGAATTATTAGGTCCATTTATACTTGATGGCCAAACGGTGGTGCTGGAGGATTATTTCCAACTGGCACCAGAAAACCGCGAACGCGTGCAGGCGCTGGTGAAAGCCGGACGTTTGTTAATCGGCCCCTGGTATACACAGACCGATTTTTTGGTGGTTGGCGCTGAGTCCATCACCCGCAATCTGCTGCTGGGGCAGGCTGACTGTGACGAGATAGGGCCGAGAATGGCGGTCGGTTATGTGCCGGACTCCTTTGGCCAGAGCGCACAGTTGCCCATGTTCCTTAATCAGTTTGCCATCGACCACGCGGTTATCTGGCGCGGCTGGAGCGAGTACGACACGCCGTTTACCGAGTTCCGCTGGCGAAGCCAGGGGGGCAGCGTGGTGACGACGGCGGTATTACCGCAGGGTTATGGGTGCGCTAAGTGGTTGCCGACGGATGCCAACCAGGCCTGGCCGCGCCTCTCTGCGGTTATGGAAAAGCAGGCGGCATTTAGCCGCAGTACGCAGCTACTACTGCCGAACGGTAACGATCAGTCACCGTTTGAGTACGGCGTTCCGGCAATGCTCGACACGCTGAATCAGGAACAAACGGCGTACCGCTTTATTCGCAGCGACTTTAGCCGTTACTTTGCCGCGCTGGCGGATACGCCGCTGGCGATCTTTGAGGGCGAACTGCTAAGCCCGAAATATATGCGTATCCATCGCGGTATTTTTTCTACCCGCATGGATATTAAACAGGCCAACGTCCGGCTGGAGAACTTCGTCAGCCGTCAGCTAGAACCGTTGCTGAGTGTGGCCTGGACGCTGGGGTTGCCCTATCCGCAGCGAGCCGTTGAGACAATATGGCGCGAGGCGATGAAATCCCACGCTCACGATAGTATCGGTGGGTGTAACGCCGATCGCGTGAATGCAATGGTTAAGGCGCGTTTGCTCTCGGGTCAGGAAAAAGCCGAGCGCCTGTACGAGCTGAATATGCAGATGTTGGCAAACGGCATTACGGCGCAGCAACAGGGTAAAAAAATCATCGTCTTTAACGCGCTGCCGTCGGTGCGCGATGGCCTGGTGGCGCTGACGCTCTACCTACCCGGTGAGGCGTTCCGCATTGTTGACGAGCAGGGACAACCCTGCCGCTGGCAGATTATGCGTGAGACATCGCAAGATATGTCCGTCATTGTTCAGGAACTGTCCAATAGCCCCGATCCGGTCTTCTATCGGCGGTGCGATATTTTACTGGAGGTCGCATCGCTCCCCGCCTGCGGCTATACCACCCTGTATCTGCAAGATGAGTGCGCCCCCGGATTTGCTGTGCCGTCCTCGACAGAAGAGGCGCTGGAGAACCCGTGGTTACGCCTGACGCTGGAAGGTGAACAGGTCGTTCTGGTCGATAAGCGCAGCGGTAAGCGCTGGGAGAACCTTATTCAACTGGTGGACGGCGGCGATGCCGGTGACACCTATAACTATTCTCCACCAGAGGATGACTGGCGCGTTACCGGCGCAGGGGCGCTGCTTCACGCCGACTGGCAGCGCGGCGCGCTGGTGGACACGTTGTCGCTAAGCTGGTCTATCGCAGCACCGCACACGCTGGCCGACAGGCAGGAGCACCGTTGTAATGCACGACTGGATGTCAGCATGGTGGTCATGCTGGATCACCAGCGCCCGACGCTGGACCTCCAGGTTAGCGTCAACAACACCTTGCACGATCATCGTTTACAGGTGGAAATTCCTGCTGATGTCTTTACCGATGTCCATTTTGCCGATCAACCGTTTGGTCTCATTCGTCGCGCCAACCGACCGGCCACGCTGGATGTCTGGCAGCAGGAAAATTGGGGTGAAGCCCCGGCATCGCTGTGGCCAATGCAAAGTCTGGTAATGATGCATGATGGCAAGCAGGGCATCAGTGTGGTGACGGATGGGCTGCGAGAATATGAAATTCCCGCAGAACGCCCATCGGTTATCGCCATTACGCTACTACGTAGCGTGGGTTGGCTGGGACGTGCCGGTATGCCGTGGCGTCCGGGACGCGCATCCGGTATGGCGTTGCCTTCCCCAGACTCACAGATCCCAGGCGAATTTAGCGCCCGCTTCGCGCTCATCCCGTTGTGCGATGGTGAAAGCCCGAACTTCTGGCGTGAAGTCGAAGCCTGGCGCACACCGCCAGTTGGCTGGCTGGATTCCGGCTGGGCGCGTTTTAAAACTAATCCACACGCGCTGACATTCCCGACAGCCTACAGCCTGCTGCACTGGGAGACACCACTCCATTTCAGCACCTTGAAAAAAGCGCAACGTGAAGATGCGCTGATTTTACGCGGCTGGAACCCCGGCTCGCAGCCGCAGATCAGCTCAACGCCGGTTGCTGATGCGACAGTGCGCGAAGTTACGCTGGCGGAAAAATCGCTGAACTCATCGCATGAAACGATACCGGCCTGCACGCCGATCTCATGGCGTATTACGCCTGCAGCCAGAGGATAATATTGTGTTAAACATTCGTTTTACCTGCCCGTTGCCAAATGGTCTACATGCCCGCCCCGCCAGTGCGTTAGAGCAGCGCGTCAGCGCATTTCAGGCTCGCGTTCAAATAGGCAATCTGCGTAACCAGCGTCAGGCCGATGCCCGTAGCGTGTTGGCGATGATTGGGACCGATATTTTGTATCAGGACCCGTGTGAACTGGTGATTGAGGGCGAGGATGAATCTGCCGCGCATCAGGCGCTGACTCAGTTTGTGAGGCAAGAGTTTGCCGCGTGTGACGAACCCGTTGCCCAGACGCCGGAACGGGTGGAGCAACCTCTGCCGGTTTTTCTGGCGCAGACCCGCGCGGAGTGGGTACGCGGTAACGGCGTGAGCGCTGGGCTGGCGCAAGGGGTGGCAATGCATCTGGGCGTGCCGGATCTGTATCAATTGGCAGAACAAGAGGCGGTGGCGGCGCCGGCTGTACAGCGAGTCGCGCTGACGGCGGCACTTGAGCATGTACGCCGCGAGCTGCACGACGCATTACCGCATACACAGGGAGAAGCCGCAGCGGTGCTACAGGCTCATGTCAAACTGCTGGACGATGCGCTCTTCGAAACCTCGCTACTTACCGACCGTACAGCGCGCAATGCGCTGGCAGCATTGGCGCTGGCGCTGGATGAACTGAGCGCGCCGCTGCGCGAAAGTCGCAGCGTCTACCTACAACAGCGGGTGCTGGATTTACAGGATTTGGGCCTGCGTCTGGCGGCGCATCTCACCGCGCAGCCGCTGATGCCGCAAACGGCATTGTCGCAAGACACCATCGTTATCAGTCCGGTTCCCATAACGCCAGGCCAGTTTCTGGCGCTGCGCGGCCCGCATCTGAAAGGTGTAGTGATGGGCGCGGGCGGGGAAACATCACATACCGTCATTCTGGCGCGATCGTTTGGGGTTCCGCTGCTGAGCGTAGAGGCGGCGGAAGCGGGGCATATTCGCGGTGGTGAAGCGCTGCTGCTCGACGCTCGCCACGGGGTGGTGGTGGTGTCACCGGATGAGCAAGCTCTGCGGTGGTATCAACTGGAAGAGGACAAACGTCAGCGCCTTGAGGCGCGTTTACAGCCGCTTATTCAACGCCCTGGGGCGACGCAAGAGGGCGAACGGGTGACGGTGCTGGCGAATATCGCGCTGGCGGCGGAAGCGGAAGCGGCATTTGCCGCCGGGGCGGAGGGGATTGGTCTGTTCCGCACTGAAATGCTGTTCTGCGAACGAGCCGCGCCGCCTGACGAGGAGGAGCAATACCAGGCCTATCGTCATGTGCTGGAACAGGCGCGGGGGCGTAAAGTGGTGATCCGTACGCTGGATATTGGTGGTGATAAACCCTGTGACTATCTGGCGATGCCGCCGGAGGAAAACCCCTTTCTTGGCTGGCGCGGCATCCGCCTGTATCCCGAATTTATGTCGATTTTCCGTCCTCAGATACGTGCGCTACTGCGTGCCAGCGCCGCCGGACCGTTGCACATTATGGCGCCGATGGTGACTACGCTTGCTGAGGTGAAGTGGCTGCGTGAACAGTTCCAGCAAACGGCGGCGCAACTGCTGGCCGAGGGGGCGGCGGTTGGGCAGTGGTCGCTGGGTATTATGGCGGAAGTGCCATCAGTGCTTTATCTGCTGGAGAAAGCCGCTGCGTATATCGACTTTGTTTCGATTGGCAGCAACGACCTGACGCAATACTTCCTGGCCTGTGACCGGGGCAACGCGCAGGTTCGACATCTCTACAACTATTTTGACCCCGCGTTTTTACAGCTACTGAAGGAGATGACGGCGCGCGCGCAGCGGGCCGGTATTGAGATCAGCCTGTGCGGCGAGATGGGCGGCGACCCGTCGGCGCTGGCGCTACTGTTGGGCGTTGGTTTACGACAGATCAGCATGTCCTCAAGCCGTATTGCGCCAGCCAAGGCGCGCTTAATGACCTTAACCCTCGCGCACAGCGAGCAGACGCTGGAACGGGCATTAGCTTGTGAAAGTGGTCAGGACGTGGCGCTACTACTTTCACAACAGGTGGCGGCACAAGCAAAACCCGTGTTTGATCCCGCCCTGATCCTGCTCGATCGGGCGATTACCCGTAAAGCGGAGGCGATTAAGGTGCTCACCGATAATCTGGAGGTCGAACAGCGGGTCTTTTCCGGCTCAGCCGTTGAAGAGGCTATTTGGCAGCGTGAGGCGATTTTCTCTACCGCATTAGGATTTGCAATTGCGCTTCCGCACTGCAAATCGGCGGCGGTCGCGCACAGTAGCGTGTCGGTGATGCGTTTGAGTGAGCCGCTTGCGTGGAGCGACGGGGTGGATGTCTCGCTGGTTATCATGCTGACGGTGAGTGAGCAGGAGAAGGGCGATCATATGAAAATCTTCTCCCGTCTGGCGCGTAAGTTGATGCATGTGGATTTCCGTGAGCAGTTGCTTGGCAGCACGTCGCCGCAGGATGTCGCCGTGCATCTGGCACAGGAAATGGCGGGATAAATCATGGTACAGAATCCTCGCCGAGCGTTCATTCTGCTGTCGGCTGTCTTTTTTTACTGGGGCGTCCTGACGGCAATTAATAGCGCCACGATTCCCTTTTTCCGGCAAGTTTTTTCGCTTTCATGGCGAGACTCGATGTTGGTAAATGTGGCGTTTTATCTCGCACCGTTTGTGATTTGTTTACCGTGTTCAGGCTGGATGGTGCGTTTAGGGTATCGCAGCGCACTCTTACTGGCGTTGATACTTGCCGCAAGTGGTTCGGTGGTGATTGCCGTATCGCTCTGGCTGGTGTCATTTGCCGGTTGCCTGGTGGGGATTTTCATTGTGGCGATGGGGGTTGCGGCGATGCAGGTGGTCGCAAACCCTTATGTTAATCGGCTTGGCGAGGCGCAAAGTGCGGCTGGACGCCTCAGCCTGGCGTCGTCCATCAACTCCCTCGGGGCGGCGCTGGCGCCTGTCGTCCTGGCGGTTGTTCTGGCTGGCTCTGTCATTTCAGTTCCAGGGATGTATCTCGGTTTGATGCTGGTGGGAGGCATACTGCTGGTTGCGTTATACCGTTTTTCAATTGCTGATTTTCGTGACGCGCACGAGAATATTTTTTCTGCGATTCGTGCGCTCAGGCGCTATGCGCAGTTTCGTACTGGGGTGAGTGGCATTCTTGTTTACGTTGGCGTTGAAGTCAGCATTGGTACTACGGCTCTCAGCTATCTTCACGACCCGTCTTTGGGCGGGTTTTCGCTTGCACAAGCGACCTCCTTTATCGCGTTGTACTGGGGCGGTGCATTGGCGGGGCGGTTTTTGTATGGCTTGCTGGCTCACTGTTGCCGACCTCAGTTGTTGTTTTGCCTGTGTTCTTCGGGAGCGGTACTACTAACCGTTGCCGCGATAGTTTTCGCTAACCGTTTTGGCGGCTATTGTCTGCTGGCGACGGGACTCATGAACTCGGTGATGTATCCCATTATTTTCTCTCGCACGCTCTTCGGACTTGATCGCTATGCGGCATCTATTTCTGCTTGCTTGATTATGGCGGGCATTGGCGGCGGGGTGCTGCCCTTTATCCAGGGGATGGTTATTGATGCTATTGGCCTGCGTTTGAGCTTTTGGGTGCCGGTTATCGGGTATCTGTTTTTATTGCTGAACGGATTTAAGCTATACGCTCGAACGGAGGTATTTTGTGAGTAACGTCATCATTATTTGGTTAATTTAAGATAGTTCAACGGAAACTGATTCTCGGTGATATTTAACCGTAAAATTGGGATGACGCCGAGCCAGTGGCGTCATCTCAGTACCCAACATGATTAGCTGGCCATTCCCAGACCAACAATGTTTGCCGCGACAATGATCACTACGCAGCCAAGACTTAGCACGCTGACCGGACGTCTCCCTGCATTGCTCCACTCTTTCATGATCAGGCCCACGATACCGCCGCACAGGACGTAGAAGCTCATGTGCAGCATCCAGCTCATGTAGTCATACTGTGCTGGAATTTTGGCATGGCCCCAGGCGTAAAAGAAGAACTGGAGATACCACATCAGGCCAGCAAGCGCAGAAAACAGGATATTGCTGATAATCAGCGGTTTTGCTAAAGAGAAATCGGCCTTTACTGACAGGTTTTTCATTTTTGCCAGACGAATGAAGCAGTATCCCAGATTGATCACCGCACCACCGCCCATGATGACTACGTAGCTTGGCAGGGCGACATACAGCGGATCGATACCGAGTGTTGCAGCGGCTTCGTGCATTGGTTTAGCCGCATCCATGGCAAAGGACATCCCCGCGGAGAAAAAGCCGCACATCACCGCCAGTATCAGACCTTTTTTCAGATTGAACTCTTCGGCTTTGATGCCCATCTTGCGCTCTTTTAACTGTCCGGCGCGGGTGACAATCGCCACTCCGATCAGGGCGACCAGCACGCCGAGCAGGGTCATACGTCCGCCTGGTGTGCCAATGAGCACGTCAAATTTACCGGCAATGATTGGCGTCATTAAGGTACCAACAATTAGCGTAATGCCGATAGCGATCCCGATCCCCATCGACATACCGAGATAGCGCATAGTCAGGCCATAGTTGATATTACCAATCCCCCACATGGCACCGAATAAAAATACCGGCAGCAGGGTGGACGCACTGAATGAACTGTAATAGGCCCAGAAGTCCGGCAGAAGGATCGCGCTGACGAGCCAGGGAAGGATCAGCCATGAAACAAAACCACCTATAGACCACATGGTTTCCCAGGACCAGTGTTGTACCTTTTTAAAAGGGGCATAGAAACAAGCGGCACTAGCGGCACCGATAAGATGCCATATTATCCCCATCGTAATTGCGTTACCCATTCTGTTTCCTTTTGAATTATCGATTTGGCAGGATGAAAACACCCGTTTTGATGTTCAAAAGTCTAAAGAGTGAGCAATAGATTAACCTTCAGCATGCTGCCGTGTGATCAGTAATGCTGGCAAAATTCAGGGGATGAAAGGGATATTGATCACAAATGCGGCCCCGCCCCTCTTTTTTGAGAAGGGCGGAAATATAGAGGATTAGCAAATTCTTACTGCCTGAATACCCAGTAGCCAGGCGAGTTTTTCCAGTGCCTCGCCATGGTGCCCCAGGCCAATGCTGCAATGATGAGCTGGGCCGCCCATGCACCATTGTGTGGTGAACTCGCGAGCTGATAACGGGAAGCGATAGCGGCTATTGGTGTTGCCAATATCCAGGACTTCACCTGGCACAGCTTCACCTTCGGCATACTGTAAACGCACCCCGTTTTCGGCATCTTCAATTACCGAAAGAAAGGTCACCGGACCTGATTTTACGGTCATCTGGATAGATACACCTTTACCGGGTTTACCATGATAAACCGGCAGCGGCACCAGACTCACCGGACCATCCGCCATCAGCGGGTGTGCCGGACCGTCATGTCCCCACAAAACAGCATCATCATTAAATTCAATGCCATATGGTTCTGAGAATGAACCGCCAGCCCCCAGAAGTTGCTGAATTTTCATCGCCAGCACATTTTTGATTTCATATTCTCCCGCTACGGGAATACCACGGTGGGTAAGCAGCGTGTTGCCGAGAATGATTGAGGTGATGATGTTCTCGTAAGCGTTGCCGTTACGGCCTTCATAGTAATAGGCTAGTGCACCGAGTTTATTCTGGGCAATTAGTTTATCCATGGCGCAGGCAGTGGTGAGTGCGCGGTTGAGCTCTGCAGGTTCGCATGCCGCATCCAACTGAAGTACACGGTGCATTTCCTGTCGTTTGGCGTTGAGGTCTGCCTCGCTGACCTGCTCGCGATATTCCGCCAACTCACACATTTCCAGTGGCTTAAAGCGCACGCCCATTTTGGCGGACAAATTCGTCATATTGCTGTAAACGTCTACCATGCCGTCATAATAGTGCCCGAGGACGCCGACCTGACAATTTGCCAGCATTTGACGAGCGTTAAGTGCCTGTAGCCACTGCGCCGTTTGTTGCCAGACATACTCATCGCCCTGTAATGCGCCAACAATCAACTGAAAGCGGATATTCGCACGGTTAAACACGTTTGCCAGTTCGGGGGCGCTGCAGGCCTGACAGTGCGCCAGCCACTCTCCAGTACGGCCTCCCCGATCGGGAATTTGACGGATTGTTGAATAAGGCAGCCCTAGCTCTGGCTGTAGGGCCAGAATAATGACCGGTTTATTGATACTCTGCACAAGCGGTAGCACCGTTGAGCTGAGCGCATAGGTGCTGATGTAAAGACAGACAGCATCGACCGGCTGTTGCTGCAACCGTCTGATAAGGGCATCGGCTTTATCGACGTTATCAATCAGGCCGCCATTAATCACGCTGGCTTGTTGCGCCGTCAGGCGCTCATCAATTGATTGCAGATAGCCCTGAAGACGTGACTCCAGGCCTGTAAATTGGGGCCAGTATGTGTCGAGGCCGATACCAAAAAGGGCGATGTTGACAGACATAGCAATATTTCCTTGTGAGATAATTTTCAGACTATGTCGTGCTTTATCTCCCATGTCCTTCATGTCGCTGCCTATTTTCTACTCAGATTGGCAAAATCAGCCTGATTTTCCCAGTGATGCTCACACTTTTACCTCATAATAGCCATGTAAAAAGTACGGCATTGATAATCATTTTCAATATCATTTAATTAACTATAATGACCCAACTGCTTACGCGGCGTTAACACTGGCCGCCCGACAATACTGGAGATGATTATGAGTTATACACTGCCATCCCTGCCGTACGCTTATGATGCCCTTGAACCGCACTTCGATAAGCAGACGATGGAAATCCACCATACCAAACACCACCAGGCTTACGTAAACAACGCGAACGCTGCGCTGGAAAGCTTGCCTGAATTCGCGAGCCTGCCTGTTGAAGAGCTGATCACCAAACTGGATCAACTGCCAGCAGACAAGAAAACCGTACTGCGTAACAACGCGGGCGGCCACGCTAACCACAGCCTGTTCTGGAAAGGTCTGAAAACCGGTACTACGCTGCAGGGCGACCTGAAAGCGGCTATCGAACGTGACTTCGGCTCCGTGGACAACTTCAAAGCTGAATTTGAAAAAGCTGCGGCAACCCGTTTTGGTTCCGGCTGGGCGTGGCTGGTTCTGAAAGGTGACAAACTGGCTGTTGTTTCCACTGCTAACCAGGATTCCCCGCTGATGGGTGAAGCTATCTCTGGCGCTTCCGGCTTCCCGATCGTGGGCCTGGACGTTTGGGAACACGCTTACTACCTGAAATTCCAGAACCGTCGCCCGGACTACATCAAAGAGTTCTGGAACGTGGTGAACTGGGACGAAGCTGCCGCGCGTTTCGCAGCGAAAAAATAAGTTCTACGCTTTAGTAAGCCCCTGCAAGCGATGCTTGTGGGGGTTTTTTTGTGATCAAAATCAATATAAAAACAATGATCCACTTAAATTGAAACAAGGTTTTATTATGCGAGTGGGATCACTTTTATAGTCTCTATGAATGTCTATCTTCGTTTCATCAAGACGGGCGCATCTCATAAGCAAGATGCAATCGCCCATAAAAATTGCCCCATTTTTATGTCTACAGGTGATGGAAATGCAGATCAAACGAACGATAGAGAAAATCCCAGGCGGCATGATGCTGGTGCCGCTTTTTCTGGGCGCGTTGTGTCACACCTTTTCCCCCGGCGCCGGGAAATACTTCGGCTCCTTTACCAACGGTATGATCACCGGTACGGTGCCTATTCTGGCGGTCTGGTTCTTTTGTATGGGGGCGTCGATCAAGCTAAGCGCTACCGGTACCGTACTGCGTAAATCGGGTACGCTGGTCATAACCAAGATCCTGGTAGCGTGGGTGGTCGCGGCGATTGCTTCACGTATTCTGCCGGAACATGGTGTAGAAGTTGGTTTCTTCGCCGGGTTGTCTACGCTGGCGCTGGTGGCCGCCATGGATATGACCAACGGCGGGCTGTATGCCTCGATTATGCAGCAGTACGGCACCAAAGAAGAGGCCGGGGCGTTTGTCCTGATGTCGCTGGAGTCTGGCCCGCTGATGACTATGGTAATTCTGGGAACCGCCGGGATCGCTTCGTTTGAACCACACGTGTTTGTGGGGGCCGTATTACCGTTCCTGATTGGCTTTGCGCTGGGGAATCTGGACCCTGAGCTGCGGGAGTTCTTCAGCAAAGCGGTGCAGACATTGATTCCTTTCTTTGCCTTCGCGCTTGGTAACACCATTGATTTGAGCGTGATTGCGCAGACCGGTGTACTGGGTATTTTGCTGGGCGTGGCGGTAATTATCATTACCGGTATTCCATTGATTATCGCCGATAAACTGATTGGTGGCGGCGATGGCACAGCGGGGATTGCGGCCTCCAGCTCAGCCGGTGCGGCGGTCGCTACGCCAGTGCTGATTGCTGAAATGGTTCCGGCATTTAAACCGATGGCGCCGGCAGCAACTTCCCTTGTCGCCACGTCGGTGATTGTGACCTCCATTCTGGTGCCGATTATCACTTCCATCTGGTCGAAAAGAGTTAAAGCCAGGGCGGCGGAAATTGATATTCGTAGCGCCGTGAAGTAAGTCTCTTTTGCCGGATGGTCTGTTCCATCCGGCTTAACGATTTAGGCTTTGACGACAAATACCTCATCGATGGTCCGACACTCACCCTCGTTCAACTCTCCGCCGGCATTTCGTGACACGCCGGTGCAATAGCCAAACTTACGCGATACCACGGTTTTGATGGTGGTGACGAAATCTTCGCCGATGGCGTAGATGGACATGTAGGTGCCAATCTGGTCCTGAATGTCGCGAAGTGCTGTCAGGTCGCCCTGTTTAAATGCTTCCCGTGCGCTGACAAACAGTTCAGGCATGACGTTGTTTAATCCTGAAATCACCCCCGCGCCGCCTGCCAGCAGGTTAGGAATGTAGTATTCGTCATAGCCGGACAACACGGCAAAATCCTCCCGTACGGCGCGGGTGGTCTGGATCATACTGCGAGTATGGGACTGGCAGTCGACGGTATCTTTAATGCCTGCGAAGTTGGGGAACTCGGCGGCGAGGGTGGCAACCAGTTCGGGCGTTAAATCGCAGCCAGTGCGCGCCGGAAAGTTATAGGCAAACCATTTACCGCTGAGCTTCTGCCCCAACTGACGGAAGTAGCTCAGCAGCTGTTTTGCCGTTTGCCCATAGTAGTAAGGCGGCAGGATCATCACGGCATCGTAATCGGCGCGATACGCTTCCTGCGCCATCAACAGCACATCATTCTGGCAGGTGGATGAGACGTTGGCGACCATCTTCAGCGAGCTCATGGCGCGAGCCTCGCGGATCAGTAACAGCTTTTCTTCGAGCGTAAAGGAGGCAAATTCCCCGATGCTACCCATCAGCAAAATCACGTCGATTTTGGCCTCGGTAAGGCGTTTGAGATGCTGGCTCAGACCGTTAAGATCGATCTTGCCGTCATTATCCATTGGCGTAATGGAAGGACACCAGACGCCAGCAAATTGCGATTGACCAGTCACGTTGTTGACTCCTTATTTGAAATGATGTTTCAAAACCAGATTACATTGATAGCATGTGTCCCTAAGTTTCATGTGAACCGTGCTCTCATTTTGAGCGACTGGGGTAAAATAAATGTGGTGTAATGGGGGAAATTTATCGGGAGAGGGAATAGATGCGATATCCGGTCGATGTTTTTACAGGCAAGGTTCGGGACTACACGGGAAGCCGTCCCAGCGCGATTGCTAAGGTCCAGGTTGACGGCGAGCTGATGCTGACCGAACTGGGGCTGACGGGTGATGAACAGGCGGAAACGAAAATTCACGGTGGGCCGGATCGCGCGCTGTGCCACTATCCGCGTGAACACTATCAGCACTGGAGACAAGAGTTTCCGGAGCAGGCAGAGCTCTTTGTCGCGCCCGCGTTTGGCGAGAATCTCTCTACTGAGGGGCTAACGGAAGAGAATGTATTTATTGGCGACATTTTCCAGTGGGGAGATGCGCTGATTCAGGTCACGCAGCCGCGCTCGCCGTGCTTTAAGTTGAATTTCCATTTTGGCATCAGCGATATGGCCAGCCAGATGCAGGAGGCAGGCAAGACGGGCTGGTTGTGTAGCGTCATCGCTCCAGGCCAGGTGTCGGCGGACGCGCCTTTGATCCTGGCTTCACGCGTCAGCGACGTCAGCGTGCGGGAGGCGATTGCCATTGCCTGGCATATGCCGTTTGATGACTCACAATATCACCGTTTACTCTCGGCTGCCGGGTTATCGAAAAGCTGGACCAGAACGATGCAAAAGCGTCGTTTAAGCTGCAAGATCGAAGACAATTCCCGCCGTTTGTGGGGAAAATAAAGCCATTCTGGCCATGCAATTAAATCAGGTGGTAACACCTGATTTGCCTCTTTCGTGGTTCTTATCTCTGCATACTAAGGTGGGTTAAAAAACCTGCCTGTCACGCCATGTTTTCAGTCCATTCTTGATACCTGGCCCACAAAAAGAAACTCTGTGTTGAAAAAAAACTTGAGTATTTCCTGCACTCAAATATCTTAGCTTTAAATTGGTTTAAACCAGATGAGCAAGATGAAAAAGAAAAACAATGTTGATGTGCTTAGAGAGCGCTTTGAAAGCTGGTTAAACGAGAATAATTTGCCAGCGGGCTCTAAATTGCCTTCGGAGAGAGAGTTATGTGAGTTGCTGGATGCGAAGCGCATGACTTTACGTCAGGTTCTGATTGAGCTTGAGATCGATGCGCGTATCTTCCGAAAGAACCGCAGTGGTTGGTTTATTTCATCGAAGCGATTTATTTATAATCCCAAATCACTTTCCAGCTTTAATGCTGAAGCCTGTGCTCAGGGGCGCAAGCCTTTTTGGGGTTATTTAACCAAAGAAACGATTGCGACGGTTCCGCACCATGTTGATGATGTTTTTCTCTCCTCCGGTGATCGCTATTTAGTTACCGGTTGGTGTGGTCTTGATTCGCATAAAGTGTTTTACCATGAGTCCTATATTGATGCTGATGTTGCGCCAGGATTCATTAACAAATTGGGCAATCAGTCTTTTGCCAGCGTCTGGGAAGATGCGTTTGGTCATGCTTTAAATATCAAAGAAATGATTTTTAAACCGGTCAATATGCCAGAAGTGGCCTGCAAAGAGTTGGGCGTTGCGCCTAATACTTATGGAATTTTAGTAGAAAAACATCGGGCTACCCGAGATAAAAAAGTGGTTCAGGTTGATTTTGAATACTGGCGACTTGAATCTGTGGAACTTGTTATTCGTGATGAATGAGAAAAATAATGGGAAAATGCAACCAAGAACTTCTCGCTGAACGTGCGAGAAATATACCACTGTACCTACATGCTTATGCCTTTCATCTGAATATGCGCTATGAGAGAGTCCTTCCGGGCGATCTTCTGGATATTGCGCATCAGCAACAATTAAAGGGAGTGAAAATACATGTTGAGGATGGTGAGTCCCAATCACTGCAGAAACTAAACGATCGGCAGTTGCACGATTTTAAAGAAAAGGCAAAAAAATATAACCTCGATGTACATATTGAAACGAGCGCATCGGACAAGGCGACATTGACGGATGCGATCCGTATTGCTGTGGCAACTGGCGCAACTTCAGTACGTTTCTACCCGCGCTATGAAGGACATCTCAACGATGTCATGGCAAAGATTGCCAATGATATTGCGTGGCTGTCTCAGTATGACGATTGCGGACTAAGCTTTACTATCGAACAGCATGAAGATCTGCAAGGCCATGAACTGGTGACGCTGGTTAATAATAGTGGAATGAAGAATCTCTCTATTCTGTTTGATTTTGGCAACATGATTAACGCCAATGAGCAGCCGCTTTCTGCGTTAGAAGTCATGTCCCCTCTAATCACTCAGGTGCATATCAAAGACGCAAAAATTATTAAAGAAGGTAAAGGCTGGGGGCATGAGGCTTGTCGTTCAGGATACGGTGACTTACCAATGGAAGAGATGCTTAAGGCATTATTACTTTTAGGTGAGGATAAACCGCAAGTAAATGCTTTTGGTCTGGAAGAGGAAGTTGAATATTATGCTCCGGCATTTCGTTTTGATGATGAAGGTGATAATCCCTGGATCCCATGGCGCGATGCAAGCTATACGCCGCTGCCCGACAGTAACATGATTGATGCGCGACTGGCGCAGGAAAAAGAACATGCTCTTGCTCAAATAAAGTATATCCGTGATTTATGCGACAAGTTTACAAGTAATAAATAAACTTCTTTAAATATTATTAAATGCGAAAAGGGTTATGAAAATAACTCTCTTAATTTATTAACTGCATGATTTAATTTAAATATTTCTCTCAACAAGCAATGAGGGTTTAATTATGTTCATGAACAAATGGGCAAGGCTCTGTTTTTTAATTTTAGGCGGCGGCACAATATTCAAACTTTCAAGTATGAAAGACGTTTTCTATGTGCCAATGCAAAGTGACTGGGGTTTAACCAATACGCAAATTGGTTTAAGTTTTACCGTTTATACGATTGTTCAGACAACCGGGCTTTTTCTGTCGCTCTATATCGCAGACCGTTATTCCAAGAAAATATTATTACCATTTGGTCTGATCGGCGTTGGGTTATGCGGTTTATATTTGGCGACGCTACCGTCATTTACCGGTTATCTTATTTGCTTTGCCGCAATGGCGTTTTTTGCCGATGTGGTTTATTGGCCGGTGTTATTGAAAGCTGTGCGTCTGCTAGGTACGCAAGAAGAACAAGGGCGCATGTTTGGCTTTTTAGAAGCCGGACGCGGCGTGGTGGATGTTATCGTCGCTTCTGGCGCTCTGTTTGTTTTCGTCCAGTTTGGTGAAGGTAAAGCGGGGATGCAGGCTGGACTGCTGTTTTATACGCTAATTACGCTGGCTGCGGGCGTTCTCACTTACTTTATTGTCGATGATGACAAAGTGAAAGGCGGCGAGAAAACCAGTGCCAACATGGAAGTCTTAAAGGGTATCAAACATGTGTTGTCCTGCCCTAACGTCTGGCTGGCTTCTTTAGGGATTTTCTTTGTTTACGCCGCGTACTGTGGCCTGACTTACTTCATCCCATTCTTAAAAGATATCTACATGCTGCCGGTAGCGCTCGTCGGCGCGTACGGCATCATCAACCAGTATGCATTGAAAATGGTGGGAGGGCCGATTGGTGGGCTGCTGGCGGATAAGGTTGCTAAATCACCTACGGTTTACCTGAAGTGGACGTTTCTGATCTCTGCTGCTGCTATGGTTGTTTTTATGCTGTTGCCACATCAAACGATGAATGTGTATATCGGTATGGCGGCGACGCTAGGATTTGGGGCGATTATTTTCTCACAGCGCGCCATTTTCTTTGCACCAATGGATGAGATTGGTACCCCGCGTGAATATGCCGGTTCGGCGATGGCATTTGGCTGTATCATCGGTTATATGCCCGCCATGTTTGCGTATACGTTATACGGCTATTTACTGGATACCAATAGCGGCATTACGGGCTATAACTATGTCTTTAGCGTGATGATTGCATTCAGCTTAATGGGCTTTATCTGTTCGACCATTCTGGTGAAGCGGATTAAAAAGCAAAAGCTAACGGCTGCGACTGTGGCAGCATAATGTGAGAACTTCCCCGGTACGACGTTACCGGGGAAGCCTGTTAAGCGCGTTTATACAGCGGCAACCAAATTACCAGCCGTAAACCACCCAGCGGGCTGTCTTCAGCTTTCACCCAGCCACGATGCTGTTGGATTGCGGTTTCAACAATCGCCAGACCCAGACCTGTTCCGCCAGACTCGCGATCGCGCGCCTCATCGGTACGATAGAACGGACGGAAAATCTGTTCTCGGTCTTCAGGGCTAACGCCCGGGCCATCGTCGTCGACAGTGATGGTAATCCCATCGATATCCACCGCGAAGCCAACTTCAATCTGCGTGTGTGAATAACGCAGGGCGTTGCGCACAATGTTTTCCAGCGCGCTTTCCAGCGCATTTGGGTTGCCGTACAGTGGCCACGGACCCGGCGGGAAATTCACCGTGAGTGATTTACCCATCTGCTCGGCTTCAAAGGCGGCGTTATCCAGCACTTCGCCCCACAGCTGATTGGCTTTCACCGTTTCACTGACCAGCGCGTTTTTCTGCTGATTACGTGACATCACCAGCAGGTCGTTGATCATGCTGTCCAGCCGATGCGCTTCTGTTTCAATACGCTCCAGCTCTTTGCTTTCACCGCTACGACGGCGCAGCAGCGCGGTGCCCAACTGCAGACGCGTCAACGGCGTTCTCAACTCGTGGGAGATGTCCGACAGCAGGCGTTGCTGCGAGGTCATCATTCGCTCCAGCGCCGTCACCATCTGGTTAAAGCTGGCGCCTGCCGCCAGAAACTCCTGCGGACCGGCTTCCAGTTCCGGATGCTGACGCAGGTTGCCCTGGGCCACTTCATCCGCCGCGTTTTTCAACTTACGCGCCGGTTTCGCCAGACTCCAGGCAAGCCAGAGCAATAGCGGAGAGCTGACTAACATGGTGACAATCAGCAACAACAGCGGTCGGTCGAACAACAGATTGATAAAGTCAGATTGTGAGCTGCTGGCAGGTCGAATGAGATACAGCTGGTAGTTATCTTCGCCGTCTCTGACGGAGAAAGGCCCGACCATCTCAACGCGACCGTATTTTTTCTTTTGCGGATGGTCGGCGTTATCAGCCTGACCAATAAAGTTACGAATGATCTGCATTTCGTTGCGTTCTGCGCCGATCACGCGTCCTTCCGTCGTAACAAGCAATAACCGCTGTCCTGGCGGCGCCCACTTGTCTATCGCCCGAAACAAGCGACGCCACCACATTAAATCGTTGGGTGGATCGTTCGCCAGTTCAGCTTCAACGTGTTGCTCAATCATCAACCCCTGGCGCTGCTCGCTGTCCAGTAGCTCGGTCATCTGGCGTGAATCAAGCTTGGGTAACATCAGTACCAACATCAACACCAGTGCCAGCGTCAACCAGAAGATGGCAAAGATGCGTGCGGTTAAGCTCCCTATCATGAAGCGGAGACCATCAGGTAGCCGCGACCGCGCAGGGTTTTAAACCACGGGTGTCCGTCTTTACGTTCTGGCAGCTTACGACGCAGGTTCGAGATATGCATGTCGATCGCGCGATCGAAAGGTGTCAGGCGTTTGCCCAGCACTTCCTGGCTCAGGTGTTCACGCGAAACCACCTGACCGAGATGCTGTGCCAGCAAATAGAGCAGGGTGAATTCGGTGCCGGTTAACTCCAGGGTTTGCCCGTCAAAGCTGGCTTCCTGGCGACCCGGATTAAGGCTTAACGCATCCACTTCCAGAGTCGGCGAACCGTTGTCGCTGTTCTGCTGCTGTTCGCTCCAGTGTGAGCGACGCAAAATAGCGCGGATGCGCGCGACCAGTTCACGGTCGTTAAACGGTTTGGGTAAATAGTCGTCCGCGCCCAGCTCAAGGCCAAGTACGCGATCCAATTCGCTGCCGCGAGCGGTCAGCATGATTACGGGTGTCTGGTGTGTCTGACGAAGTGCTTTCAGCGTATCAATGCCATTTTTCTTCGGCATCATGACGTCGAGCAAAAGTAAATCGATGCTGTCATCCAGAAGCTCAAGCGCCTGTTCCCCATCATAGGCAACCAGCACATCGAAACCTTCCATTTCGAGCAACTCCTTTAACAGGGAAGTCAGCTCTCGGTCATCATCAACTAACAGGATTTTATTCATTGTTTACGTACCTCCGAGGCAGAAATTACGTCATCAGGCGTCGCTAATCTATGACTTTACGTTGTTTTACACCCCCTGACGCATGTTTGCAGCCCGAATCGTAAACTGTCTCTCGTTGAATCGCGACAGAAAAGATTTTGGGAGCAAGTGATGGGCAAAGTTACCGCTGCCGTCATGGCCTCAACGCTGGCACTGAGTACTTTAAGCCATGCAGCTGAAGTCGTCACAGGCGATCACTGGCACCTGGGTGAAGGCTCCGCGCAACGCAGCGTTCAGAGCCACATGTTCGACGGTATCAGTTTAACCGAACATCAACGTCAACAGATGCGAGATTTAATGCAGCAGGCAAGACACGAACAGCCTCCTGTTAATGTTAGCGAAATGGAGACAATGCATCGCCTTGTCACCGCAGAGAAATTTGATGAACGCGCTGTGCGCGCTCAGGCAGAAAGAATGGCGCAAGAACAGGTTGCCCGCCAGGTTGAAATAGCCAAGGTTCGCAACCAGATGTATCGCCTGTTAACGCCCGAGCAGCAAGCGGTTTTAAATGAGAGACATGAACAACGAATGGAGCAACTGCGCGACGTAGCGCACTGGAAAAAAAGCTCATCGTTGAATTTATTGAGTAGTAGCAACTCACGTTCCCAGTAGTAACCCTGTTTTCCTTGCCATAGACACCATCCCTGTCTTCCCCCACATGATGTGGGGGTTTTTTTTGCCCAAAATTTGTCACTCGGTTATTGCCTGACTGTTTTACTTCATCCGTTATACTAGCGGCATATCATGGCAGGAGTGTTTATGAATCAAACCTATGGGCGGCTGGTTAGCCGGGCGGCTATCGCGGCGACCGTGATGGCATCGCTGTTACTTTTGATCAAGATTTTTGCGTGGTGGTACACCGGATCGGTCAGTATTCTGGCAGCGCTGGTGGATTCTTTGGTGGACATCGCCGCGTCGTTAACCAACCTGTTGGTGGTGCGCTATTCTTTGCAACCGGCCGATGATGAACATACGTTCGGACACGGAAAAGCGGAATCGCTAGCGGCGCTGGCGCAAAGCATGTTTATTTCCGGTTCGGCGCTGTTTTTATTCCTGACCGGGATTCAGCATCTCATCCAACCCACGCCAATGAAAGATCCTGGCGTCGGGGTGGTTGTCACCATCATTGCGTTAGTGTGTACAATCATTCTGGTCTCGTTTCAGCGCTGGGTGGTGAAGCGCACGCAAAGTCAGGCCGTTAGGGCGGATATGCTTCATTATCAGTCTGATGTTATGATGAACGGTGCGATTCTCGTGGCGCTTGGGCTGGCATGGTACGGCTGGCATCGCGCAGATGCCTTGTTTGCGCTCGGGATTGGCATCTATATTTTATATAGTGCATTACGCATGGGTTATGAGGCGGTACAGTCTTTGCTGGATCGCGCTTTACCCGATGAAGAACGTCAGGAAATTATTGATATTGTGACGTCCTGGCCTGGAGTCAGCGGCGCTCACGATCTTCGCACGCGGCAGTCAGGGCCGACCCGCTTTATTCAGATTCATTTGGAAATGGAAGATAATCTGCCGCTCGTTCAGGCGCATTTAGTGGCTGAACAGGTAGAGCAGGCAATTTTACGGCGTTTCCCGGGATCGGATGTCATCATTCATCAGGATCCCTGTTCGGTCGTACCCAAGGAAGGCAAGATGTTTGAGCTTTTATAATTCGTTGTAAAAAAAGTGAACCGGGCCAGCATTTTGTGTATAAATTACCACCATTTGGCCTGACCTGAATCAATTCAGCAGGAAGTGATTGTTATACTATCTGCATATTCGTTGGATCGTTTCGATATGCGGAATCGACTTCCGGCAGCAGATTTCATTTTGCATTCCAAAGTTCAGAGGTAGTCATGATTAAGAAAATCGGTGTGTTGACAAGCGGCGGTGATGCGCCGGGCATGAACGCAGCAATCCGTGGTGTTGTACGTGCAGCGTTGACGGAAGGGCTGGAAGTCATGGGGATCCATGATGGCTACCTGGGTTTGTATGAAGACCGTATGGTTCAACTTGACCGCTACAGCGTGTCCGACATGATCAACCGTGGCGGTACATTCCTCGGTTCTGCCCGCTTCCCGGAATTCCGCGACGAAAACGTGCGTGCCGTGGCTATCGAAAACCTGAAAAAGCGTGGCATTGACGCGCTGGTTGTTATCGGTGGTGACGGTTCTTACATGGGGGCAAAACGCCTGACTGAAATGGGCTTCCCATGCATCGGTCTGCCAGGCACTATCGACAACGATATCAAAGGCACCGACTACACCATCGGTTATTTCACCGCTCTGGGTACCGTAGTCGAAGCGATTGACCGTCTGCGTGATACCTCTTCTTCTCACCAGCGTATTTCCATCGTTGAAGTGATGGGCCGCTACTGTGGCGATCTGACCCTGGCGGCTGCCATTGCTGGTGGCTGTGAGTTTGTGGTGGTTCCGGAAGTGGAATTCAGCCGTGACGATCTGGTTGCTGAAATCAAAGCAGGCATCGCGAAAGGTAAAAAACACGCGATTGTGGCGATCACTGAGCACATGTGTGACGTTGACGAACTGGCGCATTACATCGAGAAAGAAACGGGTCGTGAAACGCGCTCAACCGTACTGGGTCACATCCAGCGTGGTGGTTCTCCGGTGCCTTACGACCGTATCCTGGCGTCCCGTATGGGCGCATATGCCATTGAACTGCTGTTGGCCGGTCACGGCGGTCGCTGTGTAGGTATTCAGAACGAGCAACTGGTTCACCACGACATCATCGACGCGATTGAAAACATGAAGCGTCCGTTCAAAGGTGACTGGCTGGACTGCGCGAAAAAACTGTACTGATTGTTTTTTCCGCGCCTGATGGCGCTAAGCGCATCAGGCCTACAGGTTGTAAAGACTTGTAGGCCTGATGAGCCGCTAACCATCATTCGGCACAATTCCCCGCATTTATTCCCCCAGGTTATAGCAAATCTTTTTTTATTCTTTAATGTTTGGATACCTTTCTGGCACGCTTTGCTCATCACAACACCACATAAGAGAGCTGGGCGATGAACAAATGGGGCGTAGGGTTAACATTATTGCTGGCATCGACCAGCGTTCTGGCAAAGGATATTCAGTTACTTAACGTATCGTACGATCCAACGCGTGAATTGTACGAGCAGTACAATAAGGCCTTTAGCGCGCACTGGAAGCAGGAAACGGGCGACAACGTCGTGATCCGCCAGTCGCACGGCGGTTCGGGTAAACAAGCGACCTCCGTCATTAACGGCATTGAAGCCGATGTCGTGACGCTGGCGCTGGCTTACGATGTGGATGCCATTGCTGAACGTGGTCGTATCGATAAAAACTGGATTAAGCGTCTGCCGGATAACTCCGCGCCATACACCTCCACCATCGTTTTCCTGGTCCGCAAAGGCAACCCCAAACAAATTCATGACTGGAACGATCTGATCAAACCAGGCGTGTCGGTCATTACGCCAAACCCGAAAAGCTCAGGCGGCGCACGCTGGAACTATCTGGCGGCATGGGGCTACGCCTTGCACCACAACAACAACGATCAGGCCAAGGCACAAGACTTCGTGAAGGCCCTGTATAAGAATGTTGAAGTGCTGGACTCCGGTGCGCGTGGCTCAACCAATACCTTCGTTGAGCGCGGTATCGGTGATGTGCTGATCGCCTGGGAAAACGAAGCCCTGCTGGCGACAAACGAGCTGGGCAAAGACAAATTCGAGATAGTGACGCCGAGTGAATCTATCCTCGCGGAACCGACCGTTTCCGTGGTCGACAAAGTAGTGGAAAAGAAAGACACCAAAACGGTGGCGGAAGCCTACCTGAAATATCTCTACTCACCGGAAGGTCAGGAAATTGCAGCGAAAAACTACTATCGTCCGCGTGATGCAGACGTTGCGAAGAAATACGAAAATGCATTTCCGAAGCTGAAACTGTTCACCATCGACAAAGAGTTTGGCGGCTGGACGAAAGCGCAGAAAGAGCACTTCTCTAACGGTGGTACGTTTGACCAGATCAGCAAGCGCTAAATAAGTCTGTGATTTACCGACCCGGTGGCATAACGCGACCGGGTTTTTTATTTGTCATGGTTTTGCGTTACTCTTGCCCTTCAATGAGATACAGGGAACGCGTAATGAAAAAAGCAGGCTATCTTTTACTGGCGGTGATTGTAGTCGCCGCTGCTGCAGGTATCGGGTACTGGAAATTCACCGGTAACCCGGACGCATTACGCCAGATTGTTCTTCAGCAATGCCTGCCGCACCAGTTGCAGCAGCAGGATCCCACGCCGTGCGCCGAAGTGAAGCCGGATGCCGGATATGTGGTGTTCAAGGATCGTAACGGCCCACTGCAATACCTGTTGATGCCGACCTGGCGCATCAACGGAACGGAAAGCCCGCTGCTGCTGAAATCAGGGACGCCGAACTTTTTCTGGCTGGCCTGGCAGGCGCGCAGCTTTATGAGCCAAAAATACGGTCAGGAAATCCCTGACAAAGCGGTATCGCTGACCATTAACTCGCGTAGTGGGCGTACGCAAAATCATCTGCATATTCATATCTCCTGCCAGCGAACCGATGTCAGAAAACAGCTGGATGACAATCTGGCGAAAATCAGCACCCGTTGGCTGCCATTACCGGGTGGGCTGCGCGGTCATGAATATCTGGCGCGTCGCGTCACGGAAAATGAACTGGCGCAACGCAGCCCGTTTATGATGCTGGCAGAAGAGGTGCCGGATGCGCGTGAGCACATGGGCAGCTATGCGCTGGCGATGGTGCGTCAGAGCGATGAGTCCTTTGTCCTGCTGGCGACCCAGCGCAATCTGTTGTCGCTCAATCTCGCCTCCGCTGAGGAAATTCAGGATCATCAATGTGATATTCTGCGTTAACCCCACCTAATCTGGCATTTACTCCGCATGTCTGTCCCCGTATTCTTGTTGAAAAAAACAACAGGAGACAGGCATGTCGCTCTGGCTTACACACCCTTTGTTTATCCCCTCTCTGGTGGTTGGCATTACTATCCTGCTCTGGGCGACGTCGCTACTGCCGGAGTTTATAACGGCGCTGCTGTTCTTTGCCGTAGCAATGGTCGCCAAAATCGCACCTGCGGATGTGATCTTTGGCGGATTTGCGTCTTCGGCATTCTGGCTGGTCTTTAGTGGTTTTGTGCTGGGTATCGCGATTCGCAAAACGGGGCTGGCGGACAGGGCGGCGAGAGCGCTGTCATCGCGATTGACCGATTCCTGGCCGTTAATGGTGGCGAGCGTGGTGCTGCTCAGTTACGCGCTGGCGTTTGTGATGCCGTCCAATATGGGGCGTATTGCGCTGCTGATGCCGATTGTTGCTGCAATGGCGAAGCGTGCCGGAATTAACGAGGGTACGCGCGCATGGTATGGTCTGGCGCTGGCCGTCGGGTTTGGGACGTTCCAGCTTTCCGCGACGATTTTACCCGCTAACGTGCCAAATCTGGTAATGAGCGGCGCGGCGGAAGGCTCTTACGGCATCCACCTCAATTATCTTCCCTATTTGCTGCTGCATACGCCGGTTCTGGGCTGGCTTAAAGGCGCGGTGCTCATCATGCTTATCTGCTGGCTGTTCCCTGGCAAGCCCCACGCACCGCGCGATCTCACGCCAGCGGAACCAATGAGCCGGGATGAAAAACGTCTGGCCTGGATGTTAGCAGTGGTGCTGCTGCTGTGGGTAAGTGAAAGCTGGCACGGTATAGGGCCTGCGTGGACCGGGTTGGCGGCAGCAGTTATCACGCTGCTACCACGGGTTGGCTTTATCAATGGCGACGAGTTTTCCTCCGGGGTAAATATCAGGACCTGCATTTACGTGGCGGGGATTCTGGGGTTGGCAATTACCGTTACCCAGACCGGCATTGGCAATGCAGTGGGCGAGGCGCTGTTACAGGTGATGCCGCTGGATGCGGAAAAACCATTTACCAGCTTTCTCGCGCTGACCGGCATTACCACCGCACTCAATTTTATTATGACGGCGAACGGCGTTCCGGCGCTGTATACCACTCTGGCGCAAAGTTTTGCCGATGCGACTGGGTTCCCGCTGCTGTCGGTGATTATGATTCAGGTATTGGGGTATTCCACACCGCTACTGCCGTATCAGGCTTCGCCGATTGTGGTGGCGATGGCGCTTGGGAAAGTGCCTGCGAGGGCGGGGATGCTGCTGTGTATCGCGCTGGCGACGGCAACATATCTGCTTCTTCTGCCGCTGGATTATCTGTGGTTTAGCGTGTTGGGTAAGTTGTAAAAAAAAGCCCGGTAGCGCTAACGCTTACCGGGCCTACAGTCTTGGAGGACGGGTCAGCGAAGCGCTACCCGCCTCAACAGCATTACGCCTGTTTAGCCGCTTCTGCTGCTTTAACGATGACCGCGAAGGCATCTGCTTTCAGAGAAGCACCGCCAACCAGCGCGCCATCAATATCCGGCTGAGCGAACAGTTCTGCTGCGTTCGCTGCGTTTACGGAACCGCCGTACTGGATGATAACTTGTTCAGCGATTTTCGCGTCAGCTTTAGCAATGTGGTCACGAATGAATTTGTGAACAGCCTGAGCCTGAGCAGGAGTTGCAGATTTACCGGTACCGATAGCCCATACTGGTTCGTAAGCGATAACGACGCCTTCGAATGCTGCCGCGCCCTGAGTTTTCAGAACGGCGTCGATCTGACGTGCACAGACTTCTTCAGTTTTGCCCGCTTCGTTTTCTGCTTCGGTTTCACCGATGCACAGAACCGGAGTCAGACCTTGTTCTTTCAGCACGGCGAATTTTTTAGCGATCAGCTCGTCAGACTCTTTGTGGTAAGTACGACGCTCAGAGTGACCGATAATGATGTACTGCGCGCCGATATCTTTCAGCATTTCAGCACTTGTTTCACCGGTAAATGCGCCAGACAGGTTCAGGTCAACGTTCTGCGCGCCCAGGATAATGTGGCTACCGGCAGCGGCGTGTTTCGCCAGGTCGATATACATTTCCGGCGGAGCGATTGCTACTGCACAGCCAGCAACGCCAGCCAGTTCTTTACGCAGATTAGCAACCAGTTCGTTTACCATGTGGCGGCTGCCGTTCAGTTTCCAGTTACCCATCACTAAAGGATGTCGCATTTCATTTCTCCACGCTTGTCAGCGAATTAAGGAATATGGCCGCCCGTCAGGGCAGCATGGTCTGTGAAACAGTATAGAGATTCGTCTGTGGAAAGGCTTTGCTTTTTGTCATCAATTCGCCTTCTCAAGACTATCTGATAGTGCCAGCTTAATCGGTTCAACAGCGAAGGTCAGCCCTTTTTCACCGTTATCTGCCACAACATAGCGAATTGCGCCTTCTGTTTCGGCGTAATAGTGTTTACCTTTGCCGGCAGCGAGCAGTTTTTGCAGCTTTTTCTGGCTCTGCTCTTTCGTCAGTAGCGGCGCGACGGTACGAATGACGGCGGTCATGTATTCCAGCGCTTTCGCTTTGGCCGCCTTTTGTTCTGGTCCCTGAATCGGCAACCAGGTTATCTGCATACTTTTGATTTTTAGCGTGCCGCGCTCAAGGGCGGAGGACGCATACAGGTTTTCATTGATTTTACTGGCCGCGCGGGTGAGGTTTGCCCGATCGCGGCTGCTGTCGATGGCGCGGAACTCATTCAGGATAAGCTTCGGATTCTGCGTATTAAAGTTTTCGCGAAACTGGCTAATCGACAGGTCAAAGGTCGGCGCACCCGCCAGTAAATAGGGGGCCGTGGTTGCCGTCGATGGCTCTTCCGCCCGTGCCGCAACGCTCGCGGTGAAGGCTGAAAACAATAATAAAAACAGTGTAAATCCTTGCTTCATCAATCGTACCTTTCGTTATGACTGCTCACGATTAAAACGGTAACTGTCGGGCTTGTCAAAAGGGTAAACTGTTCTGGAAGGTAATAATAAAGGAACTTACATGACCATACAGCAGTGGTTATTCTCATTTAAAGGGCGCATCGGGCGCCGTGATTTCTGGATTTGGATAGGTCTGTGGATCGTCGGAATGCTGGTTCTGTTCTCGCTGGCGAGCAAGCAATTACTCGATATTCAGACTGCGGCATTTTGTCTGGTTTGTCTGCTATGGCCGACGGCGGCAGTGACGGTAAAACGCCTGCACGATCGGGGACGTTCTGGAGCGTGGGCGCTGCTGATGATTTTGGCGTGGATGCTGCTGGCCGGAAATTGGACGATGTTACCCGGCGTCTGGCAATGGGCGGTTGGTCGCTTTGTTCCGACGCTCATTCTGGTCGGTATGCTTATCGATCTGGGCGCGTTCGTTGGCACCCAGGACGAAAATAAATATGGTAAGGATACGCAGGACGTAAAGTACAAAGCCGAGCGCCAGTAGTTGTCGACCGGAGAAGCGCAAGCGCCTCCCGGCAACCCTCACCAGTAATGCTCAGCAGTCATATGGCCCGGTCGACGGCGCAGGTGTTTGGTCATCTGCCGGGTCTCTTTCAGCAGTTGCTGCGTGTCGCGTACCATTTGTGGATTTCCGCACAACATCACATGGCTGGTTTCTTTATCCATTGGCAGCCCTACCGCCTTTTCCAGTTCACCGCTTTCAATCAGCGCCGGTACACGCCCGGTCAGCGAATCTACGGCTGTCTCACGGCTAACAACCGTCTGGATGCGTAATTTACCTTCGTAGCGCTTTTCCAGCGCCTGCATCAATGGCAGGTAGCTCAAATCGGCGGCATAGCGTGCGGCGTGGACCAGCACCAGATTTTTAAAGCGACCCAGATCTTTGCCTAGTTGAAGAATCGACAAATACGGGCCGATAGCCGTGCCGGTTGCCAGCATCCATAGCGTTTCGCAATCAGGGACTTCATCCAGCACGAAGAAACCAGCGGCCTCACTCACCACCTGAACTTCATCGCCAGGCTTTAGCGCCGCCAGTTGAGGGCTGAGTTTGCCGTCGGGAACCGTCACCAGATAAAATTCTAAGTCGGGGTTATCGGGCGCATTCACGTAGGAATAGGCGCGCTGGACGCGCTCACCGTCGATCTCAAGGCCAAGCTTGGTGAACTGACCTGCAGTGAAAGGAAGAACCGGAGCTCGCACGGTCAAACTAAACAGGGCATCGGTCCAGTTCTGCACCTTTGTGACTTTACCTGTTACCCAATCTGCCATGGTTTTCTCCTGTCTGCTTTGATTGCCTTATCTTCGTTCGTTGGACGAAAGATTTCCAGCCCGGATGGGCTGGAAGGCTCTATTGATCAAATCAATTACAGGATGTGCGCCTGCACATCGGGATCCTTGCGATCGAGGTAGTGAATCGACTGAATGCGGCGGATCGTGCGCGATTTGCCGCGGATCAACAGCGTTTCGGTGGTTGCGATATTGCCTTTACGGCTAATCCCTTCCAGCAGATCGCCTTTGGTGATGCCGGTAGCGGAGAAAATGACGTTGTCGCTGCGCGCCATTTCATCCAGACGCAGCGCTTTGCCCGCTTCAATGCCCATCGCGGTGCAGCGGGCCAGTTCCTGTTCGCCAATACGACGGTTCTCTTCGCTATCGCCTTTGACGTCATGGCGCGCCAGCAGGCGGCCCTGCATGTCGCCGTCCAGCGCGCGGATGACGGCCGCGGAAACCACGCCTTCCGGTGCGCCGCCAATACCGTACAGCACGTCAACTTCGCTGTCAGGCATACAGGTCAGAATCGAGGCCGCAACGTCGCCGTCAGGAATGGCGAAGACGCGCACGCCCAGTTTCGCCATCTCTGCAATAACCTCTTCATGGCGTGGTTTTGCCAGGATGGTGACGGTCAGGTCACTCAGTGGTTTGTTCAGCGCGGCTGCAATGTTTCGCAGGTTGGTTTCCAGCGACAGGTTCAGGTCGATGGACCCTTTTGCGCCAGGGCCGACAATCAGCTTTTCCATGTACATGTCTGGCGCGTTCAGGAAACAGCCTTTATCGCCTACAGCCAGCACCGCCAGTGCATTCGCCTGGCCCATTGCCGTCATACGCGTGCCTTCGATAGGATCGACGGCGATGTCGACCGCATCACCGTGGCCGGTTCCGACTTTCTCGCCGATAAACAGCATCGGCGCTTCATCAATCTCACCCTCGCCAATCACGATGGTGCCGTCGATGTTGACCTGGTTGAGCATAATACGCATGGCGTTCACCGCCGCGCCATCAGCGGTATTTTTATCGCCGCGGCCCAGCCATTTATAGCCAGCCAGCGCGGCCGCTTCGGTCACGCGTGAAAATTCAATGGCAAGTTCTCGTCTCATTGCAAACTCGTAGCTGAAAGGAATGGCGCGAAGTGTAGCACAGGGGAGGGGACTAGATTATTGATGTGTGTGCGGGGTTGCCCCCGCACGAAGATATTGCCGGACAAGGTAACGTCGCCATCCGGCAATGACGAATTACTCGTCGTGATCTTCCCACGCCATGGCGCGTTTGACCGCTTTTTTCCAGCCGCTGTAACGGAAATTACGCTCGGTGGTTTCGATGCCCGGGCGGAATTCACGCTCGATGACCGCTTTCTCCTGCAGTTCATCCAGATTCTGCCAGAAACCTACTGCCAGACCGGCAAGGTAAGCCGCACCCAATGCGGTGACTTCGCGGACTTCCGGGCGCTCAACGCGCGTGCCGAGAATATCGGACTGGAACTGCATCAGGAAGTTGTTGGCGACCGCACCGCCATCGACGCGCAGGGCGTGCAGGCGAATACCGGAATCAGCCTGCATCGCTTCCAGTACGTCACGGGTCTGGTAAGCGATAGACTCAAGCGTTGCGCGGATGATGTGGTTGGAGTTTACGCCACGGGTCAGGCCGAAGATGGCTCCGCGTGCATACGGGTCCCAGTACGGTGCGCCAAGGCCTGTAAATGCCGGAACGACGTACACGCCGTTGGTATCTTTCACTTTGGTGGCGAAATATTCAGAGTCGAATGCATCGCTGATGAGTTTCATTTCATCGCGCAGCCACTGGATGGATGCGCCAGCCATAAATACCGCACCTTCCAGCGCGTAGTTCACTTCCCCGGTCGGTCCACAGGCGATGGTGGTCAGTAGTCCATTTTCGGACTTAACGGCTTTCTCGCCAGTGTTCATCAGCATGAAGCAGCCGGTACCGTAAGTGTTTTTCGCCATCCCTTCCTTCACGCACAGCTGGCCAAACAGAGCGGCCTGCTGGTCACCGGCAATACCGGAGATAGGAATACGAATGCCGCCTTTACCACCGATGTTGGTCTGGCCGTACACTTCAGAAGAACGACGCACTTCTGGCAGCATTGCACGCGGAATATCCAGCGCATCCAGCATCGTGTCATCCCAGTCCAGGGAGTGGATGTTGAACAGCATGGTACGAGAGGCGTTGGTGTAATCCGTTACGTGTACACGTCCCTGCGTCATTTTCCAGATAAGCCAGGTGTCTACCGTACCGAACAGCAGTTCGCCGCGACGAGCGCGCTCACGTGAGCCTTCCACGTGGTCGAGGATCCACTTCACTTTAGTGCCGGAAAAGTACGGGTCAATTACCAGACCCGTGTTATTACGGATGTACTCTTCCATTCCGTCGCGCTTGAGCTTTTCGCAGATATCCGCGGTACGACGACACTGCCACACAATTGCGTTATAGATAGGTTTACCGGTCTCACGCTCCCAGACGATGGTGGTTTCACGCTGGTTGGTAATACCGATCGCTGCAATTTCATCGGAACTGATATCGGCTTTCGCCAGAACTTCTACCAGCGTGGAGCTTTGGGTCGCCCAAATTTCCATTGGGTCATGTTCTACCCAACCTGCTTTCGGGTAGATTTGCTCGAATTCGCGCTGTGAAACGCTAACGATATTCGCATCGTGGTCCATTACGACCGCGCGGGAGCTGGTGGTGCCCTGGTCGAGCGCAACGATATATTTTTTTTCAGTCATGATTATTTGTCCCGTAGTCACATTACTGCGAAGCTTTTTGTTGAGTGTTGGTCGCAACGTCTTTCTCTTCAATCGCGCAGACATCGCACGGTAAATGGCGACCAATCAGTTTGCGATATGCCCATGCGCCTAAAATCGCGCCGGTAATCGGGCCAAACACCGGGACCAGGAAGTAAGGGATATCACGACCACCCGTGAAGGCAATCTCACCCCATCCGGCCATCCAGGCGAAGAGTTTCGGTCCGAAGTCACGTGCCGGGTTCATCGCAAAACCTGTCAGCGGACCCATGGAAGCACCAATAACGGCAATCAACAAGCCGATCAGCAGTGGTGCCAGCGGACCACGAGGTACACCGTTACCATCGTCGGTCAGAGCCAGAATCAGCCCCATTAGAATAGCGGTAATGACCATTTCAACCGCGAAGGCCTGCACAAAATTGATATGCGGGTTCGGATAGGTCGAGAAAGTACCTGCCAGACCCAGGCTCTCGGTACTGCCGCGCACGATATGGTTAGTTTGTTCGAAATCGATGAAAAGATTGTAATAAAGCCCGTAAACCAGTGCCGCTGCGCAAAAGGCGCCGGCAATTTGCGAAATAATAAAAGGAGCAACTTTGCGTTTATCAAAACAGGCGAACAGCCAGAGTGCGATGGTTACCGCTGGATTCAGGTGTGCACCAGAAACGCCTGCAGTCAGATAGATAGCCATCGCTACCCCCAGACCCCAGATGATACTGATTTCCCACTGACCAAAAGTAGCCCCAGCAACTTTGAGTGCAGCGACACATCCCACACCGAAGAAAATCAACAACCCGGTACCGAGGAATTCAGCAATGCACTGGCCTTTTAAGGTTGATGTTTGACTCATAATCGGATCCTGAAGAGAGTTTAATGTTTATTGTATGCGAGAAGGTCACTGACATCCCCGGAGCCGGTAGGCACACTGTTAATTTATCGTTAACGCTCAAAAACGAGAAATATCGAAATTGAAATGTGTGTACTCCATCAACAAAATGAGCGTTATCGCGCCATTTCGCGGTATTTGTTATACAAAAATAGTGTGAGCTGAATCATTTCAATGATCAATTCGTTAACACTTAAGAGTTATGATAGTAATGTCACCAGGAGAAAGACGAAAAGTGTTGCAAACCGCAATCTGCGCGGGATGCCGCTGGACAGGGATGACGCGGCTTCATACAATCGGTGTTAAGTAGAGTGCGCTCGTTTTTATTAAGGCGTCGCCGGTTATCGGGACGAGGATTTTTATCCATCAACGCCTTGCAATTCAGGAGAGGTATGACGATGTCATTAGAAGTGTTTGAGAAACTGGAAGCAAAAGTACAGCAGGCGATTGATACCATCACGCTGTTACAGATGGAAATCGAAGAGCTGAAAGAAAAGAACAACTCACTGTCGCAGGAAGTTCAGTCTGCACAGCAGCAGCGTGAAGAGCTGGAGCGTGAGAACAACAACCTGAAAGAACAGCAGAACGGCTGGCAGGATCGTCTGCATGCCCTGTTGGGGCGTATGGAAGAAGTCTAATCCTCGTCATATTTCACGTTATGGCGGCGTTGGCTGCGTACATTCACCCCAGTCACATAGTGGCCTATGCTCCTGGGGATTCACTTACTTGCCGCCTTGCCCTGACGCGAAATCTATAGAGGATGTAGACTGCGAGTGCCTGTAGGCCGGATAAGGCGTAAGCCGCCAACTGGCAATCAGTGACAACGCATAAAAAAGGCACCTTGCGGTGCCTTTTTCACTTACTCGATATCGAGCGGGTCTTCGGAGAGGATTATCCCGGTGTTGTCGGCGTACAGGTGGTCGCCGGAGAAGAATGTCACGCCGCCAAAGTTGACGCGCACATCGCTTTCCCCAATACCCTCTCCTGACGCACCTACCGGAATTGCGGCAATCGCCTGAATGCCGATATCCAGTTCTTCCAGATCGTCTACCTGGCGGACTGAGCCGTAGATGACCAGACCTTCCCATTCATTCTGTACGGCCAGTCGCGCCAGTTCGGCATCGACCAGCGCACGACGGACAGAACCGCCGCCATCGACCAGCAGAATGCGACCACGGCCATTTTGTTCGAGCAGATCGTACAGCAACCCGTTGTCCTCGAAACATTTTACCGTGATGATTTGTCCGCCAAACGACGACCGTCCTCCAAAGTTAGAGAACAGCGGTTCCACGACGTTGACATCTTCCTGATAGATGTCACAAAGCTCGGATGTATCGTATTTCATAGGCTTAACGTTCAGTTGCTGCGAGAATTTTTAGTATATCGCGCTATGTGTACTGTTGGCAAAATCATCAATTGTTAATTGATATTTGTCAGTTAAAGAGACCACTGACTTAAGAAAATTCCAACGACAAACAGCAAGTTAGTTAATAGCGCCGCTTTTACGGTGCGTTCCAGCATCGGACGCATTGCCGCAGGATCCATTTCGCGCATCACGTAACGCGCCTGTTTGAAAAGCAGCGGAGCGGCAAGGATAAACAGCCATCCCCACAGACTTTGTAGCGAAAACAGGTTAAACAGCGCCAGGCAGACCAGCGTCCCCATCAGCAGGCAGGCATGGTAGCGGCGGGCATTGACGGCACCTAAACGTACTACCAGCGTGTTCTTGCCGTTCTCTCTGTCGCTGTTGATATCGCGCAGGTTGTTGACGTTGAGCACGGCAGTTGCCAGCAGGCCACAGGCGGTGGCAGGCAGAATCAGCGCCGGAATCAGCGTATGCGCCTGCAGATACCAGCTTCCCATCACGCTAAGCCAGCCAAAGAATACCAGCACGGAAATATCGCCCAGACCGATATATCCGTAAGGGCGATTACCCACGGTGTAGGTGATCGCCGCAATAATCGACAGGCCCCCAAGCACCAGGAAACCGACAAAATCCGCCAGCGTGTGACAGGCCACAGCAACCAGGGCCAGGCCCGACAAACAGATCAACACCACGGTGACGATCAGCGCACGCTTCATCTGCTGTTGGGTGATAACCCCTTTTTGCATACCGCGCAGCGGTCCAATGCGGTCGGGCTTGTCGCTGCCTTTGACGGCATCGCCATAGTCGTTAGCGAGGTTGGACAGAATTTGCAGCAGTCCTGCTGTAATCAATGCCAACAGAGCAACCAGCGGATCGAAGTATCCTTGCCACCATGCTAATGCCGTACCGACGATGATCGCCGCGAAGGCGAGCGGTAAGGTCTTAGGTCGTAAACTTTCCAGCCAGGCTTGTGAGCGGCTAATTTTTTGTTGTTCAGTCATATTTAGCGCCAATAAAAATGGGGCTTTATCAGCCCCATCAACAGTGATGAAAATGCATTGAACGCGATTATAGGATAAAACGGCTCAGATCTTCATCTGCGACCAGCGCATCCAGATGTTTGCTCACATATTCGGCATCAATTGTGATGCTTTGGCCGTTTAAATCGCTCGCATCATAGGAAATATCTTCCATCAGACGCTCGAGAACGGTATGCAGACGACGTGCACCGATGTTTTCGGTGGTTTCATTGACCTGCCAGGCCGCTTCGGCAATGCGTTTAATGCCCGATTCGGTGAAGTTGATGTCCACACCTTCGGTCGCCATCAGCGCTTTGTACTGGACGGTGATGGAGGCATTCGGTTCGGTAAGGATACGCTCAAAATCGCTGGTGGTCAGCGCCTGCAGCTCGACACGAATCGGCAGACGACCCTGCAGTTCCGGGATCAGGTCAGACGGTTTCGCTACCTGGAATGCGCCAGAGGCGATAAACAGAATGTGGTCTGTTTTCACCATACCGTGTTTAGTGGAGACCGTGCAGCCTTCAACCAGCGGCAGCAGGTCGCGCTGTACGCCTTCACGGGACACGTCCGGGCCGGAGGATTCGCCGCGCTTACAGATTTTGTCGATTTCGTCGATAAACACGATTCCGTGTTGCTCAACGGCGTCGATAGCTTCCTGTTTCAGCTCTTCCGGATTCACCAGTTTGGCCGCTTCTTCTTCAATCAGCAGCTTCATCGCGTCTTTGATTTTCAGCTTACGCGGTTTTTGCTTCTGACCGCCCAGGTTCTGGAACATGGACTGTAGCTGGCTGGTCATCTCTTCCATTCCCGGAGGCGCCATGATTTCAACGCCCATCGGTGCGGCCGCGAGATCGATTTCGATCTCTTTATCATCCAGCTGGCCTTCACGCAGTTTTTTACGGAACGCCTGACGCGCTGCAGAAGGTTCCTGCGGCTGCTCTGACTGTCCCCAGTTATTTTTAGCCGGTGGGATCAGCACGTCGAGAATGCGCTCTTCCGCCATCTCTTCTGCACGGAAGCGGTTTTTCTCGATGGCCTGAACGCGGACCATTTTGATGGCAGCATCGGTCAGATCGCGGATGATAGAGTCAACTTCTTTACCAACATAGCCGACTTCGGTGAATTTCGTTGCTTCAACTTTGATGAACGGCGCGTTGGCCAGTTTTGCCAGACGACGGGCGATTTCGGTTTTACCGACGCCGGTTGGGCCAATCATCAGAATGTTTTTCGGCGTAACTTCATGGCGCAGCTCTTCGTTGAGCTGCATGCGGCGCCAGCGGTTACGCAGGGCAATCGCCACGGAACGCTTAGCGTTGTCCTGGCCGATGATGTGTTTGTTCAGTTCGCTGACAATTTCGCGTGGGGTCATTTCAGACATGGGGGATCCTTACGCTTTGGAGTTCAATTCTTCGATGGTATGGAAGTGGTTGGTATAAATGCAGATATCCCCTGCAATATCCAACGCTTTCTCAGCAATCTCGCGTGCGCCAAGCTCAGTGTTTTCCAGCAGAGCGCGTGCAGCAGCCTGGGCGTAGGGACCGCCGGAGCCGATGGCAATCAGATCGTTTTCTGGCTGGATGACGTCGCCGTTACCGGTGATGATGAGTGATGCAGTTTCATCCGCAACGGCCAGCAGCGCTTCGAGTTTGCGCAGCATACGGTCGGTACGCCAGTCTTTTGCCAGTTCAACGGCAGCTTTCACCAGGTGACCCTGGTGCATTTCCAGCTTGCGTTCAAACAGTTCAAACAGCGTGAATGCATCCGCAGTACCGCCCGCAAAGCCCGCGATGACTTTGTCGTTGTACAGACGGCGGACTTTCTTCACGTTGCCTTTCATTACGGTGTTACCCAGTGTGGCCTGACCATCACCGGCGATTACCACATGGCCGTTACGGCGTACGCTTACTATTGTTGTCACGAGCAGACCCCTTGGTTACAAATGCAAAACACAGGCCCCGCGCAGTATGCGGGGCGTAATGCAAGTATAGATGGGGGGGATTTTGGGGGTTTCAACCCCCAGTGGCGAGTCGAATGCAGTTTGTGTGACCAGCAACTTTCAGGCGGCTGATGGTGTTGTCGGCATTCTCTTTGCCTTTGACCGGACCAATGACCACGCGATTCCAGCCGTTATTGGTGGTAATACGTGAGTTGAAGCCTTCAAAAGCCAACTGCGCGCGCACGGTTTCTGCCTGCTCAGCGCCTTTAAATGAGCCGCACTGTACCATCCAGCGGCGTTCATCTTTTTTCTCCGCCGTCTGTTTTGGCGGCTGCGTTTCATTTGTTATCGGCGCGGCCGGCTGCGTTTTCGGCTGAGCGGCGGTGGTATGCGCAGGTGTTTGCAGTAGATCCTGATACGGCTGTTGGGCCGCCGGTTTTGGCTGCGCCTTCGGCTGCTGTACCGGTGCGGCTTGCGCAGTACGCGTTTGCTGCTGCTGGTTCGGCTGTTCCGTTACCCGTTGGCGCGGCTGTTGAGCCTGCTGTTGGGTGTTATTCCACTGCTGCTGTTGCACCTGACGCTGACGCTGCAGCGTTTGCTGGCGTTGTTCAGCAGTTTGTTCGTTCCACGGTACTTCGTTGAGCTGCGTTGGCTGTTGGCGCATATCGGCCTGCATTTGCGCCAACAACTGGCGCTGCTCATTGGTAAGCTGATCGGCGTTCAGTACCTCGCCGCCTGCAGACGGTTCGGTAGGCGCACGTACGCCAGGCTGACGGCTTTCCAGCTCTTTGATGTATCGCCAGCGCTCTTCCGGTTTTGGCGGGATGCCATTACCGGTGACTTTCTGGTTTTGCAGCGTTTCGGACTCTTCTTTCTTGTGATGCGTAATGAAGTACAGACCACCGATAAAGGTCACGAGTACGGCTGCAGCAATAGCAACCATAGCGGGCGATACCGCAGGCGTATTGCGTTGTTTTTTCCGTGATGTGCTCTTCTTGCGCCGCGAAGGTGCCGGTTGGCCGCGACGTACATAATCTCGTTGTGCCACTATCGTTTCGCTGTATTTATTCGTTCGTCAGCCCGCCATGTTACTTAAGCGGCGGGCCTTTGACCAGACAGGGGAGTCCGAAAGCACTTTACTTTACGTCAGTGCCCGGGTAGTGCCCCGAATAATAAGCTCGCAGTCCAGTAAACGTGAGCCACTGCTGACGTTCTGACCTTGTAGTTGATCGAGCAGTAACAGCATAGCTTCACGTCCGATATCGAAACGCGGCTGTGCGACGGTTGTCAGGGGTGGATCACAAAATTCCGTGAGCGAAATATTATCAAAGCCAATGATGGATAAATCGTCAGGTACCTTCAGACCCTGACGTTTGGCGTAAGAGAGTGCCCCCAGCGCCATGACATCGCTGTGGCAAAAGACCGCAGTAGGTGGCTGTGGAAGCTCAAGGAGCTGCTTAAGCGCATTGGCTCCCGCTTCATAGGTAAAGTCACCACGCGCGATGAAATGCGGATCGACCGTAATTCCACTGCGACGCAATGCCTGAACGTAACCTTGCAGACGGTAATGGCACAGCGGCATATCCTCTGGTCCGGCGATACAGCCAATGCGTTTATGCCCCATTTCCAGCAGATAGTTCATCGCGTTGAAGGCGGCGGTGAGATTATCAATGTGCACGGTGGGGAGTTCCAGCTCTGGCGCGAACTCGTTGGACATGACCATCGGCGGCAAGTTGCGCTGCTCTTCCACGCTGGCATCAAACGGCAGGCGCGAGCTGAGCAGCACCATGCCATCGATCTGCTTGGTGATAATGAGGTTGAGGAAGGTCTTTTCCTGCTGATTCTGGTGGGCGCAGTCGCCGATAAGCACCAGATATCCCTGCTCAGCGGCGGTCACTTCTATGCCGCGAATCACTTCGCTAAAAAACGGATCGCAGATATCCGGCACAATCACCAGAATGGTACGTGATTCATTACGCTTAACGTTGCGTCCCATTGATTGGGGTAAATATCCCACTTCCAGCGCAGCCTGTTCAACCTTGTTACGGGTTGACTGCGAGACTTTGTCCGGGTTCATTAACGCGCGGGATACGGTTGCCGTTGAGACTTTCGCCTTCAGAGCAACATCTTTCATCGTAGCGGCGGCAACCTGCTTATTCGGTTTCACTCTTTCTCCTCGCCAGAGAGCTGCTGGCACAGACTCGTCCTTGAATAGCCTTCATCTGAAACATTTTTATCAGATAGTTAATGGAAGCGGTTACAGAATTTTCATAAAAAGTGTGATGGATCTTTAATTTTACGATCCGCCTCGCATCGTGAGGGATTATCCCTCGATGGGATCGACATCCAGCACCCATTTAACCTTACGTGCATCGGGTAACGTATTGATCAGCGCCAGTGTGCCGCTGACGATATGCTGCAGGCGAATTCGCGACGGATGTTGCAACAAAATTTGCCAGCGATAGCGACCGCCGCGCTTGGGGGCCAGGGCGGGAACCGGGCCGAGCACCCACAGTTTGTCATCGGCAAGCGGACTGGCCTGGATCAGATTTCGCAACTGTTGTAAGAACATAGGCGCATGCTGGTTGTTATGATCTTCTGCCCGCACAATCACATGGCTGGTCCACGGTGGAAGCTGGAGCGTTTGTCGCTCGGCCAGCGCCTGCTCGGCAAACGCGTCATAACCTTTGTACAGCAAAGTTTGCAGCAGCGGATGTTCAGGATGGTGCGTTTGTAGCACCACTTCGCCCTGTTTCCCGGCGCGTCCTGCTCGCCCGGAGACCTGCGTGTAAAGCTGGGCGAAGCGTTCTGCCGACCGGAAATCTGCAGAGAACAGCGCGCCGTCAACGTCCAGAAGCGCCACCAGGGTGACGTCCGGGAAGTGGTGGCCCTTGGCCAGCATTTGCGTGCCGATCAGAATTCGTGCGCCGCCGCGATGTACTTCCGCCAGATGCTGCTCCAGCGACCCTTTACGGCTGGTGGTGTCGCGATCGATGCGTGAGATTGGCACACCGGGGAAAAAAGGGGCCAGAGCCTGCTCAAGCTGTTCGGTGCCGAGTCCAACCGGAACCATATGCGTTGAGCCGCAGGAAGGGCACTGACGTGGTATTGGGCGCTGGCTGTCGCAGTGGTGGCAGCGTAAATGGTGCTGTGCCTGATGCAGCGTGTAGTAGTGATCGCAGCGCGGACATTCGGCAATCCAGCCGCAGTCATGGCACAGCAGCGCAGGAGCAAAGCCCCGGCGGTTCAAAAACAGAATCACCTGGTTATCCGCCTGCAGGTGCTGACGCATACGGGTGATAAGCGCAGGGGCAAGTCCGGCCTGCACCTGCTGACCTTTGAGATCCAGCACGTGCTGAGTGGCGGGGCGCGCATTTCCGGCACGACGCGTCAGGCGCAGCATGCGATATTTTTTCTGTCGCACGTTGCACAGCGTTTCCAGAGCCGGAGTGGCTGAGCCGAGAATAATCGGGATCTGCTCGCTGTGGGCGCGATAAACCGCGAGATCGCGCGCATGATAGCGCCAGCCTTCCTGCTGTTTATAAGAGCTGTCGTGCTCTTCGTCGATGACAATCACGCCGAGATTTTTAAACGGTGTAAACAGCGATGAGCGTGTGCCGATAACAATCGCCGCTTCGCCATTTTTTGCTTTCAGCCAGGCCGAAAGACGTTCGCTGTCGTTCAAACCGGAGTGCAGGACTTCGACTGGCGCATTGAAGCGTTCGCGAAAACGGGCAATAGTTTGCGGCGTCAGGCCAATCTCCGGCACCATCACCAGCGCCTGCTTGCCCTGGGCCAGGACATTTTCCAGTACGCTTAGATAGACCTCTGTTTTGCCTGAGCCCGTCACGCCCGCTAATAGCCAGGCGCTAAAACTGTCCGCGGCGCTGTGAATCGCCCCGACGGCGGTGGCTTGCTCGGTGTTCAGTCGAAGACGCTCACCGGAAACCGCGTAATGGGTACGCCAGTCGCTAAAACCAGGCGTTTCGCTCGCCAGATCGCACAGCCCTTTTTTCCGCAGCGCCTGTAATGCGGCGTCATTAAATTCGAGCTCAGCCACCTGGTCGCGCCAGATTTTTCCCTGGCGTAGCGCAGCCAGCGCCTGCTGTTGCTTGGGAGAGCGCTTAAGGCTGTTGAGATCAATAACCTGACCTTCTTCAGTGGCAAACCAGTACCATATGGGCGCGTTTGTCGCCGGGCGTCCCTGGCGCAGCAGAATCGGCAGGGCGTGAAACAGTACGTCGCCGATAGGATGGTGATAATAGTCAGCCGCCCACAACAGCAGACGCCAGACGGAGGTCGAATAAACCGGCTCGCTGTCCAGCACTTCGAGAACGGCTTTCAATTCGCTCAGCGGCAGTTCGCTGTGCTCGCTGACGGATAGAACGATGCCCACGCGCTCCTGTTGCTTGCCAAAGGGCACGCGTACACGACACCCGGCTTTGGCGCTCATGCCTTCCGGCAGCAGGTAGTCAAAGGTGCGAGGTAGCGGAACGGGTAAGGCAACGTGCGCAACGGGCATTGAATCATCCTGACTTGAAATCTGGCGGGTTAGTATACACCTTAGTGAAGGGTAGAATGCGGATCAGTTTGCATGAGCAGGTTAATTTCTGTATGATTCGCCGCCTTTGATGCAAATTGATTGCGTCAAACAATGACCATTACCCGAGAGTTTCAGGCTGTTGATGCAGCGTGAAAGGTGACGGGGAATAATTAACATCGCGTGGTGTCTGGCGTTAGGGCTGGAAGAGCGACGCGGCCTTAAACCGAGGTTTTCCCATGAAAAAAGATATTCACCCGAAATACGAAGAAATTACTGCAAACTGCTCTTGCGGTAACGTCATGAAAATCCGCTCTACCGTCGGTCACGATCTGAACCTGGACGTGTGCGGTCAGTGCCACCCGTTCTATACTGGCAAGCAGCGTGATGTTGCTACCGGTGGCCGTGTTGATCGCTTCAACAAGCGTTTCAGCATCCCAGGCAGCAAGTAAGTTTCAGCTGTCAGAAAAAAGCGCCTTATGGCGCTTTTTTTGTATCTGCGCCTGCAGACTGAAATTCGTATTGATGTATTGAATGATGTCTTTTATTTAATAAATAAAACAGTGTTTTTATTTTTACGATAAAATGTTTCAACTGGTGATCTGCGTCCTTTTTATCTTCTTGTTTTTGCCACTTATGCCAATCTTTGGCAAAATACCAAAGGTTTCCTCCTTCTTTCTAAAATACACTTTCGTGGAAATATAAAATTATTCTTATTCCTTCATCGTTTCTTCATTTATGGACGGAGCGAGATGGGCAATTTCCTAGATTTAGTGTGAAGAGGGATGGTCATGAAATTTAAATCCGCGTTATTACTGATTCCATTATTCTCTGCGGCCGCGCAAGCGGGTTATGTTGATTATCGACATGAATATTATGATGATGGTCGTAATTATGACCGTGTTTATATGTCGCATCGTTTTGCTACGGGTTTTGGTGTGGCAGTCGAGGCCATTTCACGTTCCGAAAATACGCAATCTAATGATGCGTGGAATAATATGGAAAGTAATGGCAACGAGTATACGGCGAGCTACCAGTTCACCTGGAATGACCTTGTCTGGCAGCCGGGTATTGCGATCGAAACGGGCGATAACATCGCGATTTATAAGCCTTATATTCGCGTGCAGTATAACATCAATGACCATTGGTGGACTGCGTTCCGCTATCGTCAGGAGTACATGCGTAGAAACACTGACGGCAAGGATGACCGCATGGTCTATCGTCCGGAAGCATGGCTCGGTTACAACATCAATGACTGGATGTTTGAGCTGAACGGTATTTATAAAATTGCCGATAGCGAAGATTTATATAACAACCGAAAAGACGATTACGAATATAACTTCCGTGTGGCATATAAAATAGGCTCATGGGTTCCATTTGTTGAGGTGGGTAACGTTTCCTCGGGGTATAACACCACAACCACAGACGATCGTCAGACCCGCTATCGCGTTGGTCTCGGTTATAACTTCTGACCGTTAATACACTTCGTATCGATTTATTACGCTGAGCATCGGTATACGCATAGTTTGCGTGAATAATGTGTCTAAGGAGTTAACATCATGTCTAATGATGGAACAATGATCGGAAGCAATCAAAATATTGCCGTCAGGCCTTTCGGATTAAGAGATAAATTCGGTTATTTATGTGGTGACCTCGGAACCTGTTTTATTCTTGGACTGGTAAATAGTTTTTTAATGATTTATTACACCAACGTACTCGGTATTTCCGGTGTTATTGTTGGTTCACTCTATTTTGTGACCAAACTCTTTGATGCGTTTGTCGACGTTGGCGTAGGGCGCTTATGTGATACCTCTAAACTGACGGTACATGGGCGATTTAACCCCTGGGTGCGCCGCATGAAGTACCCGTTTTGCATCATTGCGGTCGTTCTGTTCCTGCCGTTTGTGCATGATTTTTCTTATACGGCGAAAATTATCTACATCTGCTGTTCCTATTTTATTTACGGTTCGCTGTTATCGACAGTGAGTATTCCGTATGGCGCCATGTCTGCGGCGATTAGCTCGAACCCGGAAGATCGCGTATCGCTGTCAACCTGGCGCAGCGTTGGGTCCGCCATCGGCGGCGGGACAACCGGCTTTTTTATTCCGATCCTGATGTACACCACTCTGGTGGACGGAAGCCAGGTGATCTCTGGGCAGCATTTCTTCTGGATTGCCATTGGTTGTTCTGTGCTGGGGTTTATCTTTTTAACGTTGACCTGTCAGTTAACGACAGAACGCGTGCGGGTTGAAAGAAAAGAGAGCATGCCGGTTTCTGTGCTGCTGAAGGGGTTGCTACGCAATAAAGCGCTAATTGTTTTAGTGGTTGTGGATCTGCTGATTGTGATTAATCAGGGGTTGTCTGGTACCAACATGACTTACCTGTTTAATGACTATTTCCATAACAAAGAGGCCATGTCCGTTGCATTGCTCTTCACCTTTGGCTCTCTGGTTTTGCTGGCACCCTCGGCATCCTGGCTCACGAAGCGCTTTGGTAAGAAAGAAGCCAGCGTAGGCGCGCTGCTCTTTGCGGTAGCCATGTATGTGATTATGTACTTCACCCACATTACCGACGCGAAGGTTTATTTGGTTTTCCTGTTCCTGGCGACGCTGGGAGCCGGGTTATTCAACCTGATGATTTGGGCGTTTATGACCGATGTGTGTGATTATCACCAGTATGTCACTGGCGATCGTGAAGATGGGACCGTCTATGGCGTGAACTTCTTCGCCCGCAAGGTTGGCCAGGCGTGCGCAGGGGCTATTGGCGGCTTTATGCTGGCCATCATTGGTTATCAATCTTCGTCAACGGGTGGCGCTGTGCAAACCAGCATTGTGCAGGAAAACATCTATACGATGGCGAATCTGTTACCGGCTTTATGCCTGTTTTTGGCCGCGGTCATTCTGATTTATTTCTATCCATTGAACCGTAAAGAGACGCTCAAAATGGAAGAAACATTGAATAAGCTTAATGGTATCAGTAAGTAACGTAGTGAGAAGCGGCGGGAGTAATCCCGCCTTTTCTCATCTGTCTTGAAAAATCAGTATTCCCACGTTTCCGGGTTGATACCCAGTTCACGCATGATTACCTTTGCTTCTTCCGGGATTTCATCGCTGCGCTCTTTACGCAGGTCGTCATCGTTGGGTAATGGTTGCCCGGTAAAAGCATGCAGAAACGCTTCACACAGCAGTTCGCTGTTGGTGGCGTGACGCAGGTTGTTAACCTGACGACGCGTGCGTTCATCGGTAAGGATTTTTAACACCTTCAGAGGAATGGAAACCGTAATTTTTTTGACTTGCTCACTCTTCTTACCGTGCTCAGCGTATGGGCTGATATATTCGCCGCTCCATTCAGCCATGAGATACCTAATCCTCTTTGTCATTAATATTGAGGCCAGAACCTGAGCCCGGACCATAATTGCGCGTAGTTTATCGTAGTGGCGTGGCCCTGACACGAAGTAAGCCGACGCAGATGTACGCTAATGCATATAATTTTAACGGCTATTTCCGGTTTGCTCAATCTATACGCAAAGAAGTTTAGATGTCCAGATGTATTGACGGCTATCGTAACTATGATTACTCTGGTGTCTGACTTTTCACCGACTCAGCCAGGATCTCCTCAATATGACGCGTAAACAGGCCACCATCGCAGTGCGTAGCGGGTTAAATGACGACGAACAGTACGGTTGCGTTGTCCCGCCGATCCACCTCTCCAGCACCTATAACTTTACCGGTTTTAATGAGCCTCGCGCCCATGACTATTCGCGTCGCGGTAACCCAACGCGTGATGTCGTTCAGCGTGCGCTGGCGGAACTGGAAGGTGGGGCGGGGGCAGTACTGACCAATACCGGCATGTCGGCGATTCATCTGGTGACTACGGTATTCCTCAAGCCTGGCGATCTGCTGGTCGCACCGCACGACTGCTACGGCGGGAGCTATCGTCTGTTTGACAGCCTGGCAAAGCGTGGCTGTTATCGCGTACTGTTTGTCGATCAAGGAGATGAGCAGGCGTTGCAGGCGGCACTGGCGGAAAAACCGAAGCTGGTGCTGGTAGAAAGCCCAAGCAACCCGCTGTTGCGCGTGGTGGATATCGCGAAAATCTGCCAGCTGGCGCGCGAGGCTGGTGCGGTCAGCGTGGTGGACAACACTTTTTTAAGCCCGGCACTGCAAAATCCACTGGCATTAGGCGCCGATCTGGTGTTGCATTCATGCACGAAATATTTAAACGGTCACTCCGACGTAGTGGCTGGTGTGGTGATAGCAAAAGATCCGGAAATGGTCACTGAACTGGCATGGTGGGCGAATAATATTGGTGTGACCGGCGGCGCGTTTGATAGTTATCTGCTGTTGCGCGGCCTGCGTACTCTGTCACCTCGTATGGAGGTGGCGCAACGTAATGCTCAGGCGATTGTGGATTATCTGCAAACTCAGCCGCTGGTGAAAAAATTGTATCACCCGTCATTGCCGGATAATCAGGGCCATGAGATTGCCGCGCGTCAGCAAAAAGGGTTTGGCGCGATGTTGAGTTTTGAGCTGGATGGTGATGAGCAAACGCTGCGTCGCTTCCTCGGCGGGTTGTCATTGTTTACGCTGGCGGAATCGTTAGGGGGCGTTGAAAGTCTGATCTCCCATGCCGCAACCATGACACACGCGGGAATGGCGCCAGAAGCGCGCGCTGCTGCCGGAATTTCGGAAACGCTGTTGCGTATCTCCACCGGTATTGAAGATGGCGAAGATTTAATTGCCGACCTGGAAAATGGCTTCCGGGCTGCAAACAAGGGGTAAACATGAGTGTGATTGCGCAGGCAGGGACGAAGGGTCGTCAACTGCACAAATTTGGTGGTAGTAGTCTGGCTGATGTGAAATGTTATCTGCGTGTCGCAGGCATTATGGCGGAGTACTCGCAGCCTGATGACATGATGGTTGTTTCAGCCGCAGGCAGTACCACTAACCAGTTGATTAGCTGGCTAAAATTAAGCCAGACCGATCGTCTGTCTGCGCATCAGGTTCAACAGGCGTTACGTCGTTATCAGAGTGAGCTTATCAGCGGTTTGTTACCTCCTGAGGTGGCGGATGGGCTGATCGGCGCGTTTATTCACGATCTGGAGCGCCTGGCCGGATTACTCGACAGCGGCGTGAATGATGCCGTCTATGCTGAAGTCGTTGGGCATGGCGAGGTGTGGTCGGCGCGTTTGATGTCTGCCGTCCTTAACCAACAGGGGCTGGAGTCAGCCTGGCTGGATGCGCGCGATTTTTTACGTGCCGAGCGCGGCGCTCAGCCGCAGGTGGATGAAGGTCTTTCTTACCCATTGCTGCAGCAACTGCTGGCGCAGCATCCGGGCAAACGCCTGGTCGTTACCGGTTTCATTAGCCGCAGCAACGCCGGTGAGACGGTACTGCTGGGGCGTAACGGCTCCGACTACTCGGCGACGCAGGTTGGCGCGTTGGCGGGGGTTTCCCGCGTAACCATCTGGAGCGATGTGGCCGGGGTTTACAGCGCGGATCCGCGTAAAGTAAAAGATGCCTGTCTGCTGCCGCTGCTGCGTCTGGATGAAGCCAGCGAGCTGGCGCGTCTGGCGGCTCCGGTTCTCCATGCCCGCACCCTCCAGCCGGTTTCCGGCAGCGATATCGATCTCCAGTTGCGTTGTAGCTATACGCCGGAGCAGGGATCGACGCGTATTGAACGCGTGCTGGCTTCCGGTACCGGGGCACGTATTGTGACCAGCCATGACGACGTTTGCCTGATTGAGTTTCAGGTTCCCACTGGCCAGGACTTTAAACTGGCCTATAAAGAAATCGATCAGATTTTAAAACGCACCCAGGTGCGTCCGCTGGCAGTGGGTGTGCATCCTGACCGCCAGTTGCTGCAATTTTGCTATACCTCCGAAGTCGCTGATGGCGCATTGAAAATTCTGGATGAAGCTGGCCTGCCGGGCGAACTGCGTCTGCGCCAGGGGCTGGCGCTGGTGGCGATGGTTGGGGCGGGCGTCACCCGTAACCCGCTGCACTGCCATCGCTTTTGGCAACAGCTGAAAGGTCAGCCGGTCGAATTCACCTGGCAGTCGGAAGAGGGCATTAGCCTGGTCGCCGTCTTGCGTACCGGGCCAACGGAGAGCCTGATTCAGGGTCTGCACCAGTCAATCTTCCGCGCGGAAAAACGCATTGGTCTGGTGCTGTTCGGCAAAGGTAACATTGGGTCGCGCTGGCTGGAGCTGTTTGCCCGCGAGCAGAGCACGCTCTCGGCGCGTACCGGATTAGAGTTCGTGCTGGCAGGAGTGGTTGATAGTCGCCGTAGCCTGCTGAATTACGAAGGGCTGGATGCCAGTCGCGCGTTGGCCTTCTTCGATGACGAGGCGGTAGAACAGGATGAAGAGTCATTGTTCCTGTGGATGCGTGCCCACCCGTATGATGATTTAGTGGTGCTGGACGTCACTGCCAGCGAGCAGTTGGCGGAGCAGTATCTGGATTTCGCCAGTCATGGCTTCCATGTTATCAGCGCCAACAAGCTGGCGGGGGCGAGCAGCAGTAATAATTACCGCCAGATTCATGACGCCTTTGAAAAAACCGGTCGCCACTGGCTGTATAACGCCACCGTCGGCGCAGGTTTGCCGATCAACCATACCGTGCGCGATCTGATTGATAGCGGAGATACTATTCTGTCGATCAGCGGGATCTTCTCCGGCACGTTGTCGTGGTTGTTCCTGCAATTTGATGGCACGGTCCCGTTCACCGATCTGGTGGATCAGGCGTGGCAGCAGGGTCTGACTGAACCTGATCCGCGCGTGGATCTTTCCGGCAAAGATGTGATGCGCAAGCTGGTGATTCTGGCGCGTGAAGCGGGTTACGACATCGAACCGGACCAGGTACGCGTAGAATCGCTGGTGCCTGCACACTGTGAAGCAGGTTCTATTGACCATTTCTTTGAAAATGGCGATGAGCTGAACGAGCAGATGGTGCAACGCCTGGAAGCGGCGCGTGAAATGGGACTGGTGCTACGCTATGTGGCGCGTTTTGACGCTAACGGTAAGGCACGCGTTGGCGTTGAAGCGGTACGCCCTGAGCACCCGCTGGCGGCACTACTGCCGTGCGATAACGTGTTCGCCATTGAAAGCCGTTGGTATCGTGATAACCCACTGGTCATTCGCGGACCGGGGGCGGGCCGCGATGTGACCGCCGGGGCGATTCAGTCTGATATCAACCGCCTGGCGCAACTGCTGTAGTTAGCGCTTACTGTTCGCCGCAAACACCTCTTTTGCGGCGAACAGGCCGTTTAGTGCTGCCGGGAATCCCGCATAAACAGCCATCTGCATCATCACTTCAATAATCTCTTCCTGCGTTAAGCCAACGTGCAGCGCGGCGGCGATGTGTACCTTAAGCTGCGGTGCGGCGTTACCCATGGCGGTGAGCGCGGCGACGGTGGCAATTTCTCTACTGCGTAAATCCAGCCCCGGCCTTGAATAGATGTCGCCAAAAGGAAATTCAATCAGGTATTGGGCGAAGTCCGGCGCGATATCCTTCAGGCTATCGACGACCGCATCTCCCCCTTTTCCATCAACCTGTTGCAGCATTCTCTGACCGGTTAAATAGCGTTCTGTATCCATGATAATCACCTCGTGAGTTAGTGTATGGCATGAGGATAGAGCGCGCAGAATGATTGGGGTAATACCGTTTCCGTGATACCTTTTCGGTATGACAACATCGCCTTTGCACTCTCTGGATATCCGCCTTCTACGCTATTTTTCCGTGGTGGCGGAAGAGAACAACATGAGTCGAGCGGCGCTGCGTTTATTTATGTCGCAGCCGCCGCTGAGTCGCCACATTCGCCAGCTTGAAGAGCGCCTAGGGGTGACGCTTTTTGTCCGTCATACCCGTGGACTTACGCTGACGGAGGACGGCCAACGCGTACTTGAAATCGTGCGCCCGCTATTGGCGTTACAGGATAAAACCTGGACGGCGTTGAGTCAGATAGCGAAAACGGGAGAGCAATTTCTGCGCTTAGGGCTAAGTACAGCGTTTGAGCAGGGCGTTTTTGCGGCGCTTGAGTCGCAGCTTGCTACGCGTGTACAGAAGCTACATATTGTCCGTCATGGTTCGCCTGAACTGGCGCGTCAGGTGCGTCGGGGAAAACTGGATGCAGCGCTGGTGGCGCTACCGCTTGAGAATTCGGGTCTTAGCGTCACGCCGCTCGGCTGGCAAGAATCGATGATCGCCGCCTTACCCACGCTCTGGCCAGAGGCGGCTCTGCCTTCGCTCTCGTTAACGTCGCTGAACCACCGACCGCTGTTCTGGTTCAAACGTGAACGTAACCCTGCTTTTTTTGATTACACTCGACACATTTTTCGTCGTGCCGGTTACTCTCCTGCCCTTATTGAGGAGCCGATGGAACATGACGTGCTGCTGGCACGGATCGCGCAGGGTGACGGTCTGAGCCTGGTTCCGGCCTCCTTTTCCGCTATCCAGCGTCAGGGCGTGATCTTCCTTCCGCTTACTGATACAGAATTGCGGCTTGGCATGGGGTTAGCGACGCTGCCTGAGAACGTAACAAAAGTAGAGTGGCTACAGACGGTCGTGACGCAATCCCTCACCATTTCAAGCTGATGTGAATTTTTTTCACGTTGGCTGAGTATTCCTCACCTTTAACGATGATTTTTGTGTTGACGCCAGCATGCTTTTCCGTCATTTTTACATCTAGACGTCTAAACGTATAGCAGTTCACAACACAACATATAACGACAAAAGATTGATGAGGTAAGGTATGAGCTTTTTTCACGCCAACCAGCGGGAAGCCCTGAATCAGAGCCTGGCAGAAGTGCAGGGTCAGATTAACGTTTCGTTTGAGTTTTTCCCGCCGCGCACCAGTGAAATGGAGCAAACCCTGTGGAACTCCATCGATCGTCTGAGCAGCCTGAAGCCGAAGTTTGTTTCAGTTACTTACGGTGCAAACTCTGGTGAGCGCGACCGTACGCATAGCATTATTAAAGGCATTAAGGATCGCACAGGTCTTGAAGCGGTCCCGCACCTGACATGCATTGATGCGACCCGTGATGAGCTGCGTACCATTGCTCAGGACTACTGGCATAACGGTATTCGTCATATTGTTGCCCTGCGCGGCGACCTGCCGCCGGGAAGCGGTAAACCGGATATGTATGCTTCCGACCTGGTGACTCTGCTGAAAGACGTTGCAGACTTCGATATCTCCGTTGCGGCTTACCCGGAAGTGCACCCGGAAGCGAAAAGCGCTCAGGCCGATTTGCTGAACCTGAAGCGTAAGGTTGATGCCGGTGCAAACCGCGCGATCACTCAGTTTTTCTTCGATGTAGAAAGCTATCTGCGCTTTCGCGATCGCTGCGTGTCTGCGGGAATCGATGTGGAAATTATTCCGGGCATCCTGCCGGTATCTAACTTTAAGCAGGCGAAAAAATTTGCTGACATGACCAACGTCCGCATTCCTGCGTGGATGTCGACCATGTTTGATGGTCTTGATGATGACGCGGAAACCCGCAAGCTGGTGGGCGCGAATATCGCTATGGACATGGTGAAAATTCTCAGTCGTGAAGGGGTGAAGGATTTTCACTTCTATACCCTCAACCGTGCCGAGATGAGCTACGCTATTTGTCACACACTGGGTGTAAGACCTAACTAAACAGATGCCCCAGCCCTCTACGGAGGGCTTTTTGTTGATCATTTTGATCTACATCTCTGCAACTTAAAATATAAAAGGAATTAGCTATCGAATCTGTGGGTTATTTCGACTATATCTTATCTCTGGTGGTGTATATCGTAGTCAGAACACTGTAAAGGGAGCATATAGATGAGCATGTCCGACGATAGCCAAAACGCATCAACTGCCGGTAAGTGTCCTTTTCATCAAGGCGGTCACGATCAGAGCGCGGGAGCAGGAACGAACAACCGCGACTGGTGGCCAAATCAACTCCGCGTTGATCTTTTAAACCAACATTCCAACCGTTCGAACCCGCTGGGTGAGGACTTCGACTACCGCAAAGAGTTTAGTAAACTCGACTATTCTGCCCTGAAAGGGGATCTCAGAGCCCTTCTGTCCGAATCTCAACCGTGGTGGCCCGCTGACTGGGGAACCTATGCCGGATTGTTTATCCGCATGGCATGGCACGGCGCGGGAACCTATCGCTCTATCGATGGACGCGGTGGAGCGGGTCGCGGACAGCAGCGTTTTGCACCACTGAACTCCTGGCCGGACAACGTCAGCCTTGATAAAGCGCGTCGTCTGCTGTGGCCAATCAAGCAGAAATATGGTCAGAAAATTTCCTGGGCCGATCTGTTTATCCTCGCGGGTAACGTGGCGCTGGAAAACTCAGGTTTCCGTACCTTTGGCTTTGGTGCCGGTCGTGAAGATGTCTGGGAACCGGATCTCGACGTAAACTGGGGTGATGAAAAAGCCTGGCTGACTCACCGTCACCCGGAAGAGCTGGCAAAAGCGCCGCTGGGCGCTACCGAAATGGGCCTTATTTATGTGAACCCGGAAGGGCCGGACCATAGCGGCGAACCGCTTTCTGCGGCAGCGGCTATTCGCGCGACCTTCGGTAACATGGGGATGAACGACGAAGAAACCGTGGCGCTGATTGGCGGCGGTCATACGTTGGGCAAAACCCACGGCGCAGCAGCGGCATCGCACGTTGGCGCCGATCCAGAATCCGCACCGATTGAAGCGCAGGGCCTGGGCTGGGCCAGCAGCTACGGTAGTGGCGCGGGCGCGGATGCAATTACTTCCGGTCTGGAAGTGGTGTGGACGCAGACGCCTACCCAATGGAGCAATTATTTCTTCGAGAACCTGTTCAAATATGAGTGGGTGCAGACTCGCAGTCCGGCAGGCGCGATTCAGTTTGAAGCGGTTGACGCGCCAGAAATTATTCCCGATCCGTTTGATCCGTCGAAAAAACGCAAGCCGACGATGCTGGTTACCGACCTGACGCTGCGTTTCGATCCTGAGTTTGAAAAGATCTCTCGCCGTTTCCTGAACGATCCGCAAGCGTTCAACGAAGCGTTTGCCCGTGCGTGGTTTAAACTGACGCACCGCGATATGGGGCCAAAATCGCGTTACATTGGCCCGGAAGTGCCAAAAGAAGATCTGATCTGGCAAGACCCGCTGCCGCATGCGTTCTTCAACCCAAGCGAAGAAGATATCCTGAAGCTGAAGGCGACCATCGCTGCTTCCGGACTGTCCGTGGGCGAACTGGTATCGGTAGCGTGGGCTTCGGCATCGACTTTCCGTGGCGGGGATAAACGTGGCGGCGCTAACGGTGCGCGTCTGGCGCTGGACCCACAACGCGGCTGGGATGTGAATGCCACCGCGGCACGCGTTCTGCCTGTGCTGGAAGGTATTTATAAGTCTGCCCATACTGCCTCGTTGGCCGATATTATCGTGCTGGCCGGTGTTGTCGGTATCGAGCAGGCGGCTAGCGCTGCGGGTGTCAGCATCAAGGTACCTTTTGCGCCGGGTCGTGTGGATGCGCGTCAGGATCAAACGGATATTGAGATGTTTGAACTGCTTGAGCCGATTGCCGATGGTTTCCGTAACTACCGCGCTCGTCCTGACGTGTCGACCACCGAGTCGCTGCTGATCGACAAAGCGCAGCAGTTGACGCTAACCGCACCGGAAATGACCGTGCTGGTAGGCGGTATGCGCGTACTGGGCACCAACTTTGATGGTAGCCAGCACGGCGTCTTTACCGATCGCCCTGGCGTACTCAGCACTGACTTCTTCGTCAATCTGCTGGATATGCGTCATGAGTGGAAGGCGGTTGATGAGTCACAAGAGCTGTTTGAAGGTCGTGACCGTTCGAGCGGCGAAGTAAAATACACCGCAACTCGCGCCGATCTGGTGTTTGGTTCTAACTCTGTACTACGCGCAGTGGCTGAAGTTTATGCCTGCAGCGATGCTCACGAGAAGTTCGTGAGAGATTTCGTTGCCGCATGGGTGAAAGTGATGAACCTGGATCGTTTCGATCTGCTGTAACAGACCATGCCGGATGTCGCTTGCGCGGGTCCGGCATAGTATGAACAAAAAAATCCCCGCAATTGCGGGGATTTTTATTGGTCGGTTATTCCCACTCTTGCAGGTAACGTTGACCGTACTGGTCAGCCACCAGCAGGGCGGCATACACCTGGTCCGGCGTTGCGCCGCCAGGCATGTTGTGGATGGTTTCGCCTTCGGCACAGGCAGCTTCAGCCACAATGCGCATTTTCGCCGGAATATCCTGTTTGATGTCCAGTTGCGCCAGGGTAATCGGCAGGCCAACGGAATGACACAGCGCCGCAACGGTTTCAATTTCATCGATCGGCGCGTTTTCCAGGACCAGTTGCGTTAGCGTGCCGAAAGCCACTTTCTCGCCGTGGTAATAGTGATGCGCATCCGGGATTGCCGTCAGACCGTTATGGATGGCGTGCGCCGCCGCCAGACCGCCGCTTTCAAAACCGACGCCGCTCAGATAGGTGTTGGCTTCAATAACGCGCTCCAGCGCAGGCGTTACCACGTGCTGCTCGGCAGCCAGCATCGCTTTTTCACCTTCTTCTATCAGCGTATTAAAGCACAGCTCAGCCAGCGCCAGCGCCGCCTGAGTGCACTGACCGCCCGCCATGGTGGTTGCGCCGCTGCGTGAACAGGCGCGCGCTTCGAACCAGGTCGCCAACGCATCGCCGATGCCCGCGGCTAACAGACGCGCCGGTGCGCCCGCGACAATTTTGGTATCAACAATGACCCTGTCCGGGTTATTGGGCAGCAGCAAATAGCGATCGAATTCACCGGCATCGGTGTAAATAACGGACAGCGCGCTGCACGGTGCATCGGTAGAGGCGATGGTTGGCGCAATGGCGACAGGCACGCCCATAAAGTGCGCCAGCGCTTTGGCAGTATCCAGCGTTTTACCGCCGCCAATACCAAGTACTGCGCCACATTGCGCTTTTTCTGCCACGCCGCGCAGACGGTCGATTTCGTTTTGTGAACACTCGCCGCCAAACGGTGCAATCTCCAGCGCCAGTCCGGCATCCTGGAAGCTTTTTTCCAGTGCGCCTTGGGCAAAGCCTAAGACAAACTTGTCCCCAACGACCAGCCAGCGCTCTGCCAGTGGTTTGAGGTAGTTGCCAAGACGGGTAATAACATCGGCACCCTGGATGTACTTACCAGGTGATTGAATAATGCGATCCATACTTTATTTCCCTCACAGGTTGATGTGACCAAATGTATTGTTCCAGTCATGTTCAAACTTCTCTATTGCTGACTCTACCGCAGGGGTATTGAGCATTTGTTGCGCTACGTCTAATGGCAGGGTGATTGCTTCACATCCTGCCAGTAAGCAATCCAGCGCCTGACGAGGGGTTTTAAAGCTGGCTGCCAGTACCATGCTGTTTGGCGCATGCAGTTCCAGTAACGTTTGCAGTTCTTGTACCGTGCGAATTCCGTCGCCGCCCTGCGCGTCAATACGGTTAACGTAAGGCGCGATATATTTCGCCCCCGCCAGCGCTGCCAGCAGCCCCTGAGAGGCACTGTACACGGCGGTTCCCAGCGTGGTGATACCCTCTTTTTTCAGCATCTTGATCGCGGCCAGACCTTCGGATGTCACCGGGATTTTTACCACCAGACCGGGGACCGCGTTGCTCAGACGTTTGGCTTCCTCCACCATGCCTTGTGCGTCTCGGCTCATGGTTTGGGCAAACAGAATGCCCTCTTCGCCAATGGCGTTTTGCAGGCGCGGCAGCACATCCCAGATGGATTCTTTGCTTGCTGCCACAATGCTTGGGTTGGTGGTGACACCCGCGATAGGGAAGATGCGTGCCAGACGTTCGACTTCCGCGACGTTGGCGGTATCAAGGTAAAGTTCCATACAAAAACACCCTCTTTAAAGTTCAAGTTCATGTTGCAGCAGGCTGGCGATAGCGTCGGCAGAGGCGGCGTTAACCAGCGCGTTACGGAATTCTTCATGCATAATGCGCCGTGCCAGACGCGAGAAAATACGCATATGCTGGTCGCCAGCGGCGTGTTTGTTCAGCGTCAGCATAATAATGAACTGCGCATCATCATCACCCCAACGTACCGGCGCTTGCAGGCGCGCTACGCTAATAGTGGACTGCTCAATATGTTCTGATTTGCTGTGTGGAATGGCGAAGCTAAAACCTAATCCGGTAGAGAAGACCGCTTCGCGCGCCCACAGATCGGCTTCCAGTTTACGCGGATAGCGGCAACGACCTGCCAGCAGGAGGTTGTCGGTCATCCCTTTGATGACCTCCTCTTTACTACGCCAGTCGCTATCCAGCGTGATGCACTCGGCGGTAACCAGAGGGGTATCCTGTTGGGTCATACGGAACTGAGCCAGCAGATGTTCGACCTCCAGCGACGTTCGACACGCCATTGCTTGATTCAGCAACTGACGGCAGGCGCGGCTGTCAAGTTGCGCCATCCGCGCTTTGGCGGCGGGAATGGAGGGAGCGCTCATGCTGATCTCGTCCAGACCCAGTCCCACAAGCAGCGGTAGTACTGAACCTTTAGCGCCAAGTTCGCCGCACAGGCCAATCCATTTCCCCTGACGATGTACCGCCTGTACGGCGTAATCCAGTGCGCGCAAGAAGGCTGGATTCAGGCTGTTGTAATGGCGGGTAACTTTGGCGTTGTCGCGGTCGACCGCCAGCAGGTATTGCGTCAGGTCATTACTGCCAATACTAAAGAAATCAATTTCTTCGCAGCATTGATCGATGATGAACATCACTGACGGAACCTCCAGCATGATACCGAGCGGGATCTTCTCATCAAACGGGATGTGTTCAGTACGCAGTTGCTGTTTAGCTTCGGCCAGCTTCTCTTTGACCCACAGGATCTCTTCCATAGAGGAGATCATTGGGATCATGATTTTCAGGCTACCGTGCGCTGATGCGCGCAGGATCGATCGCAGTTGTGTGGTAAACAAAGCGGCGTATTCTTCATAGATACGCACCGCGCGATAACCGAGGAACGGGTTGGCTTCGGCAGGAATATTCAGGTAATCAACGGGTTTATCACCGCCGATATCCATGGTGCGCACAATGATGCTGCGTCCCTGCGCGGGCTCCAGCGCCTGGCAGAAAATGTTGTATAGCTCGTTCTCATCCGGGGCGCAGGTACGGTCCATATACAGCATTTCCGTGCGGAACAGGCCAACCGCTTCCGCACCGTTGCCAAAGGCTGCTTGCGCTTCCACGGAATGGGCGATGTTGGCGGCGACTTCCATGCGGATGCCATCACCCGTGCGCGCCTCCTGGGTCAGCCAGATACGTTGTTGTTCTCGAATGGCATCCTGGATACGGGCTTCCTGCTGGTAGTAACGTACGACGGATTCATCAGGGGCAACAATGACCGCTCCTGCGTTACCATCGATATAAACCGTTTGCTGCAGCCATGGCATTAAGGATTCAATATCTACGCCAACCAGCGTAGGAATGTTGAATGACCGGGCGAGAATCACCGTGTGTGAAGTGGTACCGCCGCTTTTTAACAGCAAGCCTTTCAGCAATGTTTTGTCCAGTTCGAGGAACTGGCTCGGTGTGAGCTCGTCCGCCATACAGACCGTAGGCTGGGTTAGTTTTCCCGGCGCAGGGAAACGCTGCTCTCCATAAATTTGCTGCAGAAGCTGGAAGCAGACATCGCGCACATCCAGCGCACGTTCCTGTAAATAACTGCTGCTGGAGCGGGAGAATTCATCACAAAAATGTCCGGCACTTTCGACAATCGCCTGGGCGCAGCTTAACCCGCGAGATACTCCAGCGAGCAGGTGCTGACGCAGTGAGAGGTCGCTTGCCAGCGAGCGGTGTGCTTCCAGAATCGCACTGGTTGTGCCGTCGCTGTCGAGTAACCGAAACGCAATATTCTTCATCAGCAGCGTTAAGCCGTTATCCAGTGCCGCCTGCTCGGTTTCAATATCTTTAGCGGATGGGAGATTGTTAAGGGCGTTGAGATCCAGCGAAGAGAGCAGACTCAGAACGCCTCCCGCACTGCCGCTGCAGACGGTGCGAGCGCGAAAAAGCTGTGGGTTTAGATTGGTGAGGGATGCAGGAAGTGGCTCCAGCTCGTTGCTTTTGGCTTCCGCTAGCGGTGCATCGCAGTGTGGAAATTCATTACGTAACCATTGGGTTAAATGCTGGTGGGCTGCCTGTTCATCTGCACCCGAAATCAGCAACTGGCAGCTATCACCCGCCAGAGTATCGGTGCCAATCAGTGCCAATGCGCTCTTGGCGTTACCCCTACGTTCGGTACGCAGGTTGTGCCACTCAATGTGCGAAGTAAAGGTGTTGCACTGCGTTTCTATGTGACTTGCCGGGCGCGCATGTACGCCATTGGGCAGCTCACAGGTAAATTCCACAATCAGGGCCATAGCCTCATCTCCCATAACGATTTCTCGCTACAGGATAAAAGGGCAACGCCTGAGCCTGCCATCTGACAAATCTGCCAAAAACTGGATAAATGTAATGTAACCATCAAAGTGAGATATCCCTCACAAGTCAGTTTGTCCTCTATAAATTCCGAGAAACTACAAGTTATGAGGCGGATCGCATTTTTGCTCTGACATTACAAAAGTCCAGCAAATGGCCTTTTTATCCACTGTTTGCGCCGCGTCGGATTGCCTATTGTTTTCCGCAACAAGTTTATGGATATGGGCTTTAGGCAGCCTGGGAGCGACTTATGAAAGAGTTGGTACAAATCCTGAAAAATACCCGTCAGCACCTGATGACGGGTGTTTCGCATATGATCCCCTTCGTAGTCGCGGGTGGAATTTTGCTGGCGGTCTCCGTCATGTTGTATGGCAAGGGCGCGGTACCGGATGCGGCGACCGATCCTAATCTCAAGAAACTGTTTGATATTGGCGTCGCAGGGCTGACGTTGATGGTGCCATTCCTTGCCGCTTACATTGGTTATTCCATTGCTGAACGTTCTGCTCTCGCCCCTTGTGCGATTGGCGCATGGGTGGGAAACAGCTTCGGCGCAGGTTTTTTCGGCGCGCTAATTGCCGGGATTATTGGCGGTATCGTCGTCCATTATCTGAAGAAGATCCCCGTACATAAGGTGCTGCGATCGGTAATGCCTATCTTCGTTATTCCTATTGTCGGCACCTTTATCACCGCAGGCATCATGATGTGGGGCCTGGGAGAACCCGTTGGCGCGTTAACCACTAGCCTGACCGAGTGGCTGCAGGGTATGCAGCAGGGCAGCATCGTGCTGCTGGCGGTAATTATGGGACTGATGTTGGCCTTCGATATGGGGGGGCCGATTAACAAAGTTGCCTACGCTTTCATGCTGATTTGCGTGGCGCAGGGTGTTTATACCGTGGTGGCAATCGCCGCGGTAGGGATCTGCGTGCCGCCGCTGGGCTTAGGTTTGGCGACGCTGATTGGTCGTAAGAATTTCTCTTCTGAAGAACGTGAAGCCGGTAAAGCCGCGCTGGTGATGGGCTGCGTTGGCGTAACGGAAGGCGCAATTCCTTTTGCTGCCGCCGATCCGCTGCGCGTTATCCCATCCATTATGGTGGGTTCCGCCTGCGGCACGGTAACCGCCGCGCTGTTTGGTGCGCAGTGTTATGCCGGCTGGGGCGGGCTGATTGTTCTGCCGGTCGTGGAAGGAAAATTGGGTTATATCGCGGCGGTTGCCGTGGGGGCTGTAGTGACCGCTGTGTGCGTTAACGTACTGAAAAGTCTGGCGCGGAAAAAAGTGTCTCAGGTCGACCAGAAAGAAGACGACCTGGATTTAGATTTTGAAATGAATTAAGCGAGGAATGAGTCATGACCAAGATTATCGCAGTAACTGCATGTCCTTCTGGCGTTGCCCACACATATATGGCCGCCGAAGCGCTGGAAAGCGCCGCTAAAGCCAAGGGGTGGGAAGTAAAGGTTGAGACTCAGGGGTCGATCGGTCTGGAAAACGAACTGACCGCGGCGGATGTGGCAGAAGCCGACATGGTCATTTTGACCAAAGACATTGGTATTAAGTTTGAAGAGCGTTTTGCGGGCAAAACTATCGTTCGTGTCAACATCAGCGATGCAGTGAAACGTGCCGACGCCATCATGAACAAGATTGGCGCACACCTTGCGCAAACCGCATAACGGTTTGTTTGCCGGAAGGTGGTTTCGACTTATCCGGCCTACTGATACGTAGGCCAGATAAGCACAGCGTCATCTGGCATCAGTTTTTCTACAGGAGTTCCTCATGACTAACCGTATCCAACGTTTAAAAAACGCTCTGTTTCAGAATAACCGCGAAATTTCGCTTGAGCGTGCGCTGCTATATACCGCCAGCCACCAGCAGACGGAGGGTGAGCCGGTTATTCTGCGGCGGGCGAAAGCCACCGCATATATTCTTGAGCACGTTGAAATATCGATTCGTGATGAGGAACTGATAGCCGGGAACCGTACCGTTAAACCGCGGGCGGGCATAATGTCGCCGGAAATGGATCCTTACTGGCTGCTCAACGAGCTGGAGCAGTTTCCAACCCGTCCGCAGGACCGTTTTGACATCAGCGAAGAGGATAAACATCTCTATCGCGATGTGCTATATCCGTACTGGGAAAAGCGGTCGATGAAAGATTTCATCAACGGTCAGATGACCGATGAGGTAAAAGCCGCTGTCCGTACGCAGATTTTTAGCGTTAACCAGACGGATAAAGGTCAGGGGCATATCATTATTGATTATCCACGCCTGTTGAATCTCGGGCTTGGCGAACTGGTAGCGCAGATGCGGGCGCATTGTCTGCAGCAGCCGGATAACCACTTTTATCAGGCTGCGCTGCTGCTGCTTGAGGCTTCGCAAAGCCACATTCTGCGTTACGCCCTGCTGGCAGAAAAAATGGCGGAAAACTGCCCGGATGCGCAGCGACGTCAGGAATTGCTGACGATTGCTGAAAACTCCCGGCATAACGCCCAGCATAAACCGCAAACCTTCTGGCAAGCATGTCAGCTGTTCTGGTACATGAACATTATTTTGCAATATGAGTCCAACGCCAGTTCGCTCTCACTCGGACGCTTCGACCAGTATATGCTGCCGTTTTATCAGACCTCGCTGACGCAGGGGGAAGATCCTGCATTCTTAAAAGAAATACTCGAATCGCTATGGGTGAAATGCAATGACATTGTACTGCTGCGATCCACCAGCAGCGCGCGCTATTTCGCTGGCTTCCCAACGGGTTACACCGCACTGCTTGGGGGATTAACGGAGAATGGTCGTAGTGCGGTAAACGTACTGTCGTTTCTCTGCCTTGATGCTTATCAGAGCGTACAACTGCCGCAACCAAATCTCGGTGTGCGCACGAACGCGTTGATCGATACGCCGTTCCTGATGAAAACGGCACAGACCATTCGCCTCGGGACCGGTATCCCGCAAATCTTTAATGATGAAGTGGTGGTGCCCGCATTTCTTAACCGTGGCGTCTCGCTGGAAGATGCGCGAGATTACGCGGTAGTCGGCTGTGTCGAGCTGTCTATTCCAGGCAGAACATACGGTTTGCACGACATCGCCATGTTTAATCTGCTGAAAGTAATGGAAATCTGCCTGCATGAGAACGAAGGCAATCGCGCGCTGACGTACGAAGACCTGTTGAAGCATATTCGTGCCAAAATCAGCCACTACATTACGTTGATGGTCGAAGGCAGTAACATCTGCGATATCGGTCATCGCGACTGGGCGCCGGTGCCGCTGCTCTCCTCGTTTATTAGCGATTGCCTGGATAAAGGGTGTGATATTACCGACGGTGGCGCGCGTTATAACTTCTCCGGCGTACAGGGAATCGGCATTGCGAACCTGAGCGATTCGCTGCATGCGCTCAATGGACTGGTATTTGAACAACAGCGCTTAACTTTTGACGAACTTTTGTCGGTGCTAAAAGACAACTTTGCTACCGCGGAAGGCGAGAAAATTCGCGCCAGGCTGATTAACCGCTTCGAAAAATACGGCAACGATATTGATGATGTAGATAACATCAGCGCCGAACTGCTGCGTCATTACTGCAAAGAGGTAGAGAAATACCAGAATCCACGCGGCGGGCAATTTACGCCGGGTTCATATACTGTCTCTGCGCACGTGCCGCTGGGTTCGGTCGTTGGAGCGACACCGGATGGTCGCTTCGCCGGGGAACAGTTGGCGGACGGGGGGCTATCGCCGATGCTGGGTCAGGATATGCAAGGGCCGACGGCGGTATTGAAATCGGTCAGCAAGCTGGATAACACGTTGCTTTCCAATGGGACTTTGCTGAACGTGAAGTTTACGCCAGCCACACTGGAAGGTGAGGCTGGTTTACGCAAGCTGGCGGATTTTCTGCGGGCATTTACCCAGCTCAAGCTCCAGCACATCCAGTTTAACGTGGTGAATGCCGACACATTGCGAGAAGCGCAGCAGCGCCCACAAGATTTCGCCGGGCTGGTGGTGCGCGTGGCGGGTTACAGCGCCTTCTTTGTCGAGCTGTCGAAGGAGATCCAGGATGACATCATTCGCCGCACCGCGCATCATCTGTGAGGTTATTGACCCACGTGGCGAGGACGTCGCGCGTATATTCAATATTCAGCGTTACTCACTGAATGATGGACAAGGTATTCGTACGGTAGTCTTTTTTAAAGGTTGTCCGCATACCTGCCCGTGGTGCGCCAACCCTGAATCTCTCTCCCCACGTATTGAAACAGTACGGCGGGAGAGTAAATGCCTGCACTGTACACCCTGTCTACGTGATGCTGATGAGTGTCCCTCCGGTGCGTTTGAACGTATCGGTCGTGATATCTCGCTGGACGAGCTGGAACGTGAAGTGATGAAAGATGATATTTTCTTTCGCACCTCTGGCGGGGGGGTGACGCTTTCCGGTGGTGAAGTGCTGATGCAAGCGCCCTTTGCCGTACGATTCCTGCAACGTCTGCGGCGCTGGGATGTTCGCTGCGCGATTGAAACGGCTGGCGATGCGCCAGCCAGTCGTTTGTTATCGCTGGCAAGAGAGTGCGATGAGGTGCTGTTTGACCTCAAAATTATGGATGTCCATTTGGCGCGTGAGACCATTAATATGAACCTGCCGCGCGTGCTGGCGAATTTACGACTAATGGTCGCTGAAGGAATTAATGTCATACCTCGCCTGCCGCTGATTCCGGGCTTTACGATGAATGTAGAGAACACGCAGCAGGCGTTGACGCTGTTGTCATCATTGGGCATAAAGCAGGTGCACCTGCTACCGTTTCATCAATATGGCGAACCGAAATACAAGCTGCTCGGATTACCCTGGTCGATGAAAGAAGTGCCCGTCCCGTCGGCGCAAGAGATAGATTTTATACGTAAGATGGCAGAATGCGCCGGATTTCAGGTAACAGTAGGAGGATAGTATGGCCATCGCACCTGTACGATATCTGGTTGCAGTCACCGCGTGCGTAAGCGGCGTGGCCCATACTTATATGGCTGCTGAACGGCTGGAGAAACTCTGCCAGCAGGAGAAATGGAGCATCAAGATTGAAACTCAGGGCGCGTTGGGTACCGAAAATCGCCTGACGGAAGAAGATATTAACCGCGCTGATGCGGTGTTGCTCATTACCGATATTGAACTGGCAGGAGCCGAGCGATTTACGCAGAGCCGATACGTCCAGTCGGGCATTAGCGCATTTCTGCGAGAGCCGCAGCGGGTGATGAGCGCCGTGCGAAAGCTGCTTTCTGCACCACAGCACACACATCTTACTTTGGATTAGCTTTTATCTCCGTCAGTTGGCTGTGGTATTGCCGACGATATTCTGACGGCGAACGTTCGGTATTTTTGCGAAACAGGCGGCAGAAATAGTTGCTGTCAACAAACCCACAGGTGTGCGCCACTTCTTTGATCTTCAGCTCATAACCCTTCAGCAGCGTTTTCGCGTGTTCCAGTCGCGTGTGATTCAGGTATTCGTTAAACCCGATAGCGCCCGTTTTTTGAAACAGGTGGGAGAGGTAATTGGGTGAGATGTAAAACACCTGCGCGACGGATTCTCGGGTGAGCGGCGAAGCGTAGCGTTCATCAATATAGTCGCGAATGGCTTCGAAAAGCGCCTGACTGCGTGATGCGGTCTGGATCTGGCTGCCCAGCAGATCGCGGCAGTGGCTCAGTAAGCTCGCAACGATTAGCTTGGCGGTTTGTTGCTCCTGCGGTTGCATCTGCATTTCATTGAGCGTTTGCAGCAGGAAAGAGCCAATTCGTGGCCCACGCCGCGCGACGTGCTGGCGGGTAAGATTTTGATACTGCTTGCCGTCCCACTGGACGATGCTGAAACCCAGTTGCTGTTTGCCGAACAGAATGCTGAGCGTGGTGACCGGTGTGAGCCACTGCGGAAAGTTCCAGCCGCCAGCCGGAACGAATAGCACATCGCAAGGCAGTAACGTCGCGGATGCGCCAGCAACTCCGTTATCAGTGAACTCACCTTCCAGCACAATTTCCAGCCGGGGAAAATCGACCTGATACGCCAGCTCCGGCGTTGAGCTACTGGTGCTGGCAAAATAAACCTGTCGCAGCGGCGTGGGGCCGTTAATCAGGCGGGAGAGAAGATGGCTGACGTCGTGATACATGTTTATCCCTTGCAGGCAGCAGACAGGGGAAACAGTAACCGTCATCATAAAAAAAGGCCACTCTTAAAGAGTGGCCGATACGAGTATTACTGATTACCGATTTGATCGCCGTACGGCAGGCTATCGTAATCAATCAGGGCATTCTTTTTGTACGGATTGCCAATCCAGCGGGTCGTCTCTTTGAACTGCGGGCTGGTAATGGATCGGGTCGGATCGAAACCGTCGTAGGTGAATCCCGCTAAATCAGACCAGGTGTGGATAAGCTCTGAGCTGCTGTATTTACGATTCACATCCTGTGAGAAGTCACGCGGGTGTGCAGCCTGCCATTTTTCAGAGGTCCACAGCAGGAACGGTACCGTATACATATGGCGCGTCGGGTTGTCTTCATTACGACCCTGCGTTTTATGCGGTGGCGTATCGTATACCTCCTCCCCGTGATCGGAGAAGTAGAGCAGGAAGCCGTTCGGATCGGTCGCTTTATAGTCTTTGATCAGACTGGCAATGATATGGTCATTGTAGACATTCGCGCTGTCGTAATCGTTGTATGCTTCCAGCTCATCATCATCCAGGCCGGGGGGAACATGGTCGACATTGTTATCGAATTTACCCTGACCATCCGGATAGCGGAATTTGTACTTAATATGCGTACCCAGCAGGTGCACGATGATGAACTTTTTCGGTGCCGGGTCGGCCAGTACTTCTTTAAATGGCGCCAGCACATTGCTGTCATATTCGCGCGCACTTTGCGTACGCTGCTGATTCATATAGAACTGCTTATCCGTCTGCTTAGAGAACACGGTCAGCATGGTGTTGCGAGCCGTCATCGTCTGCTGATTGGTGATCCAGAAGGTTTTATAACCTGCCTGTTTCATCATATTCATCAGAGACGGTTGAGTCAGGTACAGGTCCGGATTCTTCTCGTTGGCGAAGGTCAGCGCCTGCTGCAGGATTTCAATGGTGTACGGACGTGAGGTCACGACATTATTGAATACGGTGAAGTTAGGATCGGATTTATGCAATGCATCCAGTTCTGGCGTCGTTTCGCGCGGGTAACCATACAGGCTCATGCGACCACGCTGCGTTGACTCGCCAATGACCAGCACCAGCGTACGTGGGGCATCGCCGGAGTTATCTTTGAAGTTAGCCAGCGGCGGCAGGGCATTGTTCTCATTCAGCAGGCTATTGAGTGAGGTCAACTGCTGACGGTACTGATAATACCCGGAGATGAATTGCCACGGTGCGGCGGGCTCCATACGTGAGGCGAGACCATTTACCGTTTTTTCAAACGGCTTGTGTTTGATGAAAGTGTTAACGGCTATCGGATGCAGAATCAAACCGTATAACAACGCAAACGACACCAGATAGCGCCAGGGCGATGGAATATGAACAGGGCGCAGACGCGTCCACAGCAGAATAGCGATAGCCGTATAGGCCAGGGCGATAAGAACAATTTTTAGGCTGAAATACTGGCTGAGATATTCGCTGGCTTCGTTCGCATTGGTTTCAAACATCACGTACAGAACGCTTTGCGAGAACTCTTGTCCGTAGATGACGTAATAGCTCAGAGCAGCCAGCGAGGCCGTCCATAGCACCATGCCAATGACGGCAGCAATAATACGGATACGGTTTGGAAATAAAAATACCGGGATTAACCACAGCGAACTGAATAGCAAGGAGTCGCGTAATCCATTAGTTCCGCTATATCCGGTTAAACAAATAACGACCTGGAGTAAAGTGGAAAAAAACCAAAAATAGAGGAGCGCCCAACCCAGGGCTTTCCAGCTAAATTTAGGTTTAGACTGGAGTTGTAAGGATTGCATAATGTGAGCCTGTCTTTAATCGTAGCGCCAAGAGTAGCGACTTAATATTAAGAGGAACTTAAGCATCACGATCTTAGGATCGTGTTTTGCTGTTGATATATTCACAATGTGAATATATTCAGGCGGGAATATATTGAAAAAGAAGCGGTTATGACAGCAGTTTTTGTTGTCGCCTTCGTACAATAGCACGAAGGCGACGAGGGGGGACGTTAGCCTGTATTACGCATGCCGGCTGCGACACCAGCGATTGTCACCATCAGCGCTTGTTCAACGCGCGGATCCGGTGCATTGCCTTGCTCTTCCGCCAGGCGTGAGCGGTGTAACAGCTCAGCCTGTAAGACATTCAGCGGGTCAGTATAAATATTTCTTAACTGAATGGACTCGGCAATCCACGGCAGGTCGGCCATCAAATGTGAGTCGTTGGCAATCGCCAGCACGACATCGATATCGGCTTCCAGGCGCTGACGCAGCTCTTCACCCAGCGGCCACAGCTCTTTTTTGACCAGGCGCTGATCGTAGTATTCTGCCAGCCACAGGTCTGCTTTGGCGAAAACCATTTCCAGCATGCCAAGACGTGTGGAGAAGAATGGCCAGTCGCGGCACATTGCTTCGAGTTCGCTTTGCTTACCGTCTTCAACCACTTTTTGCAGTGCGGTGCCTGCACCCAGCCACGCCGGGAGCATCAGGCGGTTCTGCGTCCAGGCAAAAATCCACGGAATGGCGCGCAGAGACTCTACCCCGCCGGTTGGGCGACGTTTTGCCGGGCGTGAACCGAGCGGTAATTTACCCAGTTCCTGCTCTGGCGTTGCGGAGCGGAAGTAAGGGACGAAGTCTTTGTTTTCACGTACATATCCACGATAGAGCTCACAGGAAATATCGGAAAGCTCATCCATGATATGACGCCAGTTATCTTTCGGCTCTGGCGGCGGTAACAGGTTGGCCTCCAGAATTGCTGCGGTATACAGCGACAGGCTGCTGATGGTCACTTCCGGCAGGCCGTACTTAAAGCGGATCATCTCCCCTTGTTCTGTCACGCGCAGACCGCCTTTCAGGCTGCCGGGTGGTTGAGAGAGCAGCGCCGCATGCGCAGGCGCGCCACCGCGACCAATGGAGCCACCGCGACCATGGAACAGCGTCAGTTCGATACCGGCTTTTTCGCAGGTTTTGATCAACGCGTCCTGCGCCTGATATTGCGCCCAGGAGGCCGCCATCACGCCTGCATCTTTTGCGGAGTCAGAGTAGCCAATCATGACCATCTGTTTGCCCTGAATAAAGCCACGGTACCAGTCAATGTTCAGGAGCTGGGACATGACGTCATCGGCGTTGTTGAGGTCGTCCAGCGTTTCAAACAGCGGGGCAACCGGCATAGCAAAACCGATACCGGCTTCTTTCAGTAGCAGATGTACGGCCAGTACATCCGATGGCGTTTTCGCCATTGAGATAACATAGGCGGCAATGGAGCCATACGGGGCTTCGGCAATGACCCGGCAGGTGTCGAGCACTTCGCGGGTGTCGTTGCTCGGCTCCCAGTTACGTGGGAGCAGCGGACGCTTGGAGTTCAGCTCGCGGATCAGGAAAGCCTGTTTATCCGCTTCCGACCAGTTTTCGTAGTCGCCAATGCCCAGATAACGGGTCAGTTCGCCAAGGGCTTCAGTGTGACGGGTACTTTCCTGACGAATATCAATACGTACCAGCGGTACGCCGAAACATTTCACGCGGCGTAGGGTGTCGAGCAATTCGCCATTGGCGATAATGCCCATGCCACAGGCCTGCAGAGACTGATAGCACGCATATAGCGGGTCCCAGAGCTGTTCGTTTTGGGTGAGAAGTCCCGCAGGTTTCGGTAATTTCTCGCCTTTCAGACGGGCTTCCAGCCAGGCCTGGGTTGCCATCAGACGTGAACGCAGGGTTTTCATCAGATAACGGTAAGGTTCTGCTGCGCCTTCTTCGCCCACCAGCGCCAACAGTTCCGGTGTGGCATCCACCATCGACAGCTCAGAAATCAGAAACTGAATGTCTTTCAGGAACAGATCGGTCGCTTTCCAGCGGCTGAGTAGCAGCACGTGACGGGTGATATCCGCCGTTACGTTCGGGTTGCCATCGCGGTCGCCGCCCATCCAGGAGGTAAAGCGAACCGGGACAAAATCAACGGGCAGCTTATAGCCCAGATGCTCTTCCAGTTGTTCGTTCAGCTCGCGCAGATAATTCGGTACGCCTTCCCACAGGCTATTTTCAACCACCGCGAAGCCCCATTTGGCTTCATCAACCGGGCTTGGGCGCAGCTTGCGGATTTCATCCGTATGCCAGGACTGGGCAATCAACTGGCGCAGACGGCGCATCAGCTGATGGCGCTCGTAATCGACGAGGTCTTTGTTATCAAGTTGCTTGAGACAGGCGTTCACTTCACCCATTTTATGGATCAGCGTACGGCGGGTGATCTCGGTCGGGTGGGCAGTGAGAACCAGCTCCAGGGAGAGAGATTCGACGGCTTTTTTGATGGTGGCTTCATCGAGGTTGGGCTGCTCTTTCAGTTTACGCAGAGTGCGAGCAATCACTTCCGGGTTGCTGGCTGCTTCGCCTTTTGGCGAAATGCTGTGGTACTGCTCGGCGGTGTTGGCCAGGTTCAGAAACTGGCTAAACGCGCGGGCAACCGGCAGCAGCTCGTCGTTAGACAGGTTTTGCAGCGTAGTGAGCAGCTCCTGGCGATTGACTTCATTGCCGGCGCGGGATGATTTGGACAACTTACGGATTGTTTCTACGCGGTCAAGAATGTTCTCTCCCAGCGCATCCTTGATGGTCTCCCCCAGCACTTTGCCGAGCATACTGACATTACTACGCAACGCGGAATATTGTTCGTTCATATTAACCCAGACACCCCATCTTTAATTTATGCGTCCTGTATCTTTCGCGCGACATCGGCGTTGGCTGCGCTTGCCCATCTGGTCACTTACTTATGTAAGCTCCTTGTATGAGCTCGCTTGCCGCCTTGCTGTGACGCGAAATCTCTCGGACTTTGTATGTTAGCCGTCTTTTATAAAGCCACGTAAAAGTCGTGACGTCAATTGCTGCGAAATCGGTTCAGCAAACGAAAAAATGACGGGAATTTACGTTATTTAATTCACATCGAATCAAATAAGCTTTGCTTATGGAAATGTTAATAAATTACCTCGCTTACCACAAAAGGGTTAGCGAGGCGATAAGCGGTTAATGCCAGCAGAAATGATGCACAACCTGGGTGATCAATTCGCGGGTTGGCTTAATAAAACGAGTTTCCAGATACTCATCCGGCTGATGCGCCTGATTAATGGAGCCAGGCCCTAACACCAGCGTCGGGCAAAGCGTCTGGATAAACGGCGCTTCGGTGCAGTAGTTCACCACTTCTGTCTGTGCGCCCAGCAGTTTCTCAACCACTTGTACCAGTTGATGATCCGGTGGGCACTCATAGCCTGGAATTGGCGGATGCAGCTCCGACACCGTCAGGCGACCTGGCCAGCGCTCGCTGACCGGGGCCAGCGCGTCGTTAAGTAAGCCATTGAGATCGTTAAGCGTCATGCCGGGCAGTGGGCGAATATCCATATGTAGCTCGCAGCAGGCGCAGATTCGGTTAGCGGCGTCGCCGCCGTGGATGTGACCCAAATTTAACGTCGGATACGGGACGGTAAAAGCATCATGGTGATAGCGCTCTTTCAGGTCATCGCGCAGATTCATGATATGACCGATGGCATCATGCATCAGTTCAATGGCATTCACGCCACGAGCCGGATCGCTCGAGTGACCCGATTGTCCCAAAATGCGAATCGCATTAGAGATATGACCTTTGTGTGCGCGGACCGGTTGCAGGGAGGTGGGTTCGCCAATGATCGCGCAGTCCGGGCGTAAAGCGGTGGTTTCAGAGAAATAACGCGCTCCCGCCATGCTGGTCTCTTCATCGGCAGTGGCCAGAATGTACAGGGGCTTTTTCAGTTGAGTGACGTCGACGTCACGCAGCGCGTCGAGGATAAAGGCGAAGAAGCCTTTCATATCTGCCGTACCCAAGCCGTAGAGCTTATTGTCATGCTCGGTCAGGGTGAACGGATCGCGCGTCCAGCGTCCGTCGTCAAAGGGGACGGTATCGGTATGGCCCGCCAACAACAAACCACCGGCTCCCTGTCCAATGCTTGCCAGCATATTGAATTTATTGCGCGTGTCGGGAACCGGCTGGACCTCCACATTAAAGCCTAAATCTTTGAACCAGCCCGCCAGCAGAGTGATTAAACCTGCATTACTTTGGTCGAGCGCTTCTTCGGTGGCGCTAATCGACGGCATGGCAATCAGAGCGCGGTATATCTCGATAAATGGCGGTAAATTGTTTTTCATTGTTGACACACCTCGGGTCATGATAGTATCAATATTCATGCAGTATTTGTGAATAAAAATACATTAACGTTGAGCGTAATAAAACCCACCAAGTGTAAGGTGAGGTGATAAAGGCTTATATCTGGCAACAGAATCTAAGAAGGTGAGCAGCCCCGATGTTGAATACGCTGATTGTGGGCGCCAGTGGCTATGCCGGCGCAGAGCTTGTGACCTATGTAAATCGCCATCCTGATATGACCATAACCGCTTTGACCGTCTCAGCGCAAAGCAATGATGCAGGAAAATTAATCTCCGATTTGCATCCGCAGTTGAAAGGCATTGTCGATTTACCGTTACAGCCAATGTCAGATATCAGCGAGTTTAGCGCAGGGGTGGACGTTGTGTTCCTCGCAACGGCACATGAGGTGAGCCATGACCTGGCCCCGCAGTTTTTGCAGGCCGGATGCGTGGTGTTTGACCTCTCGGGCGCGTTTCGCGTAAACGACGGCGCGTTCTATGAAAAATATTACGGCTTTACCCATCAGCATCCCGACCTGCTGGAGCAGGCGGTTTATGGACTGGCGGAGTGGAGCGCAGACCAACTGAAAGACGCGAATCTGATTGCCGTGCCGGGTTGCTACCCGACGGCGGCACAGCTGTCGCTGAAACCACTGATTGATGCCGGGCTGCTGGATCTCAGCCAGTGGCCGGTAATTAACGCAACCAGCGGCGTGAGCGGCGCGGGACGTAAGGCGGCTATTTCCAACAGCTTTTGTGAGGTGAGCCTGCAGCCGTATGGCGTGTTTACCCATCGCCATCAGCCGGAAATCGCTACTCACCTTGGTGCGGAGGTGATCTTCACCCCGCATCTGGGCAACTTCCCGCGCGGAATTCTGGAAACCATCACCTGCCGTTTGCAAGCGGACGTAACCCATGCGCAAGTGGCTCAAACGTTGCAACAGGCGTATGGCGATAAGCCACTGGTGCGTCTGTATGACAAAGGCGTTCCGGCTCTGAAGAACGTGGTTGGCTTACCGTTTTGTGATATCGGGTTTGCCGTACAGGGTGAGCACCTGATCGTGGTGGCAACTGAAGACAACTTATTGAAAGGCGCGGCGGCACAGGCGATGCAGTGCGCAAATATTCGTTTTGGCTTTGCTGAAACTCAGTCTCTTATTTAAGGGTGCAACGATGAATCCATTAATTATCAAGCTGGGCGGCGTTTTACTGGATAGCGAAGAGGCGCTGGAGCGTCTGTTTACCGCACTGGTGAATTATCGTGAGTCGCATCAGCGACCGCTGGTCATTGTGCACGGTGGCGGCTGCGTGGTTGACGATCTGATGAAGCAGCTGAACCTGCCGGTGAAAAAGAAAAATGGTCTGCGCGTCACGCCAGCCGATCAAATTGACATTATTACCGGCGCCCTGGCGGGAACAGCGAATAAAACCTTACTGGCCTGGGCGAAAAAGCACCACATCGCATCTGTGGGTCTGTATCTTGGTGATGGCGACAGCGTAAAAGTGACGCCGCTCGATAAAGCGCTGGGTCATGTTGGACTGGCGCAGCCGGGTTCGCCTAAGCTGATTAACACACTGCTGGAAGGCGGTTTTCTGCCGGTAGTTAGCTCCATTGGCGTTACTGAAGACGGACTGCTGATGAACGTTAATGCCGATCAGGCGGCAACGGCGCTGGCGGCAACGCTGGGTGCGGATTTGATCCTGCTCTCTGACGTAAGCGGTATTCTGGATGGTAAAGGCCAGCGTATTGCCGAAATGACCGCCGCGAAAGCGGAACAACTGATTGAACAAGGTATTATTACTGACGGCATGATCGTGAAGGTCAATGCGGCGCTGGATGCCGCGCGCACGCTGGGTCGCCCTGTGGATATTGCCTCCTGGCGTCATGCCGAGCAACTTCCGGCGCTGTTTAACGGCATGCCAATTGGCACGCGGATTTTAGCGTAAACTATTTTGTACCCGATGGCGGTTATGCCTTATCGGGCCTACGTGAATCGAACCTGTACGCCGGATAAGCTAAGCGCCATCCGGCGTTGAAATTCAAGATATTAAGGAAGCAAGTTATGGCACTTTGGGGTGGGCGTTTTACACAGGCAGCAGATCAGCGGTTCAAACAGTTCAACGACTCGTTGCGTTTTGACTACCGCCTGGCAGAACAGGATATTGTCGGCTCTGTGGCCTGGTCTAAAGCGCTGGTAACGGTCGGCGTACTGACTGCCGATGAACAACTGCAATTGGAAGAGGCGCTGAACACTCTGTTGGAAGAGGTTCGCGTTAATCCGCAGCAGATCCTGCAAAGCGATGCTGAAGATATTCATAGCTGGGTGGAAGGTAAGCTGATTGATAAAGTCGGCCAGCTTGGTAAAAAACTGCATACCGGACGTAGCCGTAATGACCAGGTCGCGACCGATCTTAAACTGTGGTGTAAAGACACGGTTATTGAATTACTGTCGGCCAACCGTCAGTTGCAAAGTGCGCTGGTGGTGACGGCAGAGAATAACCAGGACGCCGTCATGCCGGGTTACACCCACCTGCAACGTGCGCAGCCGGTGACGTTTGCTCATTGGTGTCTGGCCTATGTCGAAATGTTGGCGCGTGACGAGAGCCGTCTGCAGGATTCGCTCAAGCGCCTGGACGTCAGTCCACTGGGCTGCGGCGCGCTGGCGGGTACGGCGTATGAAATCGATCGCGAGCAGCTGGCCGGTTGGCTGGGCTTTTCCTCGGCGACGCGTAACAGTCTGGACAGTGTTTCTGACCGTGACCACGTGCTGGAGTTACTCTCCAACGCTTCTATCGGCATGGTGCACCTGTCGCGTTTTGCTGAAGACCTGATTTTCTTTAATACCGGCGAAGCGGGCTTTGTCGAGCTGTCCGATCGTGTAACTTCGGGTTCATCTCTGATGCCGCAGAAGAAAAACCCGGATGCGCTGGAGCTGATCCGTGGCAAATGCGGTCGCGTGCAGGGTGCGCTGACCGGCATGATGATGACCTTAAAAGGTCTCCCGTTGGCATACAACAAAGATATGCAAGAAGACAAAGAAGGGCTGTTCGATGCGCTCGACACCTGGCTGGACTGTCTGCATATGGCTGCGCTGGTGCTGGATGGCATTCAGGTGAAACGTCCGCGTTGTCAGGAAGCGGCGCAGCAGGGTTATGCTAACGCCACCGAGTTGGCGGATTATCTGGTAGCAAAAGGCGTCCCGTTCCGCGAAGCACACCATATTGTGGGTGAGACGGTGGTCGAGGCGATTCGTCAGGGCAAACCGCTGGAAGCGCTGTCGCTTGCTGACTTACAAAAGTTCAGTCAGGTGATTGGCGAGGACGTTTATCCGATCCTCTCGTTGCAATCGTGCCTGGATAAACGTGCGGCGAAAGGCGGTGTGTCGCCTCAGCAGGTGGCGCAGGCGATCGACTACGCGAAGGCGCGTCTGATTTAACGTCGGTAATAAAAGAGGCCATCCCGAGGGATGGCCTTGTCATGTTTCTATCCTGGATAGCAGTTTACGGACGATAAATCTCAAATTCCTGCGCGACGTTATTGTCGGTGCAGGTACTTAAGGTGACATAACCGTCGTTACCCACCGTCATACAACGTTGCGTGCCTTCCTTCTGTGAGACGAACTTGTTCTTTTGCCAGGTCCATGTCTGATTTTTGTTGGTATCAGTCGGGGTGTGGCAGGTGTAAGAAATAATATTTCTGCCTTCAACATTATAACCGTTTTGAATATCCAGGCAGCTCTGGCTATTGCCAATTACCAGATGTTCACGGGCATCAAATTTAAAGGTCTGGTTGTTGGAGCCGGAGCAGGCATAGGTGAACAAACGATCGCCATTCCGGATTTGACCGTTTTTGACATCCAGGCAGAGGTTGTTTTTCCGTGATTTATAAACACCGGTGACGACCTCTTTTTCATCTGCGTGAGTAAACGGCGCAAATACCTGGCTGTATGCGTACATCGGTGCCTGCTGTGCGGTCATGCCGCTGTGCTCCGGGCTGACCTGCTTCGCCACGCCCGGCTGATCGCGTGCCATTGACCACGCGCCAATCATGCCGAGGTTGCGTTTTTTCGCATCTTCCATTACCAGTTTCGCATCGGACAGATAGAACACTTCGCCCTGTACATCGTTGTAACCGATCATCGGGGTGGTGCCCATCATGGCGTTGATCTCTTTGTCAGATTTCTCTGGCCAGATTTTCTTCAACTGGGTGAACATGTTGTCGATAGCGGATGTGGCGCATTTACCGTGAATGTTCTGCCCTTCGGTGCCGTCTGACTGGCAGACGGCGTTACCGTAGTCCATGGTCATCACGTTAATACCAGCCAGCTCAACGCCGGCATGGCGCGCATTTTCCAGTACATACAGACCTTCAGCCGTCAGACCGGTCGGCAGAATTGGCAGGGTGTACCAGATACCGACTTTGCGACCTTCCTCTTTCCACTGAGCCTGAACCTCTTTTACTGCCTGGTTGCGGCGATCGATGGAATCCTGATCGGCCACCCATGTGCCTTCGATATCAAAATCCAGCACGTTCAGGTTCATGTTATCAACAATGTCGTAGTAGAGTTTTTGCAGGTCTTTAACATTCTTACAGGCAGCTGCCAGCGGGGAGTTATTCGCTCCGCCAATGGAAACCATCACATCGCCACCGGCTTCACGCAGCGCTTTTATTTTGCTGTACTGTGAGTAATCCTGCAGATTATAGGCCGTGCCCCAGGTTGGGATGCACTGCTCGCCGCTTTTCGCGACGACAAACGCCATGGTGAAGTGGGTAATATTTTGCTCTTTCGCCAGTTTTGCCAGATCCGGAATGCTGTTCAGGCTAAAGTCGACGTATGGTGCATAAACGTGGGCAGGCCACGGATTTTTCGGCGTCCCTACGCGCTCTTTGGTGCCTGCCCAGTTGGTATAAATCGCCCACGGGTTGTTATCATCCGGCATAACGCCTTTGACTTTCGTCTGAGCGACATAAGGTATCCCTTTGTACACCGCCAGTTTGCCAGCTTCGTAAAGCGCAATAGAGTTGATCTGTGGGGCATTATTAAATTGTTCCTGGGTGAATTCGACCGTTGGGCCTAACGGTTTCCACGGACGGCCATTGGTGCCGGTCGGGTTCTGGTTACCTGCAATAGAAGGATTTTCGCCAACGGTATAGTACAGCGCTTCATAAGACTGGTCGTCAACTTTGACCTCATCCCCTTTGTTATAAACCTGGCTGGAACTCCAGTCGGGTACTGGCGTATAGAGTTTCCACGGGTTGTCGGCACCTGGGGTGAAGGAATAAGCCGGAATGGGCCTGGACGCTTCATATGTCACATCCTGATAAGCGACAATATCATCTTTGGCATAATCTTTTTCTGCGCTGAATGCGTCGTGGGCAACAGGCGTGGCGCTCCCGGATTCACAAGTGGTTGGGTTGCCATATTGATCGATTTCCGCTTTTGTGGCATCGCGCAAATAACTCCACGGATTATCCCAGTTTTCAGCGGAGGCGCCCTGTGGGCAATTATCGGCATTTACATACCAGCGGTTACTATAAACTTTACTGTCAAAAATAACTTCAATGGTGTTTCCACCTGACTGACCGCTCCAGGCTTCCAGGGCGAATGCGTTTGCGGCGCACGACATCAGGCCTGCCGCGAGAAAATATCGCGAAATAGTATTGAGTTTCATAAAAGATTCCATTCGATAAATATTAGAAAAATATGGGTGAATGTACTCTAAATAATTAGAGTGGCGAAGAAACGAGTGTTCTTGCGATTTGCCATATATTGAATATCGCGCGGTTATTATTTATGAACCTGACAGGGCGTCAAATATATAAATGATACAAAATGTTTTTGATTATTTTAATTTAATATGATTTTCATTTAAATAATCGAATGGAAATATGTAATTTATATTTTGTATATATTTTTTTGAATGTATTCGCGCCGGGCGCAAAAAAAATGCGGACTCAAGGTCCGCAAAAGTTCACGTTGGCTTTAGTTATTTCGAGTATGAGAGAAACTCTCAAAACGGACAGTAGCTTCAAGGGTTAAAGGGGTACCGTTCCGTTTCTGTGGTGCATTATTAAACAGAAAGCTTGATAGGGATAATCGTTCGTTGCTATTCTACCTATCGCTACGAACTATCGTGGCGATGGAGGATGAATAATGAATATTCGTGATCTTGAATACCTGGTGGCGCTAGCCGAACATCGTCACTTCCGACGAGCGGCAGACTCCTGTCACGTTAGTCAGCCAACGCTGAGCGGACAGATCCGCAAGCTGGAAGATGAGCTTGGTGTCATGCTGCTGGAGCGTACGAGTCGCAAAGTGCTGTTCACTCAGGCAGGTTTACTGCTGGTGGATCAGGCGCGCACCGTGCTGCGCGAGGTCAAAGTGCTCAAGGAGATGGCAAGCCAACAAGGCGAGACAATGTCTGGACCGCTGCATATTGGTTTGATCCCAACGGTGGGGCCATACCTGCTGCCGCATATTATTCCTATGTTGCACCAGACCTTCCCAAAACTGGAAATGTATCTCCATGAGGCGCAGACGCATCAGCTGTTGGCGCAACTGGATAGCGGTAAGCTCGACTGCGTCATTCTGGCGCTGGTGAAAGAGAGTGAGGCGTTCATCGAAGTACCGTTATTTGATGAGCCTATGCTGCTGGCGATCTATGAAGATCACCCATGGGCAAACCGCGACTGTGTGCCGATGTCCGATCTGGCGGGTGAGAAACTGCTGATGCTAGAGGATGGCCACTGCCTGCGCGATCAGGCGATGGGCTTCTGCTTTGAAGCGGGTGCTGATGAGGATACCCATTTCCGGGCGACCAGTCTGGAAACGCTGCGTAACATGGTGGCGGCAGGCAGCGGTATTACCTTACTGCCCGCGCTGGCCGTGCCGCCGGAGCGTAAGCGTGATGGCGTTGTCTATCTGCCCTGCATCAAGCCTGAACCGCGCCGTACGATTGGCCTGGTGTATCGTCCAGGTTCGCCGCTGCGCAGCCGTTATGAACAGCTGGCAGAGGCCATCCGTGGGTCAATGGATGGCCATTTCGACAGTGCGTTAAAACAGGCGGTTTAAGCCATTTAGCGCTGCTACCCGATAGGCTTCCGCCATGGTTGGGTAGTTAAAGGTGGTGTTAACGAAGTATTCGATGGTGTTACCACCACCTTTTTGCTCCATTATCGCCTGACCGATGTGAATAATTTCGGCCGCGCGTTCCCCAAAGCAGTGGATCCCCAGAATCTCTTTCGTTTCGCGATGGAACAGGATCTTCAGCGTTCCGACACTCATACCCACGATTTGCGCACGTGCCAGATGTTTAAACTGGGCGCGGCCAACCTCGTATGGAACTTTCATGGCCGTGAGCTGTTGCTCGGTTTTCCCGACGGAGCTGATTTCCGGAATGGTATAAATTCCGGTCGGGATATCTTCGATCAGATGCGCGGTAGCTTCGCCTTTTACCAATGCCTGGGCGGCAATGCGTCCCTGATCGTAGGCCGCCGATGCCAGACTCGGATAGCCGATCACATCTCCTACGGCATACACGTGCGGCAGCGCCGTCTGGTACATGCTGTTGACCTTCAACTGTCCGCGGCTGTCGGTTTTCAGCCCAATATTTTCCAGCGCCAGCGAATCGGTATTACCGGTACGGCCATTGGCGTACAACAGGCAGTCGGCTTTCAGTTTCTTACCGGATTTCAGATGCATGATGACGCCGTCATCGCAACCTTCAATCTTCTCATACTCTTCGTTGTGGCGAATGACCACACCGCTGTTCCAGAAGTGGTAAGAGAGCGAGTCGGACATCTCTTGATCGAGGAACGCAAGCAGACGATCGCGAGTGTTGATTAAATCGACTTTGACGTCCATTCCACGGAAGATCGACGCATATTCGCAGCCAATTACTCCCGCACCATAAATCAAAACATGGCGGGGTTCATGGTGCAGGCTCAGGATAGAGTCGCTGTCATAAACCCGGGGATGGGAAAAGTCGACATCCACCGGATGATAGGGGCGTGAACCACAGGCGATGATGAACTTATCCGCGGTCAGCGTTTCCACCGTGCCGTCGTGGCATTCAAGGGCGAGTGTGTGTTCATCAACAAAACGGGCATTTCCCTGCAAAATTTCACAGTGGTTGCGCTCGTAAAATCCTTGCCGCATACGCGTTTGCTGATTAATAACGTTATCAGCGTGGTTGAGAATATCGGCGAAAGAAGAACGAAGGAGTCGGGAGTGGTCGCTGTAAAGTGGGTTCTGATTGAATTCAATAATACGGCTGACGGCGTGGCGGAGGGCTTTCGACGGGATGGTCCCCCAGTGGGTACAGCCTCCGCCGACGTTATGATAGCGCTCAATCACCGCGACGCGCGCTCCTTGCTTAACCAGACCCATTGCAGCGCCTTCGCCGCCGGGACCGGAACCTATTACTATTGCATCGTAATCGTAGGAATGTGACATGGTCAGGCTTACCTGTTCTTATACATAAAAGCAACAGAATAGTAACATCGTTGTCGGGATAACCCAATTATCGTTGTGCTTTTTTGCGAACTCGAAGCACAAACTGCGCGTAAACAATCATTCACAAAGCCATGCCAACCGCCTAATCTCTGGTATAGTGCCAGCAAGGTATGTGGAAGGATTCAGACATCGTGATGGGCGTTAGAGCGCAACAAAAAGAAAAAACCCGGCGTTCGCTGGTAGAAGCCGCATTTAGTCAACTCAGCGCTGAGCGTAGTTTTGCCAGCCTCAGTTTACGCGAAGTCGCTCGTGAAGCGGGCATTGCGCCAACCTCGTTTTATCGCCATTTCCGTGATGTGGATGAACTCGGCCTGACGATGGTGGATGAGAGTGGTTTGATGCTGCGTCAGTTGATGCGTCAGGCGCGCCAGCGTATCGCGAAGGGCGGGAGTGTGATCCGCACCTCGGTCTCAACATTTATGGAGTTCATCGGCAACAATCCCAACGCCTTCCGTTTATTATTGCGCGAGCGTTCGGGAACCTCCGCGGCGTTTCGCGCAGCGGTCGCTCGTGAAATTCAGCACTTCATTGCGGAACTTGCGGACTATCTCGAACTCGAAAACCATATGCCTCGTGCGTTTACTGAAGCGCAGGCCGAAGCCATGGTCACCATTGTGTTCAGCGCCGGGGCAGAAGCACTGGATGTTGGCGCCGAGCAGCGTCGACAGCTGGAAGAACGGCTGGTATTGCAACTGCGCATGATCGCGAAGGGCGCATTTTATTGGTACCGCCGTGAACAAGAGAAGATGACGCATCACTCCGAGTAACGAGAAGGACGAGCAATGAAACAGTCAGGTCAAGATAAAGGTACGCTGCTGCTGGCGCTGGTTGCTGGCTTATCGATCAATGGTACATTTGCGGCGCTGTTTAGCTCCATTGTGCCATTCTCAGTATTCCCAATTATTTCGCTGGTGCTGACGGTTTATTGTCTGCATCAACGCTATCAAAACCGTACCATGCCTGTGGGGTTACCGGGCCTGGCCGCCGCCTGTTTTATTCTCGGCGTTCTGTTGTACAGCACTGTGGTACGCGCTGAATATCCGGATATTGGCTCTAACTTCTTCCCGGCGGTTCTGTCGGTGATTCTGGTGTTCTGGATCGGCTTTAAAGTGCGTAACCGTAGACAGGAAATCGTGGAGTAATATTTGTAGGCCGGGCAAGCGAAGCGCGCCCGGCCAGGACATCATTTACTTGGCGGTCAGTAATACTCCGCACTCCATATGGTGCGTATACGGGAACTGATCGAACAGAGCCAGGCGTGAAACATTGTGCGTCTGGCTTAACGTTTCCAGGTTCTTACACAATGTCTCCGGGTTACAGGAGATGTACAGAATTCGCGGGTACGCCTGCACCATTTTCTCTGTTTCGCTGTCCAGACCGCTGCGCGGTGGGTCAACGAAAATGGTTTCACACTGGTAACTCTTCAGATCGATTCCCTGCAAACGGTTGAACTCGCGAACCCCGTTCATCGCCTGAGTAAACTCTTCGGCCGCCATGCGGATAATTTGTACGTTATCAATATGGTTAGCCGCAATGTTGTATTGCGCTGCAGCCACGGACGGTTTAGCGATTTCAGTGGCCAGCACGCGGTTGAAGTTTTGTGCGAGGGCTAACGAGAAATTGCCATTGCCGCAGTACAGCTCAAGCAGGTCGCCTTTTGATCCCCTGGTGACATCAATCGCCCATTCCAGCATCCGAATATTCATGACGGCATTCGGCTGGGTGAAGCTGTTCTCAACCTGGCGGTAGATAATCTCTTTACCCGCAACCGGCAAGCGTTCGTCAATGTAATCCTGGTCCAGCTCGATTTTGGTTTTGGTTGCCCGGCCAATCAGATGCACGTTCAGGTTTTGCGCCCGTAACGCATCCCGCAGCGCTTCAGCTTCCTGACGCCATTCATCATCCAGCTTTTTATGGTACAGCATCGATACCACCGCCTGATCGCTCAGGGTAGTGAGGTAATCAATCTGGAACAGTTTGTGGCGCAGGACGTGGTTGTTGCGAACGCCGTCGATCATTGCCGTCATCAGCGTGTTGATAAGCTCGCTGGCCGCCGGGAAACTGTCGACGCGGATACGGCTTTTGGTCTGGCTGTCGAACATGATGTGGTACAAATCATCCCCGTCATGCCACAGACGAAATTCCGCGCGCATACGGTAGTGGCTGACCGGCGAGCGAAACACTTCCGGAGCCAGTGCATAAAATGGCGTCATTAAGCTCTGCAGACGCACTACTTTTTCAGCTAACTGGGCGTCGTACTGTTCTGTCGGAAGGTGTTCGGGGGTCATGATGCGTCCTGAAAAATAAAAGTACGCGGGGATTGTAGGGATTGCTCAACAGATGTCCAGTCATTGATGATTTCCGATATTGTGATGCGCGGTCTGGACACCAGGTTGTAACAAACTGTAGCATCCGTTTTCCGGTCCTGTGAGTTAAAAGGGAATCCAGTGTGAATCTGGAGCTGACGCGCAGCGGTAAGGAAGGTAGGAGATGAGCGCACCAGGTGCAGACACTGCGGCTTGCCGTGGGAAGTCATCATCTCTTTAAGTTGCCTCCAAGCCCGAAGACCTGCCGGCTAACGTCGCATCTGGTTTTCATCATCGCGTAATATCGGTGGGACCTGCGGCATCCTTCTTATATTGTGGATGCTTTACAATGATTAAAAAATCGTTGCTGTGCACGGCGCTGTCCGTCACAGCATTTTCGGGTTGGGCGCAGGACACTAGCCCAGATACTCTCGTCGTCACTGCCAACCGTTTTCAGCAGCCTCGTAGCGCTGTACTTGCCCCTATCACCGTTGTTACGCGTCAGGATATCGATCGCTGGCAATCCACTTCCGTCAATGATGTGCTTCGCCGCCTGCCGGGCGTGGATATCGCCCAATACGGTGGTATGGGACAAAATTCGTCTATTTCTATCCGCGGCACCAATGCCAGCCATGTGCTGGTGTTGATTGACGGCGTGCGTCTGAACCTGGCAGGGGTTAGCGGCGCAGCCGATCTTAGCCAGTTCCCAGTCTCGTTAGTGCAACGTATCGAATACATTCGTGGGCCGCGTTCGGCGGTTTATGGTTCTGATGCGATTGGCGGTGTGGTGAATATCATTACCACGCGTGAAAAGTCGGGGACGGAACTCACTGCCGGTGTGGGGAGCAATGGGTATCAGAATTATGATGTCTCAACCCAACAACAGCTTGGTGAAAATACTCGCGTCACATTAATGGGCGATTATGCCTATACCAAAGGTTTTGATGTTGTCGCATACGGTAGCACTGGCTCTCAGGCTCAGCCCGACAAAGACGGTTTCTTAAGTAAGACGCTGTATGGCGCGCTGGAACATAACTTTTCCGATACATGGAGCGGGTTTGTTCGCGGCTACGGCTATGATAACCGAACAGATTATGACGCGTATTATTATCCTGGGACGCCGTTAGTGGATACCCGTCAGCTCTATAGCCAAAGCTGGGATGCCGGGCTGCGCTTTAATGGCGAGCTTATCCAGTCACAACTGGTTTCCAGCTATAGCCATAGTAAAGATTACAACTATGATCCGGATTATGGTCGCTATGACTCCTCGGCCACACTGGATGATATGAAGCAATATAATGTTCAGTGGTCCAACAGTATGGTGCTTGGTCACGGTAACGTAGGCGCAGGCGTTGACTGGCAAAAGCAAACCACGACGCCTGGCACCGGGTATGTCACGGACGGTTACGATCAGCGTAATACGGGTCTCTACCTGACCGGGTTGCAGCAACTGGGCGACTTTACCTTTGAAGGTGCGGCGCGCAGTGATGATAACTCCGAATTTGGCCGTCATGGCACATGGCAGACCAGCGCCGGATGGGAGTTTATTGAAGGCTATCGCTTTATTGCCTCCTACGGTACATCTTACAAAGCGCCTAATCTCGGACAGTTGCATGGTTATTACGGCAATTCGAACCTGGATCCTGAACAAAGTAAGCAATGGGAAGGGGCGTTTGAAGGCTTAACGGCGGGCGTGAACTGGCGTGTATCCGGATATCGTAATGATATTGACGACATGATCGATTACGACCCGCATACCGAGAAATACTTTAACGAAGGTAAAGTTCGTATTAAAGGTGTGGAAGCGACCGCAAACTTTGATACCGGGCCGTTGGCACATACGCTGAGCTACGATTATGTCGATTCGCGCAATGCGATTACGGACAAGCCGCTCGCACGCCGTTCTAAAAACCAGGTGAAGTACCAGCTCGACTGGCAGGTTTATGATTTTGACTGGGGCCTGACGTATCATTACCTGGGAACGCGTTATGACACTGACTACGTAACCTACCAGCCGGTAAAAATGGGTGGGGTTAGCCTGTGGGATCTTGGCGTGTCATATCCAATCACCTCACAGCTGACAGTTCGTGGTAAAATCGCCAACCTGTTCGATAAAGATTACGAGACAGTTTATGGCTACGCAACTGCAGGACGGGAATACACCTTGTCTGGCAGCTACACTTTCTGATCCGCGCCCCACTGTGCTGGTGTTTGATTCCGGCGTCGGTGGGTTGTCGGTCTATGACGAGATCCGGCGTCTTCTGCCGGATCTCCACTATATATACGCTTTCGACAACGTCGCCTTTCCTTATGGAGAGAAGAGCGAGGAGTTTATCGTCGAACGTGTTGTTGAGATTGTGACTGCGGTCCAGCAGCGCTATCCCCTCTCTCTTGCGGTTATCGCGTGTAATACAGCAAGCACGGTATCACTCCCTGCATTACGTGAGAAATTTGCCTTTCCGGTTGTGGGCGTGGTGCCTGCTATTAAACCGGCGGCGCGACTCACGGCGAATGGTGTGGTGGGACTGCTGGCTACGCGTGCAACGGTGAAGCGTTCATATACCCATGAGTTGATTGCACGGTTTGCTAACGAATGTCAGATAGCGATGCTGGGTTCCGCTGAGCTGGTGGAACTGGCTGAAGCGAAGCTGCATGGTGAAACCGTTTCTCTGGAAGAACTGCGTCGTGTCCTGCGCCCTTGGCTGCGGATGTCGGAACCACCTGACACGGTGGTGCTCGGATGCACCCATTTCCCTCTATTACGGGAAGAACTTTTACAGGTCCTGCCCGAGGGGACGCGGCTGGTGGATTCTGGTGCCGCGATTGCGCGTCGTACGGCCTGGTTATTAGAACATGAAGCGCCAGACGCGAAATCAACTGATGAGAATGTCGCATTCTGCATGGCAATGACGGCAGAAGCCGAACAATTATTGCCCGTGCTGCAGCGTTATGGCTTTAAGACGCTCGAAAAACTGGCTGTTTAGGCTGTTTTGGTGGAAAAGTAGGCACTCGGAAGATTATTTTAAATTTCCCCTTGTCAGCCTGAAATAACTCCCTATAATGCGCCTCCACTGACACGGAACAACGGATTACAAACCGCCGGGTCAGCGGGGTTCCACTGAGAATCTCGCAGAGAAAAGCAAAAATAAATGCTTGACTCTGAATGAGGAAAACGTAATATACGGGACCTCGCGACAGAGCGCTAAAGCGCGTCGCAACTGCTCTTTAACAATTTATCAGACAATCTGTGTGGGCACTCGAAG
>NZ_JANYUK010000016.1:0-141618 GCF_025106035.1 Citrobacter sp. XY323
TGGCGGGCAGGACGCCCGCCATAAACTGCCAGGCATCAAATAAGTGAAGAAGCCCATCCTGCCGGATGGGCTTTTTTTGCGTCTGCAGGGCAGTCAGAACTGCCGGATGCAGCGTACCGTTTTATCCAGCCCATCATGTTGTAACCGGTGTTCAGGCCTGAGAAGCGCAGCGCACCTGGCTCTCCCGGCAGCACATTGCCTGTTACGCGAACGACGAATAGCATTCTCCTTTTTTCTTTACTGCACTAATCTACAGCAAGGAGCCGTGAAACTTTCTCAACTTGAGGATGCAGGCTCGACATTCGCATGATTCCTGGGTATCTTCAGCTATCTGGATGTCTAAACGTTTAAACGTATGTAGTGAGGTTATCAGGTTATGCCAATTCGCGTGCAGGACGAGCTACCCGCCGTCAATTTCTTGCGTGAGGAAAACGTCTTTGTGATGACGTCATCTCGCGCTTCTGGTCAGGAAATTCGTCCACTGAAGGTGCTCATCCTCAACCTGATGCCCAAGAAGATTGAAACGGAAAACCAGTTCCTGCGTTTACTGTCTAATTCACCGCTGCAGGTAGATGTTCAGCTATTGCGCATTGATGCCCGCGAGTCACGCAACACCCCTACGGAGCATCTGAATAACTTTTACTGTAATTTCGAGGATATCTGCGATCAGAACTTTGATGGACTGATCGTGACCGGCGCGCCGTTGGGTCTGGTTGAATTTAATGACGTAGCTTACTGGCCGCAGATTAAACAAGTGCTTGAATGGGCGAAAGATCATGTTACATCGACGCTCTTTGTCTGTTGGGCGGTGCAAGCCGCATTGAATATCCTGTACGGAATTCCCAAGCAAACCCGTACGGATAAACTCTCAGGCGTCTATGAGCACCATATTCTTCATCCTCATGCGCTGCTGACGCGTGGATTTGATGATGCGTTCCTGGCCCCGCATTCGCGCTATGCCGATTTTCCTGCTGCCCTTATCAGGGACTACACCGATCTCGAGATTTTTGCCGAAACAGAAGAGGGAGATGCCTACCTGTTTGCCAGCAAAGATAAACGTATCGCCTTCGTAACGGGCCATCCTGAGTATGACGCCCATACACTCGGCAGTGAATATTTTCGTGACGTCGAAGCGGGCTTAACGCCGGAAGTGCCCTATAACTACTTCCCAAAAGATGACCCGCAAAATAAACCGCGGGCAACCTGGCGTAGCCACGGCAATCTGTTGTTTACCAACTGGCTCAACTATTACGTTTACCAGATCACGCCATATGATCTGCGTCACATGAATCCAACGCTGGATTAATCTTCTGTAACAGACGATCCTTAAGCGTTTCAGCATGTTGAATCAGGCACCTTCGGGTGCCTTTTTTATTTCCGAAACGCACCTCACTGTGTAATTAAATTTTATTTATATTGTTATCAATAAGTTAATTGATAATTAAATTAAAAATGGAAATTGTTTTTGATTTTGAAATTTAAATGAGTAGTCTTAGTTGTGCTGAACGAAAACCGCACAACGATCCTTCGTTCGCATTGGGGATGTGTTTGGATCAATGACGAGGAACTACGCAATGAATCAACAGGCAACGACAACCGATGAACTGATCTTCACCAGGCCGCGTGGCGAACAGGAACAGCAGATTCTGACCGCTGAGGCGGTGGAGTTTCTGACCGAGCTGGTGACAAGATTTACGCCAAAGCGGAATAAACTTCTGGCTGCACGTATCCAGCAGCAGCAGGATATTGATGACGGTAAGTTGCCTGACTTTATTTCGGAAACAACTTCCATTCGTGAAGGTAACTGGAAAATTCGCGGTATTCCTGATGATTTACTGGATCGCCGTGTAGAGATTACCGGACCGGTTGAGCGCAAGATGGTTATCAACGCGCTGAACGCGAACGTCAAAGTCTTTATGGCTGATTTTGAAGATTCGCTGGCTCCTGAGTGGAGCAAAGTTATCGACGGGCAGATCAACTTGCGCGATGCGGTCAATGGCACCATTAGTTACACCAACGAAGCCGGTAAAATTTATCAACTCAAACCCAATCCGGCCCTGTTAGTGTGCCGCGTTCGCGGTCTGCACCTGCCGGAAAAACACGTCACCTGGCGTGGCGAATCGATCCCGGGCAGCCTGTTCGACTTTGCCCTCTATTTCTTCCACAACTACAAAACGTTGCTGGCAAAAGGTAGTGGCCCTTATTTCTATCTACCCAAAACGCAGGCCTGGCAAGAAGCGGCATGGTGGAGTGAAGTGTTCAGCTATGCAGAGGATCGCTTTAATCTGACGCGCGGCACAATTAAAGCGACCCTGCTGATTGAAACGCTGCCAGCCGTTTTCCAGATGGACGAAATTCTGCACGCGCTGCGTGACCACATTGTGGGCCTGAACTGCGGTCGCTGGGACTACATTTTCAGTTATATCAAAACACTGAAGAACCACCCGGATCGCGTGTTGCCGGACCGTCAGGTGGTGACGATGGATAAGCCATTCCTCAGTGCGTATTCGCGTCTGCTGATTAAAACCTGCCATAAACGCGGCGCGTTCGCGATGGGCGGCATGGCCGCGTTCATTCCCAGCAAAGATGCGGAACGTAACAACCAGGTTCTGACCAAGGTAAAAGCGGACAAAGCGCTGGAAGCCAATAACGGTCATGACGGCACATGGATTGCCCATCCAGGACTGGCAGATACCGCAATGGCGGTGTTCAACGACGTACTCGGTGAAAATAAAAATCAGCTGTTCGTGACCCGTGAAGAAGATGCGCCGATTACCGCAGAACAATTGCTGGCACCCTGTGAAGGTGAGCGTACTGAAGAAGGCATGCGTGCCAACATTCGTGTCGCGGTGCAGTACATCGAAGCGTGGATCTCCGGTAATGGCTGCGTACCGATTTATGGTCTGATGGAAGATGCGGCCACCGCCGAAATCTCTCGTACTTCCATCTGGCAGTGGATCCACCACCAGAAAACGCTCAGCAACGGCAAACCGGTTACCAAACCGTTGTTCCGCCAGATGCTGGCCGAAGAGATGTTGGTGATTCAGGACGAACTGGGGGAACACCGCTACAGCAGCGGGCGTTTTGACGATGCCGCGCGCCTGATGGAGCAAATCACCACTTCCGACGAGTTAATTGACTTCCTGACGTTACCGGGCTATCGCCTGTTGGCCTAATTTACCCACAATTTATCCTAATGGAGCATCTGCACATGAAAACCCGTACTCAACAAATCGAAGAATTACAGAAAGAATGGACTCAACCGCGCTGGGAAGGCATCACCCGCCCCTATAGCGCGGAGGAAGTGGTGAAATTACGTGGCTCGGTCAACCCGGAATGCACGCTGGCGCAGCTTGGCGCGGCGAAAATGTGGCGTCTGCTACACGGCGAATCGAAGAAAGGTTATATCAACAGCCTCGGCGCGCTGACTGGTGGTCAGGCGCTGCAGCAAGCGAAAGCTGGTATTGAAGCGGTCTACCTTTCAGGCTGGCAGGTGGCGGCAGATGCCAACCTGGCGTCCAGCATGTATCCGGATCAATCGTTGTATCCAGCGAACTCCGTTCCGGCGGTGGTGGACAGGATCAACAACACATTCCGTCGTGCCGATCAGATCCAATGGTCAACCGGTATTGAGCCGAACGATCCGCGCTATGTGGATTACTTCCTGCCGATCGTTGCCGATGCGGAAGCGGGTTTTGGCGGGGTACTGAACGCGTTTGAACTAATGAAATCGATGATTGAGGCTGGTGCAGCGGCCGTTCACTTCGAAGATCAGCTCGCATCGGTGAAAAAATGTGGTCACATGGGCGGCAAAGTCCTGGTGCCGACTCAGGAAGCTATCCAGAAACTGGTGGCAGCCCGTCTGGCTGCAGACGTTATGGGCGTTCCGACGCTGGTGATTGCGCGTACCGATGCTGACGCAGCCGATCTGATTACGTCTGATTGTGACCCATACGATAGCGAGTTCATCACTGGCGAGCGTACCAGCGAAGGGTTCTATCGTACGCATGCGGGCATTGAGCAGGCGATCAGCCGTGGTCTGGCTTACGCACCGTATGCGGATCTGGTGTGGTGTGAAACCTCCACGCCGGACCTCGAACTGGCGAAGCGCTTTGCCGATGCTATTCATGCGAAATTCCCAGGCAAACTGCTGGCCTACAACTGTTCGCCATCGTTTAACTGGCAGAAAAACCTGGATGACAAAACCATTGCCAGCTTCCAGCAACAGCTGTCCGATATGGGTTACAAATACCAGTTCATTACGCTGGCGGGTATCCACAGCATGTGGTTCAACATGTTCGACCTCGCGCATTCCTATGCGCAGGGTGAGGGCATGCGCCACTACGTTGAGAAGGTTCAGCAGCCGGAATTTGCGGCGGCTAAAGATGGTTACACCTTCGTGTCCCATCAGCAGGAAGTAGGGACAGGCTACTTCGACAAAGTAACCACCATCATTCAGGGCGGCACTTCTTCAGTGACCGCGCTGACCGGCTCGACTGAAGAATCGCAGTTTTGATCAATGCCCGGTGGCGCTGCGCTTACCGGGCCTACGAAGGGATGTAGGCCGGATAAGCGAATGCGCCATCCGGCATGACATTGTGCCGGATGGGAGAAATTGATGACGCGTGGCCTGGAATTACTGATTGCTCAGACGATTTTGCAAGGTTTCGACGCCCAGTACGGGCGTTTTCTGGAAGTGACATCCGGCGCGCAGCAGCGTTTTGAACATGCCGACTGGCACGCGGTTCAGCAGGCGATGAAAAGCCGTATCCACCTTTACGATCATCATGTGGGTCTGGTGGTGGAGCAACTGCGCTGCATTACTGATGGCAAAAGTACCGACGCGGATTTTTTACTTCGCGTGAAAGAGCATTACACCCGGCTATTGCCAGATTACCCGCGCTTCGAGATTGCGGAGAGTTTCTTTAACTCCGTCTATTGCCGGTTATTTGACCACCGCTCGCTGACTCCCGAGCGACTGTTTATTTTCAGCTCTCAGCCAGAGCGCCGTTTTCGCACGATCCCACGCCCGTTGGCGAAAGACTTTTTTCCCGATACCGGCTGGGAGTGGCTGCTTACGCGCGTCCTCAGCGATCTGCCCTTGCGTCTGCCGTGGCAGAACAGACATCGGGATATCCACTACATCATCGAACACCTGACCGAAACGCTGGGGGCGGATCTGTTGCAGCGCAGTCATTTGCAGGTGGCGAACGAACTGTTTTATCGCAACAAGGCCGCCTGGCTGGTCGGTAAGTTGAATACCCCTTCCGGGACGCTGCCGTTTTTACTGCCAATTCACCGTACTGACGAGGGTGAACTGTTTGTCGATACCTGCCTGACCACGACGGCGGAAGCCAGTATCGTGTTTGGCTTCGCCCGCTCGTATTTTATGGTTTACGCCCCACTGCCCGCCGCGTTAGTGGAGTGGCTGCGCGAGATCCTGCCCGGTAAAACCACCGCTGAATTGTATATGGCGATCGGCTGTCAGAAACACGCGAAGACCGAAAGTTACCGCGAATATCTGCTCTATCTTGCCCATTGCGATGAGCAATTTATCGAAGCGCCGGGGATCCGCGGCATGGTGATGCTGGTATTTACCCTGCCAGGCTTCGACCGCGTCTTTAAAGTCATCAAAGACAAATTTGCGCCGCAAAAAGAGATGTCGGCCGCCCACGTCCGCGCCTGTTATCAACTGGTCAAGGAGCACGATCGTGTCGGGCGGATGGCTGACACTCAGGAGTTCGAGAACTTTGTGCTGGATAAACGGCAAATCGATCCGTCGCTGATGGCGCTGTTGCTACAGGAAGCCCCGGAAAAAATTACCGATCTCGGCGATCAGATCGTCATTCGCCATCTGTATATCGAACGACGGATGGTGCCGCTGAATATCTGGCTGGAGCAGGTCGAAGGCCAGCAACTGCGCGATGCAATTGAAGAGTACGGCAATGCCATTCGTCAGCTGGCCGCCGCCAATATTTTCCCCGGCGATATGCTGTTTAAGAACTTCGGCGTGACTCGCCACGGGCGCGTGGTGTTCTACGACTACGATGAAATTTGCTACATGACTGAGGTGAATTTCCGTCATATCCCGCCGCCGCGCTACCCGGAAGATGAGATGAGCGCTGAACCGTGGTATAGCGTATCCCCGGGGGATGTCTTCCCGGAAGAGTTTCGTCACTGGCTATGCGCTGACCCGCGTATCGGGCCGCTATTTGAAGAGATGCATGCTGACCTGTTCAGCGCCGACTACTGGCGAGGTCTGCAAACGCGGATCCGTGAAGGGCACGTGGAAGATGTTTACGCCTACCGGCGCAAACAGCGGTTTTGCATCAGATTTGCGGCTTGACGCCCGGTAACCCTTTCTTAACGAAATCCGCCGTATGCCAGCGTGACTTCTTTCGCCGCTTTGATCGCCATGGCGCCAAACTCGGTCACTCGATCGTCGGTAATGCGCGAAATGGGTCCGGAGATGGAAATAGCGGCAAACGGCTCGCGGTGTTCATCATAAATGCACGACGCCACGCAGCGCAGACCCAGCGCATGCTCCTCATCATCAAAGGAGTAGCCGCGCTTGCGCGTCTGGGCTAAATCCTCTTTCAGATGCACCGGCGACACCAGCGTGGCGTGGGTGTATGCGTGCAGCCCTTTACGGTGCAGCAGGCCAGTCACCTGTTCTTCACTCAGTTGGGATAAAAACGCCTTACCCGCACCGGAGGCGTGCATCGGCAGTTTGCCGCCGATAGGCGCGGACATACGCATCAGTTGGGTACACTGCACCTGGTCGATAATAATGGCCTGATGGTCGCTTTGATCTAACACGGCCAGGTTTACCGTCTCACCGGAGTCTTCCATCAGCTTGCGCAGGATCGGGTGGACAATCGCCAGCAAATTACGGCTTTGCAAAAAGCTGCTGCCGACGATAAACGCATGCGCACCCACGGCCCAGTGGCCTAATTCACCCACCTGACGGACAAATCCTTGCTGCTGCATGGTGGTCAACAAACGGTGAGTCGTGGAGTTTGGCAAACCGGCCTGCTGTGCCAGCTCGGTTAGTGCCACGCTGCCGTTGGATTCTGCAATCCACTCCAGTAGCTTCAGGCCGCGAGTCAGAGACTGAACCTGCCCGGTTGCAGGCGTAGTAGCAGCGGCGGGTTTTCTACCGCGTTTCGCGGGGATTGTGGCAACCATGGCGGACTCCTTTTCTGTATCGTGGAAATCATTTTCGTTTTATTCAATTATAATGCAAGAATTCCTGTACTGATCGGATGAGTGAAGCTGAACATGTCTCATGTTGGCCGTTGTTCTCTTTTCCACCTCTCAGGTTTGTGCCAGTATGGTCTGTTGAGTTTTTTTCGGTCTGGTTGAGCGTTGTCGGGAGCGAGTGTGAGCAGCAAAGTTGAACAATTACGTCAGCAGTTAAATGAACGTATTCTGGTGCTGGACGGCGGTATGGGCACCATGATCCAGGGATATCGTCTGAGCGAAGAGGATTTCCGCGGCGAACGCTTTGCCGACTGGCCGTGCGATCTGAAAGGCAACAACGACCTGTTGGTGCTCAGCAAACCTGAGGTGATCGCCGCCATCCATAACGCCTATTTTGAGGCGGGCGCGGATATCATCGAAACCAACACCTTTAACTCCACGACTATCGCCATGGCGGATTACCAGATGGAATCCCTGTCGGCGGAAATCAACTTTGCGGCAGCCAAACTGGCGCGCGCAGCGGCAGACGAATGGACGGCACGCACACCGGAAAAGCCGCGTTATGTCGCGGGCGTGCTCGGCCCAACCAACCGTACGGCGTCTATCTCGCCTGACGTCAACGACCCGGCTTACCGCAATATTACCTTTGATCAGCTGGTGGCCGCCTACCGTGAATCCACCAAAGCGCTGGTGGAAGGTGGCAGCGACCTGATCCTGATTGAAACTGTCTTCGATACCCTGAACGCCAAAGCCGCTATTTTCGCGGTTAAAACCGAGTTCGAAGCGCTGGGCGTTGAGTTGCCGATTATGCTCTCCGGCACTATCACCGATGCTTCCGGGCGTACGCTCTCCGGTCAGACAACCGAAGCGTTCTATAACTCACTGCGCCACGCCGATGCGCTGACCTTCGGTCTGAACTGCGCCTTAGGCCCGGACGAGTTGCGCCAGTACGTGCAGGAGCTGTCGCGCATTGCCGAATGCTACGTTACCGCGCACCCGAATGCCGGGTTGCCGAACGCCTTTGGCGAATACGATCTCGATGCCGACACCATGGCGGCGCAAATACGCGAGTGGGCGCAAGCGGGCTTCCTCAACGTGGTTGGCGGCTGCTGCGGCACCACGCCGGAACACATCGCCGCGATGAGCCGCGCAGTGGAAGGCTTGCCGCCGCGCCGCTTGCCGGAAATCCCGGTAGCCTGCCGTCTGTCTGGCCTTGAACCGTTGAATATTGGCGACGATAGCCTGTTTGTGAACGTCGGCGAGCGTACCAACGTCACCGGTTCGGCGAAATTTAAGCGACTGATCAAAGAAGAGAAATACAACGAAGCGCTGGATGTCGCCCGTCAGCAGGTGGAAAGTGGCGCACAGATTATCGATATCAACATGGATGAGGGGATGCTCGACGCCGAAGCGGCGATGGTGCGTTTTCTCAACCTTATCGCCGGTGAGCCGGATATCGCCCGCGTGCCGATTATGATCGACTCCTCAAAATGGGACGTCATCGAAAAAGGGCTGAAGTGCATTCAGGGTAAAGGCATCGTTAACTCCATCTCGATGAAAGAGGGGGTTGAGACCTTTATCCACCACGCGAAGTTGCTGCGACGCTACGGTGCCGCAGTGGTGGTGATGGCCTTTGACGAGCAGGGGCAGGCCGACACCCGAGCGCGTAAAATTGAGATTTGCCGACGGGCGTACAACATTCTTACCGAAGAGGTAGGCTTCCCGCCGGAAGACATCATCTTCGACCCGAACATCTTTGCGGTCGCGACCGGGATTGATGAGCACAATAACTACGCGCAGGACTTTATCGGCGCCTGTGAGGACATCAAACGCGAACTACCGCACGCGCTGATCTCCGGCGGCGTCTCCAACGTGTCGTTCTCCTTCCGTGGTAACGACCCGGTTCGTGAAGCCATTCACGCGGTATTCCTTTACTACGCCATTCGCAACGGCATGGACATGGGGATCGTCAACGCCGGACAACTGGCGATTTACGACGACCTGCCCGCCGAGCTGCGCGATGCGGTTGAAGATGTGATCCTCAACCGTCGTGACGATGGCACCGAGCGTCTGCTGGAGCTGGCTGAGAAATATCGCGGTAGCAAAACTGATGACACTGCCAATGCCCAGATGGCGGAATGGCGCAGTTGGGACGTGAAAAAGCGCCTCGAATATTCGCTGGTGAAAGGTATTACCGAATTTATTGAGCAGGATACTGAAGAAGCTCGCCAGCAGGCCGCGCGTCCGATCGAGGTGATTGAAGGGCCGCTGATGGACGGGATGAACGTGGTTGGCGATCTGTTTGGCGAGGGCAAAATGTTCCTGCCGCAGGTGGTGAAATCCGCCCGCGTGATGAAGCAGGCGGTGGCCTACCTCGAACCGTATATTGAGGCCAGCAAAGAGAAAGGCTCCAGCAACGGCAAGATGGTCATTGCTACCGTGAAAGGCGATGTGCACGATATCGGCAAAAACATCGTTGGTGTGGTGCTGCAATGTAACAACTACGAAATCGTCGATCTTGGCGTGATGGTGCCAGCGGAGAAAATCCTCAGAACGGCACGTGAAGTGAATGCCGATCTGATTGGTCTTTCCGGGCTGATTACCCCGTCGCTGGACGAAATGGTCAACGTGGCGAAAGAGATGGAGCGTCAGGGGTTCACTATTCCGTTGCTGATTGGCGGCGCGACCACCTCAAAAGCGCACACGGCGGTGAAAATAGAGCAGAACTACAGTGGTCCGACGGTTTATGTGCAGAACGCCTCGCGTACCGTTGGCGTAGTCGCCGCACTCCTCTCTGACACTCAGCGCGATGACTTTGTCGCCCGTACGCGTAAAGAGTACGAAACCGTGCGTATCCAGCATGCGCGTAAGAAACCGCGGACCCCACCAGTAACGTTACAGGCTGCCCGCGACAACGATCTGGCCTTCGACTGGGAAAACTACACGCCGCCGGTGGCGCACCGCCTCGGCGTACAGAGCGTTGAAGCCAGCATCGAAACGCTGCGCAACTACATCGACTGGACGCCGTTCTTTATGACCTGGTCGCTGGCCGGGAAATACCCGCGCATCCTCGAAGATGAGGTGGTGGGAGAAGAGGCGAAACGTCTGTTCAAAGACGCCAATGACATGTTGGATAAACTCAGCGCTGAGAAAACCCTGAATCCGCGCGGCGTGGTGGGCTTGTTCCCGGCTAACCGCGTGGGGGACGACATCGAGATTTACCGTGACGAGACGCGTACGCACGTTATCAACGTCAGTCATCACCTGCGCCAGCAGACGGAAAAAGTCGGTTTCGCCAACTACTGCCTGTCTGACTTTGTTGCGCCGAAACTGAGCGGAAAAGCGGATTACATCGGTGCTTTCGCAGTTACCGGCGGTCTGGAGGAAGATGCACTGGCGGACGCCTTCGAAGCCCAGCATGACGACTACAACAAGATCATGGTGAAAGCGATCGCCGACCGCCTGGCGGAAGCGTTCGCGGAATATCTGCACGAGCGCGTGCGTAAAGTCTACTGGGGCTATGCGGCGAATGAGAACCTCAGCAACGAGGAGCTGATCCGCGAAAACTACCAGGGAATTCGCCCGGCACCGGGCTATCCGGCGTGTCCGGAACACACCGAAAAGGCCACCATCTGGGAACTGCTGGATGTAGAAGCGCACACCGGGATGAAGCTCACTGAATCCTTCGCGATGTGGCCAGGTGCGTCGGTTTCCGGCTGGTATTTCAGTCATCCAGACAGCAAGTACTACGCCGTGGCGCAAATCCAGCGCGATCAGGTTGAAGATTACGCCTTCCGTAAAGGCATGAGCGTGGCGGAAGTCGAACGTTGGTTAGCGCCTAATCTGGGCTATGACGCTGACTGATTCACAAAACTGTCATCTTTATTTACAACAAACAGGGCACTCAATGAGTGCCTTGTCTCTTTATTACGTTTAAACCCTTATACTGAAAGAACGTTCATCGGTAGTGCTTGCCGGATGGCACATTTTTGTCGGCCTGATAAGCGTAGCGCCATCAGGCGGTATGTCATTGCTATGAACCTCAGGAACATATAACGATAAGGAGAACCTGATTCCGTGCTAACTCTGTTACACCTGCTTTCTGCTGTCTCTATGCTGGTTTGGGGTACTCATATTGTGCGCACCGGCGTGATGCGCGTCTTCGGCGCCCGCTTGCGTACCGTACTCAGCCGTAGTGTTGAAAAGAAGCCGCTCGCCTTTTGTGCGGGTATCGGCGTGACGGCGCTGGTACAAAGCAGCAACGCCACCACCATGCTGGTGACCTCGTTTGTCGCGCAGGACCTCGTCGCGCTCACCCCTGCGCTGGTGATTGTACTCGGCGCCGACGTCGGGACCGCGCTGATGGCGCGTATCCTGACCTTCGATCTCTCCTGGCTGTCGCCACTGCTGATTTTTATCGGCGTGATCTTCTTTCTCGGACGTAAGCAGTCCCGTGTGGGGCAACTGGGGCGGGTTGGTATTGGACTGGGGTTGATTTTACTGGCGCTGGAACTGATTGTGCAGGCGGTAACACCGATCACCCAGGCTAACGGCGTACAGGTTATTTTCGCCTCGCTCACCGGCGATATCATGCTGGATGCGCTGATTGGCGCTATGTTCGCGATTATCAGTTACTCCAGCCTTGCGGCGGTGCTGCTAACGGCAACGCTGACCGCGGCAGGCATTATCTCGTTCCCGGTGGCGTTGTGTCTGGTGATTGGCGCCAACCTCGGCTCTGGCCTGCTGGCGATGCTTAATAACAGCGCCGCTAACGCCGCCGCCCGCCGTGTGGCGCTCGGTAGCCTGCTGTTTAAGCTGGTGGGAAGCCTGATTATCCTGCCGTTTGTTCATCCGTTGGCAAATCTGATGGATGAACTGCCGCTGCCGAAATCTGAACTGGTTATTTACTTCCATGTCTTCTACAACCTGGTGCGCTGTGTGGCGATGGTGCCGTTCGCAGAACCGATGGCGCGTTTTTGTAAGCGCATTATCCGCGATGAGCCGGAGCTGGATGCGCATCTGAAGCCCAAACATCTGGACGTCAGTGCGCTGGATACGCCGACGCTGGCCCTGGCCAATGCCGCTCGTGAAGCTCTGCGCATCGGCGACGCGATGGAGCAGATGATGGACGGGCTGAAGAAGGTGATGCACGGCGAGCCGCGTGAAGAGAAAGAGCTGCGCAGGATGGCGGACGACATTAACGTGCTATACACGGCAATCAAGCTTTATCTGGCGCGGATGCCAAAGGATGAACTGGCGGAAGAGGAATCACGCCGTTGGGCGGAGATTATCGAAATGTCGCTTAACCTCGAGCAGGCTTCCGATATTGTCGAACGTATGGGCAGTGAGATAGCGGATAAGTCGCTGGCTGCCCGTCGCGCATTCTCCGTGGAAGGATTGAAAGAGCTGGATGCGCTCTTCGATCAGCTGCTCAGCAATCTGCAGCTGGCGATGTCGGTGTTCTTCTCTGGTGACGTGACCAGCGCCCGACGTCTGCGCCGTAGCAAGCACCGTTTCCGTATTCTCAACCGTCGGTATTCGCATGCGCACGTTGACCGTCTGCATCAGCAGAACGTGCAGAGCATCGAGACCAGCTCCTTGCACCTGGCGCTGCTGGGCGATATGCAGCGTCTGAACTCGCTGTTTTGTTCCGTGGCCTATAGCGTGCTGGAACAGCCGGATGAGGACGATGAGCGCGACGATTATTGAGTGAGGTGGACCGGTTGGCCGGATAAGGCATTTATGCCGTTATCCGGCAACGTCGGTTAGAAGCAGTGACCAGCTTCGAGGGCAACCGCGTCTTCACCCGCTTTAAAGACGTAAGTAGTGTTCGGACCGCCAAGAACCGCCTGGCCGTTACTCACCTTAATCCAGTTTCCTTCCGGCAAACCAATTACCGTCAGCTCTGGTGCCACAACCAGCAGCTCGCGAATACGCTGTTCACGCGTTTCGCCTTTGTGGCCTTCCGGAAGCGCATTGGTGAAATGTGGGTTAATCTGCAGCGGGAACAGACCCAGGGCATCAAAACCTTTTGGATCGACAATCGGCATGTCGTTGGTGGTGCGGATGGTCTGGCAGGCGAGGTTAGAACCTGCGCTCCAGCCGATGTACAGCGCACCGCGTTTGACGACATCCACAATCGGCGCCAGCAGTCCGCGCTCGCGGCTCTCTTTCAGTAACTGGAAGGTGTTACCCCCGCCGACAATCACCAGTTCTGCGTTTTCAATGGCAGCGATCGGATCGGCAACGGTATGAATGCCAGTAACGTTGACGCCCATTGGCGCAAAGATGGCTGCCGTTTTCGCCGTGTATTCATCCCAGGTTTGCGTCACGCCAGCGAACGGAATAAACACCGCCGTACGGCGACCATTCAACTGCTCAGCAATCAGCGGTAGCGCATGTTCCATCCAGCCTTTGCCCGGCAGCGTCGAGTTACTCAATAAAAGCAGTTCCATCATTTCTCCATGTAATCAGAAAATTACAAACCGCGCTAATGCTACCACTATCAGCGTAACGCCTTACTGATATGGCTCACGATGTTGGAAGGGGGGAAAAGCCGAACGGGTTAACCACAACCTCCTGTTGGAAAAGCCCGTTCGGACTTAACAACGATCAATCTATTGAAACAGCGTCCTTTTGCGTAGTGGCAAACGCCAGGCCTTCGTCCTCCCAGCCCTTAATACCACCAATCATTATTTTCACCGGTCGACCTAGCTGCGCCAACTTCAGCGCCGCGCGATCGGCCCCGTTACAGTGTGGGCCAGCGCAATAGACGACAAACAGTGTGTCCTGTGGCCATTTTTTCAAGGATTCCGTATTTATCTGTCGATGAGGAAGATGAATCGCGCCAGGGATATGACAACGGGAAAAACTCTCTGCACTCCCCACCACATGTAAAAGCACAAAATCTTTGTCGTCAGCAGCCATCGCGGAATGAACGTCAGAACAATCCGTCTCCATATTCAGACGTTGCTGGAAATGGGTGATAGCTTGTGCAGATGAAGCGGCTGGAATATCAGTTACGGTACTCATATTGTTGTTTTCTCTTGTGGTGAAATCAGCTGTTGTGTTACCTCTTATCTCATCAAAAAATTAACCTTGAAACACCCTCTGACCATGACAGATTCCGCCAGGATCATGACAACATCTTCTCGCCCGTTGGTCGTTGCACTCGCTTATGACGGGCTATGTACTTTCGAGTTTGGTGTCGCAGTGGAAGTTTTTGGGCTTCCGCGACCTGAACTGGGAGAGGGCTGGTATCGTTTTGCCGTGGCTTCGGTTGATCAAGGTGAATTAAGGGCAACTGGCGGGGTTCGTATCGTGGTGGACGGTGGATATGAATTGCTGCAGGAAGCAGACACTATTGTCATTCCTGGCTGGCGTGACGTGAGCTCACCGGTCCCGGAAGCATTATGCGATGCGCTTCGTGAAGCACATCAACGCGGTTGTCGAGTCATCTCTATCTGTTCTGGTGTATTTGTTCTGGCTGCGGCAGGTTTGCTGGATGACCGTAAGGCGACGACGCACTGGCGTTACGTCAGTGAACTCCAGCGACGCTTTCCCGCCATCAACGTCGTGGAAGATGTCCTGTATGTCGGTGACCACGACGTGCTCACTTCGGCAGGTAGTGCGGCAGGGATTGATTTATGTTTGCATGTGGTGCGCACTGATTTTGGACTTGAGGTTGCCAATAACGTGGCCCGTCGCCTGGTGCTGCAGCCCCACAGGGATGGCAGCCAGACTCAGCAGCAACTGCGTCCTGTTGCCCGCAGTCGGGAAAGCCAGCGTTTTGGTCTTTTGCTTGACTGGTTACATAACAATATCGCGCAGAAGCATACTCTTGACGCTCTGGCCAGCCAGGTCGGTATGAGTCCCCGAACGTTGATGCGGCGATTTCAGGAGTCAACGGGGCTTACTCCCGCACGTTGGCTGATGAATGAACGGCTAAACCGTGCGCAGCAGGCGCTCAATACATCCCATATCAGTATTGAGCAGATCGCGCAGCAAACCGGGTTCGGCAGCGCAAACTCTTTGCGTTACCACTTTCAAAAACGATTTGGTATCAGCCCGCAGGCATTACGTAATCAGATGCGATAGCACATTTTCACGCTCTGCTTTTTTATCCCCCGCAAGGTAGGGTATATTTCGCTGTCAAAGGAGAAATTATGCTGCCCGACTCATCCATCCGATTAAATAAATACATCAGTGAAAGCGGAATCTGCTCGCGCCGCGAGGCGGATCGCTTTATCGAACAAGGGAATGTCTTCCTGAATGGTAAACGCGCCACCATTGGCGATCAGGTGATGCCTGGCGACGTCGTAAAAGTGAATGGTCGGTTGATTGAGCCGCGTGAAGCGGAAGATCTGGTTTTTATCGCGCTGAACAAGCCGGTAGGGATTGTCAGCACCACTGAAGACAGCGAACGCGACAACATTGTTGATTTCGTTAACCACAGCAAGCGCGTGTTCCCAATCGGTCGTCTGGACAAAGATTCCCAGGGACTTATCTTTCTGACCAACCACGGCGATCTGGTGAATAAAATCCTGCGTGCCGGTAACGATCATGAAAAAGAGTATCTGGTGACGGTAGATAAGCCGGTCACTGATGACTTTATCCGTGGGATGAGCGCCGGTGTGCCAATCCTTGGCACCGTCACCAAGAAATGTAAGGTCAAGAAAGAAGCGCCGTTTGTGTTTCGCATCACGCTGATTCAGGGGCTGAACCGCCAGATCCGTCGTATGTGCGAGCACTTTGGCTATGAAGTTACTAAGCTTGAGCGTACACGTATCATGAACGTTGGTCTGTCCGGCCTGCCGCTGGGTGAATGGCGCGACCTGACGGATGACGAACTGATCGACCTGTTCAAGCTGATTGAGAACTCGTCCTCAGAAGCCAAACCGAAGGCGAAAGCGAAGCCCAAAACCGCAGGCATTAAGCGCCCGGTGGTGAAAATCGAAAAATCGGCTGAGAAAGAGAAATCGCGCCCGGCGGCAAACGGGAAGCGTTTTACCTCGCCGGGGCGTAAGAAGAAAGGGCGTTAACGTCTGCCGCGTGTTGGCGTATTCGCTGACCAGGAAAATGATGCTTCCGCATCCGGTTTATAAGCCTGCTTTTTCTTCAACTGGCGGGCTTTTTTAGCTTCTGCTTCGCGCAAGGCCATCAGTTTATCGATGTACTCTTTCTTGATGCTGTTGGTCTCAGCGTTGGTCAGCAGCCGACCATGCGCAATGCGCGCGCGGTCGAGCAGCGTTTTCAGTTCACGCTGTTCGCGCTCGGTCATCTCTTTTTGGGTAATGCGGGGGAGTGCCATAAGGGTGCCCTCTGTTAGCCGATATTCGCAGTGTACGGCAAAGTGCAGAGGCTGGGTAGGCCGGATAAGGTGTTAGCCGCTATCCGGCCTACCGCCGCCAATTAGCGGCGTTCTTTTTCTTCAATCGGTTTACCGGACCAGTAACCTGCCAGCAGCGAACCGGAAAGGTTATGCCAGACCGAGAACAACGCGCCGGGCAGCGCCGCAAGCGGGCCAAAGTAGATTTTGCCCAGCGCAGCGGCAAGCCCTGAATTCTGCATGCCCACTTCAATAGCCAACGTACGACAGGTTGACTCGTCGAAACCAAACAGTTTTCCGCCCCAGTAGCCGCCGAGCAAGCCAATGGTGTTATGCAGGATCACGGCGATAATCACCACAAAGCCGACGGACGCAATGTGCGAGGCAGAACCCGCCACGACGGCGCTGATGATCGCCAGGATGCACACCATAGAAAACGCCGGCAGATACGGTTCCACGGCTTTTACGACGCGTGGGAACAGATGGTGAATGACCAGCCCCAAAGCAATCGGAATGACCACGATCTGCAGAATACTCAGCAGCATACCCATCACATCCACCTGGATATGCGCGTCGACATACAGCCGTGTCAGCAGCGGCGTGGCGACAACGCCGACCAGCGTTGAAACCGATGAAATAGTCACGGAGAGCGCCACATCACCTTTTGCCAGATAGATCATGACGTTCGATGCGGTTCCGCTGGCGACGCTACCGACCAGCACCATCCCTGCCGACAGTTCCGGAGGCATATTAAATGCCAGCGCCAAAATCCATGCGGCGAGCGGCATCACCAGATAGTGCAGGAAAATACCCGCCGCGACAGGTGCGGGGCGTGAGAGTACGCGTTTAAAGTCGTCCACCTTCAGGTGAACGCCCATGCCGAACATGATCAGCATCAGCAACGACGGTACGAATGGCCCGACAGGCGTAAAGGTGGAGGGCGTGTAATACGCAATAACAGAGAGCAGCAGCGCCCATAACGGGAACAGCCGCGTGAGAGTAGCGAGCATGTTATCTTCCTTGCGATTGAAATGTGTTGTGTTGTTATAAAAAAGCCGGGTTCGAGCCCGGCTATAGTTATTGTTTATCGCGTGATGAAATATTATTCAAACAAATTATGATGTAGCTTCTGTACCACCTGTTCGGCTTCGCTACCGGGCACCAGGAAGCACAGGTTATGGCTGGACGCGCCGTAGCAAATCATGCGGATGTTGAACGGCTCCAGTACACCAAATACCTCTTTACCCACGCCGCAGGCTTTGGACAGGTCGTTGCCAATCAACGCCACCAGCGCCAGGCCTTCTTCGACTTCAACCCGGCACAGGGCAGACAGTTCCATCAGCAGAGACTGCGTTAACAGCGTATCGCCGGTGGAGGTTGAACCGGTGGTATCCAGCGTCAGCGCTACGCTGACTTCTGATGTGGTAATTAAATCTACCGATATATTGTGGCGTGCAAGGATGCCGAACACTTCTGCTAAAAAGCCGCGGGAGTGCAGCATATTCAGGCTATGCAGCGTCAGCAGCGTCTGCTTACGGCGTAGCGCCAGCGCACGGAACAGCGGTGGATTCGCGGTTTTATTGCAGACCAGCGTACCACCTGCTTTTGGATCTTTGCTGGAGCCAACAAATACCGGGATATCGCTACGTACGGCCGGCAACAGGGTTGCCGGGTGCAGCACTTTCGCGCCAAAGGTCGCCATTTCCGCGGCCTCTTCAAAGGCGATTTCATCAATACGCTGCGCTGCAGGAACAACGCGCGGATCGGTAGTGTAAATGCCTGGAACATCGGTCCAGATATCGACGCGCGTTGCGTGCAGCGCTTCGGCCAGCAGGGCGGCTGTATAATCGCTACCGCCGCGCCCCAACGTGGTGGTGCGGCCTTTGCCTTCGCTGCCGATAAAACCCTGAGTGATTACCAGACCTTCGCTCAGACGCGGGGCCAACTGAAGCGTTGCCAGTTCAGCCAGCGCCGCGACGTCGGGTTCTGCGCGACCAAAACGATCGTTGGTGCGCATCACTTTACGCACGTCAAACCACTGTGCTTGCACGTTGCGTTCACGCAGGATCTCGACGAACAACAGGGTAGACATCAGTTCACCGTGGCTGACCAGTTCGTCGGTCAGGGCGGTAGAGGTCGCCAGTGACGCCGCTTCTGCCAGCGTGGTGATGTTTTCCAGCAGACGTTCAATCTCTTCACGAATTACGTTTGGATAACGCAGGCGTTCCAGAATATTGAACTGAATTTGACGAATGGCGTCGAGTTTTTCGAAGCGCTCGGTTGGCTCCAGCCCTTCAGCCAGTGCGACCAGCAGGTTGGTAATTCCAGCGGAAGCGGAAAGTACCACTACACGGACGTTAGCATCAGAAAGCACCACATCAGCGCTGCGATTCATGGCATCAAAATCCGCCACGCTGGTACCGCCAAACTTGGAGACAACTACATCAGTCATAACTACCTCGTGTCAGGGAATGAATAGAGCGACCATGGCACATAAGGCAGAACGAAAACCGGTGCAGGCGCAAATGCAAATACCGTATTTATAAATAAAATGTGTAGCTTGCACTGTCAACGCTGGGATTATGCGGATTTTTCATGCTGCGTTTCCGTTCAGTAACAGCGCTTATAACATCTATACTTTTTACCCTGGTTCGATGGATACAAGGGCGATGGCATTAAAACAATCACACTTTTCTGTGACTGGCGTTACAATCGATCTCAGTCACAATTCTCAAAATCAGAAGAGTATTGCTAATGAAAAACATCAATCCAACGCAGACCTCAGCCTGGCAGGCACTACAAAAACACTTTGAAGAGATGAAAGACGTTACTATCGCGGATCTGTTCGCGAAAGATAGCGATCGTTTCGCTAAATTTTCCGCGACGTTTGACGATCTGATGCTGGTGGATTTCTCCAAAAACCGCATCACTGAAGAGACGCTGGCTAAACTGCAGGATCTGGCGAAAGAGACCGATTTGGCAGGTGCCATCAAGTCCATGTTCTCCGGTGAGAAAATTAACCGCACTGAAGATCGTGCCGTGCTGCACGTGGCGCTGCGCAACCGTAGCAACACTCCAATCATCGTTGACGGCAAAGATGTGATGCCGGAAGTGAACGCGGTGCTTGAGAAGATGAAATCCTTCTCTGAAGCGATTATCTCCGGAAGCTGGAAAGGCTATACCGGTAAAGCCATTACTGATGTCGTGAACATCGGTATCGGCGGTTCAGACCTCGGCCCGTTCATGGTGACCGAAGCGCTGCGCCCGTACAAAAATCACCTGAACATGCACTTTGTGTCTAACGTCGATGGTACGCACATTGCCGAAGTGCTGAAGAAAGTGAATCCGGAGACTACGCTGTTCCTGGTCGCTTCCAAAACCTTCACCACTCAGGAAACCATGACTAACGCCCACAGCGCGCGCGACTGGTTCCTGGCGACCGCTGGCGACAACAAGCACGTTGCCAAACACTTCGCAGCGCTCTCCACTAACGGTAAAGCGGTTGGCGAGTTCGGTATTGATACCGCCAATATGTTCGAGTTCTGGGACTGGGTTGGCGGTCGTTACTCCCTGTGGTCTGCAATCGGTCTGTCCATCATCCTTTCTGTGGGCTTCGACAACTTTGTTGAGCTGCTTTCTGGCGCGCACGCCATGGACAAACACTTCGCCACCACTCCGGCGGAGAAAAACCTGCCGGTGCTGCTGGCGCTGATCGGTATCTGGTACAACAATTTCTTCGGTGCTGAAACCGAAGCGATTCTGCCGTACGACCAGTATATGCACCGTTTCGCGGCCTACTTCCAGCAGGGCAATATGGAATCCAACGGTAAATACGTTGACCGTAACGGCAATGCGGTGGATTACCAGACAGGCCCAATCATCTGGGGTGAGCCGGGTACTAACGGTCAGCATGCGTTCTACCAGCTGATTCACCAGGGTACCAAAATGGTTCCGTGCGATTTCATCGCTCCGGCAATCACCCACAACCCGCTGTCGGATCACCATCCGAAACTGCTGTCTAACTTCTTCGCCCAGACCGAAGCGCTGGCTTTTGGTAAATCTCGTGAAGTGGTTGAGCAGGAATACCGCGACCAGGGTAAAGATCCGGCAACGCTTGACCACGTTGTTCCGTTCAAAGTGTTCGAAGGTAACCGTCCAACTAACTCCATCCTGCTGCGCGAAATCACACCGTTCAGCCTGGGTGCGCTGATTGCGCTGTACGAGCACAAAATCTTCACTCAGGGCGCGATTCTGAATATCTTCACCTTTGACCAGTGGGGCGTTGAGCTGGGCAAACAGCTGGCGAATCGCATTCTGCCAGAGCTGAATGATGATAAAGAAATCACCAGCCATGATTGCTCAACTAACGGTTTGATTAACCGTTATAAGTCCTGGCGTTAATCTGCTTCTTCCTTCGAGCCGCAGCGGTGTTGGCTGCGTTCGTTAACCCCGGTAACATAGCTATCTATGCTCCCGGGGATTAACGATCTTGCCGCCTTGCTGCAATTCGAATGAATTTGCAGATTACTTATAAAAAAAGCCGATATTAATATCGGCTTTTTTTATAATCTGGCGCCCGAATATCTACGTTTTTGCTTTACACCTTTATTGAGCTTAATCCTAAAATAATTCATTCAACGTTATCGTGTTTCTGGTTTTTTCAGAATTACCGGATGTTGTGTTTTTGTTTTTATATTTTAACTTTTTGATTGTATTGATTTAATTATCTATCGTTAATCATTTTATTTCTTGCTATCTAATTATCCTAAATTCCCGCCTGGCGTAATTTGCACACTTTGGCTTGTGTATACTCGATCTCGCCCGAAATTCTTTTGGGTAAATCTCCATTCATACAATGAAGGGAATTTGTGATGAAAAAAGTTCTGTATGGCCTTTGGGCTATATCTGCGCTTGCGGCGACTTCTGTCTATGCTGCCCCCGTTCAGGTGGGTGAGGCTGCAGGGTCGGCTGCCGCGTCGGTTTCGGCAGGAAGTTCCTCCGCAACCAGCGCGAGCACCGTAAGTTCTGCGGTGGGGGTTGCCCTTGCGGCAACCGGTGGCGGCGATGGTTCTAACACCGGAACCACAACCACCACAACCACCAGTACCCAGTAATACCGGTACGTTTAATTCTAACCACACTTCGGTGTGGTTATTTTGCCGCTGCGGAGAAATGTCGTGAAGCGACCAGCGCTGATAATGGTTTGCCTGTTATTACAGGCGTGCTCAGCCACCACCGAAGGGCTGGGTCATTCGCTATGGGATAGCGTGTTTGGTACTCCCGGCGTACAGATGACGGACGATGAAATCAAAAACATGCCCTACGCCAGCCAGTACATACAGCTCAACGGCGGCCCTCAGCTGTTTGTGGTACTCGCGTTCGCGGAAAACGGACAGCAGAAATGGGTGACTCAGGATCGGGCCATTCTCGTCACGCAGTCTGGGCGCATGGTGAAAACGCATCTCGGCGGGGATAACCTGATCGAGGTGAATAATCTCGCGGCAGATCCGCTCATCAAACCAAACCAGATAGTTGATGGGGCAACGTGGACCCGCACGATGGGCTGGACCGAACATCAGCAGGTGCGCTATGCCACTGCCCGCTCGGTTTTCGAATGGGATGGCACTGACACCATTAAGGTGGGTAGCGAAGATACGCCAGTACGAATCCTTGACGAAGAAGTCACCACCGATCAAACGCGCTGGCATAACCGCTACTGGATCGACAGCGAAGGGCAGATTCGCCAATCGGAACAGTATCTTGGCGCACGTTACTTCCCGGTGAAAACCACGCTGATTAAGGCGGCAAAATCATGATGAAACGAGCCGTTGTGGCGCTGCTATTGAGCCTGAGCGCAGCGTCAGTTTTTGCTGCGGGTAGCGTTAAGGTCTTTACCTCCGCCAGCGAAGAGCCAAAAACGTTGACCGGGGCCGAACATCTGCTCGACCTGGTTGGGCAGCCGCGGTTGAGTAATAGCTGGTGGCCAGGAGCGGTTATCAGCGAAGAGCGGGCAACGACGGAAGCAGAGCGTCAGCAGCAGGCATTACTGGCTCGTCTGGCGATGCTCAGCGCTGAAGCAAGTGGTGACGATGCCGCGGCTATCAACGCATTGCGCCAGCAAATTCAGGCGCTGAAGGTGACCGGCAGACAGAAGATTAATCTCGACCCGGATGTTGTGCGCGTCAGTGAGCGAGGCAACCCGCCGTTGCAGGGCAATTACACGTTGTGGGTCGGGCCGCAGCCAACGGATATAACGCTGTTTGGCCTGCTAAGTCATCCGGGTAAACAACCGTTTATGCCCGGGCGCGATATCGCCAGCTATCTCGATGGGCAACGTCGGCTCAGCGGCGCAGATCGTAGCTACGCCTGGGTCATCTATCCCGACGGACGCACGCAAAAAGTCCCGGTCGCCTACTGGAACAAACGTCACGTTGAGCCGATGCCCGGCAGCATCATTTTTGTCGGACTCTCTGATGCCGTCTGGCGCAGCACCCCGGATGAAATCAATGCCGACATTCTTCGCACCCTGACCCAGCGGATACCCGAATAATGAGAAAAACTTATCTGCTCAGCTTACTGGCGCTGGGCGTAAGCGTTGCCTGCCACGGTGAAACCTGGCCCGCGCCCATTGGACCTTCCCAGTCCGACTTTGGCGGCGTGGGACTGCTGCAAACCCCAACCGCACGCATGGCGCGTGAAGGCGAAATGAGCCTTAACTACCGCGATAACGATCAATACCGTTACTACTCTGCGTCGGTACAACTCTTCCCCTGGCTGGAAACCACCCTGCGCTATACCGATGTGCGTACCAAAAAATACAGCGGCGTGGAGTCGTTTTCTGGCGATCAGACTTATAAAGATAAGGCTTTTGATCTCAAACTTCGCCTGTGGGAAGAGAGCTACTGGATGCCGCAGGTGGCGGTTGGCGCGCGGGATATCGGTGGTACCGGCCTGTTCGATGCGGAGTATGTGGTGGCGAACAAAGCCTGGGGCCCATTTGATTTCTCTCTCGGCCTTGGCTGGGGATATCTCGGGACCAGCGGCAACGTTAGCAATCCGTTTTGCTCATACAGTGATAAATTCTGCCATCGCGATAACAGCTACAAGCAGGCCGGTTCTATTGACGGTAGCCAGATGTTCCACGGCCCGGCGTCGCTGTTTGGCGGCGTAGAGTATCAGACTCCCTGGCAGCCGCTGCGCCTGAAACTGGAGTATGAAGGTAATAATTACCAGCAGGATTTTGCCGGCAAGTTGGATCAGAAGAGCAAGTTTAACGTCGGCGCTATTTATCGCGTCACCGATTGGGCCGACGTTAACCTCAGCTATGAGCGCGGGAATACCTTGATGTTTGGGGTCACGCTGCGGACTAACTTTAACGATCTGCGACCAAACTATAACGACAATACCCGCCCGAAATATCAACCACAGCCGCAGGATGCCATTCTGCAACATTCGGTGGTGGCGAATCAGTTAACGCTGCTGAAATATAATGCCGGGCTGGCGGATCCTAAAATTCAGGTGCAGGGCGATACGCTGTATGTGACGGGTGAACAAGTGAAATACCGTGATTCGCGCGAAGGGATCGAGCGTGCTAACCGGATCGTGATGAACGATCTTCCCGATGGGATCCGCACGATCCGCATTACGGAAAACCGCCTCAACTTGCCGCAGGTGACGACCGAAACGGAGGTTTCCAGCCTCAAGCGCCATCTGGAAAGCGAGCCGTTGGGCCATGAAACTCAACTGGCACAAAAACGCGTCGAGCCCGTGGTACCGAAAACGACCGAGCAGGGCTGGTATATTGATAAGTCGCGCTTCAATTTCCACATCGATCCGGTGCTAAATCAGTCGGTGGGCGGTCCGGAAAACTTCTATATGTATCAGTTGGGCGTGATGGGAACGGCGGATTTGTGGGTTACCGATCATCTGCTGACCACCGGGAGTTTGTTCGCCAACCTCGCCAATAACTATGACAAGTTTAACTACACCAACCCGCCGCAGGATTCGCATTTACCACGCGTGCGTACCCATGTGCGTGAGTATGTGCAAAACGATGTCTACGTGAATAACCTGCAGGCCAACTACTTCCAGTCACTCGGAAACGGGTTCTACGGACAGGTTTACGGTGGCTACCTGGAAACTATGTACGGCGGAGCGGGGGCAGAAGTGCTTTATCGCCCGCTGGACAGCAACTGGGCGTTTGGTGTTGACGCCAACTACGTGAAACAGCGTGACTGGCGCAGCGCGCAGGACATGATGAAGTTCACCGACTACAGCGTGAAGACCGGGCATTTGACGGCTTACTGGAATCCTTCGTTCGCCCAGGATGTACTGGTGAAAGCCAGCGTGGGGCAGTATCTGGCGGGGGATAAGGGCGGAACGCTGGAAGTGGCGAAACGCTTTGACAGCGGCGTAGTGGTGGGGGGCTATGCGACCATCACCGACGCCTCGCCGGATGAGTACGGAGAGGGTGATTTTACCAAAGGGGTGTACGTTTCTGTGCCGCTGGATCTGTTCTCGTCAGGCCCAACCCGCAGTCGTGCGGCGATTGGCTGGACGCCGTTAACACGCGATGGCGGCCAGCAGCTTGGACGTAAGTTTGGTCTGTACGACATGACCAGCGACAGGAGTGAAAACTTCCGCTGATAGATGGCCGGATGGGACCTGCGCTTATCCGGCTCTATAAACGACGTAATAATTTTGCCGGATTTCCCGCATACACGCCTTTCTCGGTGATCGATTTGGTCACCACGCTTCCCGCGCCGACGACCACGCCATCACAGATAGTGACCGCCAGAATGGTCGCTCCGCTACCGATCGAGACATCGTCGCCAATCGTAATACGTCCCCAACTGTTGCGGTCGGCATTGGGTTTTCCTTCGCGAAACATATCGTTGGCGAACATCACGCCGTGACCGATAAAACAGCGGGCGCCGAGGGTGACATATTCGCAGATGAAGGTGTGCGACTGAATTTTGCTGTCTGCGCCAATCTGCGTATTACCCTGGATTTCAACAAATGGTCCGACAAAAACGTTGTCACCCAATGTGCAGTCGTAGAGATTTGCGGGTTCATAGATCACCACGTTCTCACCGCAGGTAACGTTGCGAACAGCGGATTGTCTGAGCTGCATAATTCATCCTGTGAAATGTGTCGTGACACTCATCATTCCCTGCTGACCTTTCTTGCACAAAATATAAACAAAAAATGTAGATCTCTGTCACATTTTTGCGTTATACAGGAACCTTGCCACTGAGTAAGAGGTGCTGTTATGACGTCGCTATCTCGTCCGCGCGTGGAGTTTATCTCCACTATTTTACAGACCGTGTTGAATCTGGGGTTGCTGAGTCTGGGCCTGATCCTGGTCGTATTCCTCGGGAAAGAAACGCTGCATCTGGCGGATGTGCTGTTCGCGCCGGAACAAACCAGCAAATATGAACTGGTGGAAGGGCTGGTGGTTTACTTTCTCTACTTTGAATTTATCGCGCTGATTGTGAAGTACTTTCAGTCAGGTTTTCACTTTCCGCTGCGCTACTTTGTCTATATCGGGATCACTGCGATTGTGCGGTTGATCATTGTCGATCATAAAGCGCCGATGGATGTGCTGATCTATTCTGCGGCGATCCTGCTGCTGGTGATCACCCTGTGGCTGTGTAATTCCAAACGGCTGAAGCGAGAGTAAAAGACAACACGCCGCAATTGGGCTGCGGCGTGTTTTGGGTAAGAATTACTGCGCAGAGGCCGGCTGGGTTTTCTCCGCTGCGGGCTCCCACAGCTCTTCAAGTTCTTCCAGCGTTTTGCCTTTGGTTTCCGGCACAAACTTCCACATAAACAGCGCGGCCAGAATGCCCATACAACCGTAAATCCAGTAGGAGAAACCGTTGTGGAAATGGGAAATCAGCCACGAATTTTTGTCCATCATCGGGAAAGTCCAGGAAACGAAGTAGTTCGCCAGCCATTGCGCGGCAACCGCAATGGCGAGCGCTTTGCCACGAATTGCATTGGGGAAGATTTCGGCCAGCAGCACCCAACAAACCGGTCCCCAGGACATGGCGAATGCGGCGACATAAAACAGCATCGACAGTAACGCAACCAGCCCGGAAGCCTGGGTATAAAAGGCGGTTCCGAGGCTGAACATACCGATGGCCATGCCTAAGGCGCCAATAATCTGCAGCGGCTTGCGACCAAATTTATCCACCGTCATGATCGCCAATACGGTAAAGCTTAGGTTGATCACGCCAACAATAATGGTCTGCAACAGCGCCACGTCAGTGCTGGCTCCCAGCGTTTTAAACACTTCCGGGGCATAGTAGAGCACGACGTTAATACCGACGAATTGCTGGAAGATAGACAGCATCACGCCGATGACGATAACGCCTGCGCCAAACATCAGCAGTCGACCGCCGGTTTTACGACCATGTTCCAGAGACTGATTGATCTCGTGTATGGCCTGGGCGGCGAGGGTGCTGCCCATAATTTTGCGCAGAATACCTTCCGCTTGTTCATGTCTACCACGCGCCATCAGCCAGCGTGGGCTTTCTGGTACGGTATACAGCAGCAGTAAAAATAGCAGAGCGGGAATACTTTCGGACGCAAACATATATCGCCAGCCATCAGTATTCAGCCAGTTAGCGTCACCTGAACGAGCGATAAAATAGTTAACGCAATACACCAATAGTTGACCAAAAATAATGGCGAACTGGTTAAATGACACCAGTTTCCCACGAATATGTGCGGGTGCCAGTTCAGCAATATACATTGGTGAGAGCATTGAGGCTAAACCTACCCCAATACCACCAATGATGCGATAAATAACAAATTCGGGAACGTATCCGGCTAAATAAACAGGTACCGCGTTATCTGGATTAATCGTCGTAAAGCCTAATTCTGGCCAGGCGGATCCAATGCCGGAAATAAAGAACAGCAGGGCGGCGATTTTCAGCGAGTCCCGACGACCAAACCGGTTACTGCAATAGCCGCCCAGCGCGCCGCCGATGATGCAACCAATCAACGCACTGGCGACGCAAAAACCTAACAGCGAGTTGGCAGCGGACTCACTTAAGTGTTGTGGGGCGACAAATACGGTATTTAAGGATTCTACCGTTCCGGAAATGACAGCCGTGTCATAGCCGAATAATAACCCTCCTAATGTTGCGACTAATGTAATCGAAAAAATATAACTGGAATTATATTGAGTGTTCATTCAGACCTGCCTTAAAGGGTACAGCTCTTTTGATCAGTGCGGTGATGGTGAATTTAACAGGCAGGGAAGACAATTATCATTTTTTACATTGCAATTATGTTTTGTCTTTTCTGTGATCTTAATTCTGTTTAATTTGTCGAGTTTCAGGCGAAAAATTGATTTGCAGTGATGGGGGGCACGAAAGGAAATAATCGTAAGCGTAATGCAAAATAACATAAAAAAAGGGCGCTCCGGAGAGCGCCGAATAACAGTCACAGGTTGGGATAACATAAGTTGAGGGTTGCAGTGGCATTGCCCGTTGCCGGGCAGTTACTTCGGTAAAACTTAACCTTTCACACCACCCGCCGTCAGTCCGTTGACCAGCCAGCGCTGTGCCAGCAGGAACACCAGAGTGATCGGAATGGCTGAAAGTACAGCTGCGGCGGCAAAGTCGCCCCACAAATAGTTCTGTGGATTGAGGTACTGCTGCATACCTACCGCAAGGGTATAGCTGTTCACATCACGCAGCAGCAGTGATGCGACCGGTACTTCGGTAATCGCGGCAATGAAAGACAGAATAAACACGACCGCCAGAATCGGAACGGAAAGCGGTAGCAACACCAGGCGGAATGCCTGCCATGGCGTTGCGCCATCCAGCGCGGCCGCTTCTTCCAGCGAACCGTCGATGGTTTCGAAATAGCCCTTAATCGTCCACACATGCAGCGCAATACCGCCGAGATAGGCGAAGATCACGCCACCGTGAGTGTTCAGACCAATAAACGGAATGTACTGGCCCAGGCGGTCAAACAAAGCATACAACGCGACCAGAGACAGCACCGCCGGGAACATCTGGAATATCAGCATCCCTTTCAGCAGGGTTGCTTTGCCCGGGAAGCGCATACGGGCAAAGGCGTAAGCGCAGGTGGTGGAAAGCGTCACGATACCGATCGCGGTAATGGTGGCTACTTTCACCGAGTTCCACAGCCATAACAGCACCGGGAACGGCGGCGGCGTCACGCGGCCATCCGCGTGTTCAACGCTAAAGCCCAGCGCCAGTTTCCAGTGTTCCCAGGAGATGTTTTCCGGGATCAGGCTGCCGGTGGCAAAGTTACCTTCACGCAGCGAGATAGCGATAACCATCAGCAGCGGGAACATGATCGCTGCAATGAAAATCAGCAGCAGCAAGTGCGTTGTTAAGAGACGCAGTTTCTGAGATTTGGGTTGTACCATAGCCATGTTCGTTGTCTCCCTTAATCAAACTTCATACGCGTGGCTTTCAGGTTCACGATGGCCAGCGCACCGACCAGCAGGAAGATCAGCGTGGCAATCGCCGCCGCCAGACCGAAGTCCTGACCACCGCCGCCTTCGAAGGCGATACGGTAGGTGTAGCTCACGAGCAGGTCGGTATAGCCTGCTGGCGTGGTGGTACCAAGACGGTCTGGACCACCGTTGGTCAACAGTTGAATCAGCACGAAGTTGTTAAAGTTAAAGGCGAAGCTGGCGATCATCAGCGGCGTCAGCGGCTTAATCAGCAGCGGCAACGTAATCTTAAAGAAGTTCTGGAACGGACCTGCACCATCCATCGCCGACGCTTCATACAGGTCGTCAGGGATCGCTTTAAGCAGACCCATGCACAGGATCATCATGTACGGATAACCAAGCCAGGTGTTGACGATAATAATCATCGAACGCGCGGTGGTTGGGTCGCTGAACCAGGCCGGTTTGATGCCAAACAGCGCGCTCAGCATCATGTTGATTTCACCGAAGCTCTGGTTGAACAGTCCTTTGAAAATCAGAATCGAAATAAACGACGGTACGGCATACGGCAGAATCAGCAGGACACGGTAAATCGCTTTGCCTTTGAGAGACTCCCACTGTACGAGACAGGCCAGTACCATCCCCACGGCCACGGTGAGGATCACGGTCAGAACGGAGAAGACCACCGTCCAGACAAAGATGGCGAAGAACGGTTTCTGAATGCCTTCGTCGGTAAATACGCGGGCGAAGTTGTCCCAACCGATGGCAACGGTATAGCCTGGGCTGAGTTTTTCGTTACCCCAGCTACCGTCAGCGTTAATTGCCTGATAATAACCAATATCGTTGTTGGCGCGGTATTTTACGCCGCTTTGGCTGTTGGTAAGCGTGCCGTCATCAGCGAGCGTATAGAGTGGCTGCGTGCCGGAAAACTGGCGCAGTGAACTCATAATCACTTTGCTTTCATCTGGCAGGATGGCGGTGAGTTGGGTTAACGCCTGGCGATTTTGCGTGATGACACGCAGCGTCGCACGTTCGCCCGCTGGCAGCGCTTCGGCTTCTTTCAACTGCAGTTTCTGTTCGCCGCCAAATTTAAAGGCGTCGGAGAGATAATTCTTGCCAGTTTCACCGTCGGTGAGGGCCAGTTGCCACTCCGTACCCGCCGGATACAGGCCGAAGTTGTAGGTTTTCCCCGCCTGATAAGAACGGTCCATCAGGACTTCCTGAGCACGTTCAAAGGTCAGTTGGTTGGTGCTGCTGTAGTTGGTAAAGGCAATTGCGATAGTACAAATTAGCGGAAACAGGACAAACAGCCCCATCCCTGCAACGCCTGGGTAAACATAGCGCCAGGCGTAGGCTTTACGGTTAGCAAAAATATACAGGCCAGCAGAGCTTAAAATCAGCGTCATGATGGCAAACAGGTACTCCCCCTGAGCATACATCAAAACAACAAGGTAACCGACCAGCAGCCCAAGCAGACCCATCACTGACCATTTCAGCCGGTCGCTTTGCCACCAGTGTTTCTTTTTAATGACATCCATGGGGATCAATCCTCTTTACGCTTTATCCTTCGCACTACCTCTTTGTTGGCTGCGGAAGCTCACCCCAGTCACTTACTTATGTAAGCTCCTGGGGATTTGCCTCCTTGCCGCCTCGATGTAGCGCGAATGATTTCGCGTAACAACGTATTCAATAAACCTGATTCCCTAAGAAATAAGGGAAACCGTATTACTTGGTGATACGACCTTGTGCATCTTTCAGCGCGGCATCGACGGTCTGACGGCCGCTGGCAGCGTTGATCACTGCGGTACGAACGGCATACCAGAATGCGGACATCTGCGGGATGTTCGGCATGATCTCGCCTTTCTGGGCGTTATCCATGGTAGCCGCGATACGCGGGTCTTTTGCTAACTGATCCTGGAAGGATTTCAGCGCAACCGCGCCCAGCGGTTTGTCCTTATTCACTTCATCCAGACCCTGATCGGTCAGCAGGTAGTTTTCGAGGAACTCTTTTGCCAGTTCTTTGTTCGGGCTGGCAGCGTTGATACCTGCGCTCAGAACGCCCACGAACGGTTTGGACGGTTTACCCTTGAAGGTTGGCAGCAGGGCAACGCCGTAATTCACCTTGCTCTTATCGATGTTGGACCACGCCCACGGACCGTTGATGGTCATCGCGGTGTCACCTTTGTTAAAGGCCGCTTCGGCGATGGAGTAATCGGTATCCGCGTTCATGTGTTTGTTCTTGATCAGATCAACCAGGAAGGTCAGACCCGCTTTTGCGCCCGCGTTGTCCACGCCCACGTCTTTCACGTCGTACTTGCCGTTTTCAAACTTGAACGCGTAACCGCCGTCGGCGGCAATCAGCGGCCAGGTGAAGTACGGTTCTTGCAGGTTGAACATCAGCGCGGATTTCCCTTTCGCCTTCAGTTCTTTATCCAGCGCAGGAATTTCTTCCCAGGTTTTTGGCGGGTTCGGAACGAGGTCTTTGTTGTAAATCAGCGACAGCGCTTCAACCGCAATTGGGTAGGCAATCAGTTTGCCGTTATAGCGTACGGCATCCCAGGTGAACGGATAGAGTTTGTCCTGGAACGCTTTATCTGGGGTGATTTCAGCCAGCAGGCCAGACTGAGCGTAGCCGCCAAAACGGTCATGTGCCCAGAAGATGATGTCCGGGCCGTCGCCAGTCGCGGCAACCTGTGGGAACTTCTCTTCCAGTTTGTCCGGGTGCTCAATGGTGACTTTGATACCGGTGTCTTTCTCGAATTTTTTGCCCACTTCAGCGAGGCCGTTATAGCCTTTGTCGCCGTTAATCCAGATAACCAGCTTACCTTCTTCAATCTTGGCGAGAGCCGAGGCGGAAAACATCATCGTCGTTAATGCAGACAATGCGAGGATGCGTGCGCCAGTTTTGATTTTCATAGTTCCCATCCTGTTTGGTGATTTTGCAGAGGTGGCTTAACGGTTACTAGTTTCTTTATACGACAACCTCTTTCCATCCTCCTTACCCCTACGCCCCACCCGCTCTTTATGTGATCTGTGTTACATAAATGTGAGTATTGCGTACTGGCGCACATAAAAACCCACTGATTTTTGCAGGCTGCATCACGAAATTCCTCCGCGGCGTACGGCCCGGGTCTCAGACGCTGTTCTCTCATCCTCCCGCCTCCTCCCCCATAAAAAAGCCGGGGGTGGAGGATTCACGCAGTCAAGGGATCACGCATAGTCAGCCCATCATGAATGTTGCTGTCGATGACAGGTTGTAACGAAGGGAGAAGGGCATGGCGAGCGTACAGCTGCGAAATGTAACGAAAGCCTGGGGTGACGTGGTGGTATCGAAAGATATCAATCTCGACATTCACGAAGGGGAATTCGTGGTGTTTGTCGGACCGTCTGGCTGCGGTAAGTCGACCTTGCTGCGTATGATCGCCGGACTTGAAACCATCACCAGTGGCGACCTGTTTATCGGGGAGACCCGGATGAACGACATTCCCCCCGCCGAACGCGGCGTGGGCATGGTCTTTCAGTCCTACGCGTTGTATCCCCATTTATCCGTCGCAGAAAACATGTCGTTTGGCCTCAAACTGGCTGGCGCAAAAAAAGAGGTGATGAATCAGCGCGTGAATCAGGTCGCGGAAGTTCTGCAACTGGCGCACCTGCTGGAGCGTAAACCGAAAGCGCTTTCCGGCGGACAACGTCAGCGTGTGGCGATTGGCCGAACGCTGGTTGCCGAGCCGCGCGTATTCCTGCTGGATGAACCGCTGTCGAACCTCGACGCCGCTCTGCGTGTGCAAATGCGTATTGAAATCTCCCGCCTGCATAAACGTCTGGGCCGCACGATGATTTACGTCACCCACGATCAGGTCGAAGCGATGACGCTGGCCGACAAAATTGTGGTGCTGGATGCTGGTCGCGTGGCGCAGGTCGGCAAACCGCTGGAGCTATACCACTATCCGGCTGACCGCTTTGTGGCGGGCTTTATTGGTTCGCCGAAGATGAACTTCCTGCCGGTGAAAGTCACCGGGACGGCCATCGATCAGGTGCAGGTTGAACTGCCTAACCGCCAGCAAATATGGCTACCAGTGGACAGCCATGCGGTACAGGTTGGTGCCAACATGTCTTTAGGTATCCGCCCGGAACATCTGCTGCCCAGCGATATCGCCGATGTCACCCTCGAAGGTGAAGTGCAGGTGGTCGAGCAGCTTGGTCACGAAACTCAAATTCATATCCAGATCCCCGCCATCCGTCAAAACCTGGTTTACCGCCAGAACGACGTGGTGTTGGTAGAAGAGGGTGCCACATTCGCCATCGGCCTGCCGCCAGAGCGTTGCCATCTGTTCCGTGAGGATGGCACTGCATGTCGTCGGTTGCATCAAGAGCCGGGCGTTTAAGGTCCCCATAAAAAACGAAACGCAAAGCCATTCGAAGCTACATCGAGGCGGCAAGTAAATGAATCCCCGGGAGTGTACAAAGAGTACGCGACTGGGGTGAAAGAACGCAGCCAACAAAGAGGCAGCCCGAAGGGGGACGCGTTTAAAGAAAAGCAATGATCTCAGGAGATAGAACGATGATTACTCTGCGCAAACTCCCTCTGGCGGTTGCTGTAGCAGCAGGCATTATGTCTGTTCAGGCAATGGCTGTAGATTTCCACGGTTACGCTCGTTCCGGTATTGGCTGGACAGGGAGTGGCGGTGAACAACAGTGTTTCCAGGCAACCGGTGCACAAAGTAAATACCGTCTCGGTAACGAATGTGAAACCTATGCGGAAATCAAATTAGGTCAGGAAGTGTGGAAAGAAGGCGATAAGAGCTTCTACTTCGACACCAACGTTGCTTACTCCGTCGCACAGCAGAATGACTGGGAAGGCACAGACCCGGCATTCCGTGAAGCAAACGTGCAGGGTAAAAACCTGATCGAATGGCTGCCAGGCTCCACTATCTGGGCCGGTAAGCGCTTCTACCAGCGTCATGACGTACACATGATCGACTTCTACTACTGGGATATTTCAGGTCCTGGCGCCGGTATTGAAAACATCGATCTGGGCTTCGGTAAACTGTCTTTGGCAGCGAGCCGTTCACAGGAAGCGGGTGGTTCATACGCTTTCAGCAGCCAGAATATCTATGATCGTACCAAAGACACCGCGAACGATGTCTTTGACGTTCGTTTAGCGCAGTTGGCAACTAACCCGGATGGGATGTTGGAACTGGGCGTTGACTATGGTCGCGCGAATACCACCGATGATTACAGGCTGGCGGACGGCGCATCTAAAGATGGTTGGATGTTCACCGCTGAACATACCCAGAGCATGCTGAAGGGCTACAACAAGTTTGTCGTTCAGTACGCCACAGATTCCATGACCACCCAGGGCAAAGGCCTGAACCAGGGTTCTTATGGTTCTTCCACTACGACCATTGAAGATCCCGTTACTGGCGTTAAAACCAACTATGCCAACAACGTTGTGAATAACAACGGTAGCCTGTTCCGCGTGCTGGACCACGGTGCAATCTCCCTGGGCGACAAGTGGGACCTGATGTACGTCGGTATGTACCAGAACCTCGACATGGATAACGACCTGGGGACCGAATGGTACACCGTCGGTATTCGCCCGATGTATAAATGGACGCCAATCATGAGCACCCTGCTGGAAGTCGGTTACGACAACGTCAAATCTCAGCAGACCAGCGATCGCAACAGCCAGTACAAAATCACCCTGGCCCAACAATGGCAGGCGGGTGACAGCATCTGGTCTCGTCCGGCAATCCGCGTCTTCGCAACCTATGCAAAATGGGATGAAGAGTGGGGTTACATCAAAAATGGTAACGACGTAACCAAATTCGCAGCGGCAACGAACTCTGGCCTCAGCACAACCAGCCGTGGCGACAACGATGAGTGGTCCTTCGGTGCCCAGATGGAAATCTGGTGGTAATTCAGCACTAACCTGACGTAAAGACCGAAAGAGGGGCGCAAGCCCCTCTTGATTACGGTTTAGCGCGCTATTGCCTGGCCACCGCTGAACCCATGCTATCTGAGGTGATAACAATGAAAATGAAGAAAAGTCTCGTTGCCCTTTGTTTATCTGCAGGGTTATTTGCCAGCGCACCTGGCATCAGCCTGGCCGATGTGAATATTGTTCCGCAGAACACCACCGCGGCCCCATCTATTCCCACTGCGGCGCTGCAGCAGTTAACCTGGACGCCTGTTGATCAATCCAAAACCCAGTCTTCGCCGCTTGCGACAGCGGGTCAGCGTCTGGATGTCGCCGGTATTACTGGCCCGGTCGCTGCGTATAGCGTCCCGGCGAATATTGGCGAACTCACCCTGACGCTGTCCAGTGAAGTGAATAAACAAACCAGCGTATTTGCGCCAAACGTATTAATTCTTGACCAAAACATGACGCCATCTGCGTTCTTCCCCAGCAGCTATTTTACCTACCAGGAGCCCGGCGTGATGAGTGCCGATCGTCTGGAAGGAGTAATGCGTCTGACGCCAGCGCTGGGTCAGCAAAAACTCTATGTTTTGGTCTTTACCACTGATAAAGATCTCCAGCAGACCACAACCCTGCTTGACCCGGCAAAAGCCTATGCCAAGGGCGTAGGTAACGCTATTCCGGATATTCCAGACCCGATCGCCCGTCATACCACCGACGGTTTACTGAAACTGAAAGTCAAAACCAGCTCCTCCTCCAGTGTTCTGGTCGGGCCGCTGTTTGGCTCATCCGGCCCTGGTCCTGTCACGGTGGGCAATACCGCCGCGCCTGCGGTGACCTATGCGGCTCCGGCAGCAGCCGTTGCGTCTCCAGCGCCACAACCGGTGAAGAAAAGTGAGCCGATGCTGAACGACACGGAAAGTTATTTTAACCAGGGCATTAAGGATGCCGTTGCGAAAGGCGATGTCGATAAAGCGCTGAAGCTGCTTGATGAAGCTGAGCGTCTGGGATCCAAATCTGCCCGATCCACCTTTATCAGCAGTGTAAAAGGCAAGGGGTAAACATCGCCCCGCATTGTTGATTTTGCAACAACTGGTGCGTCTCCTGGCGCACCTTTTTTTATCCTTCGGTGCTAATTGTTACACTTATGTTGCTCTGGCGATCACTTAATTGTGTTTGCTCACCCCGTAATGCATTTTCTGCGATACAATGCCTTCAAGTTATAAATCGGAGAGTAAGGCATGCCACACCCTGCGTTAACGCAACTGCGTGCGCTGCGTTATTTTGATGCGATCCCGGCGCTGGACGCCCAACTGCTCGACTGGTTGTTACTGGAAGATTCCATGACTAAACGTTTTGAGCAGCAGGGAAAACAGGTCACCGTAACGTTGATTCGCGAAGCATTCGTTGGGCAAAATGAGGTGCCTGAAGAGCTGCCGCTGCTGCCTAAAGAGTCCCGTTATTGGTTACGTGAAATCCTGTTATGCGCGGATGGTGAACCCTGGCTTGCCGGGCGGACCGTGGTGCCTGAATCAACCTTGTGCGGCCCTGAGCTGGCCTTACAAAATCTGGGGAAAACCCCGCTCGGACGTTACCTGTTTACATCATCGACATTGACCCGAGATTTTATTGAGATTGGCCGCGATGCAGCGCTGTGGGGGCGCCGTTCCCGCCTGCGGCTGAGCGGTAAGCCGCTGATGCTTACCGAGCTTTTTCTACCTGCATCGCCGTTGTACTGAGAGGAAGATAAAGATGGAGTGGAGTCTGACGCAGAATAAGCTGCTGGCATTTCACCGCTTGATGCGTACGGATAAGCCAATCGGTGCCTTACTGCTGCTCTGGCCTACGCTGTGGGCATTGTGGGTGGCAACCCCAGGCATGCCGCAATTGTGGATCCTGGCGGTTTTTGTCGCTGGCGTTTGGTTAATGCGCGCCGCCGGCTGCGTGGTGAATGATTATGCCGACAGGAAATTTGACGGACACGTTAAACGCACCGCAAATCGCCCGTTGCCGAGCGGGGCCGTCACTGAAAAAGAGGCCCGAACGCTGTTCGTCGTATTGGTACTGCTGGCCTTCCTGCTGGTTTTGACGCTCAACACGATGACCATTTTGTTGTCCGTTGCGGCGTTAGCGCTGGCGTGGGTTTACCCGTTCATGAAACGCTATACGCACCTGCCGCAGGTGGTGCTGGGGGCGGCGTTTGGCTGGTCGATCCCGATGGCGTTCGCCGCCGTGAGCGAGTCCGTACCGCTGAGCTGCTGGCTGATGTTCCTTGCCAATATTCTCTGGGCGGTGGCCTACGACACCCAATATGCGATGGTTGACCGCGATGATGACCTGAAGATCGGCATTAAATCGACCGCGATTCTGTTCGGTCAAAACGACAAGCTGATCATTGGTATCCTGCAGGTGGGCGTACTGGTGCTGATGGCGCTGGTGGGTTGGCTAAACGGGCTGGGACTGGGTTATTACTGGTCTCTGCTGGTGGCCGGCGCGCTGTTTGTATATCAGCAGAAACTGATCGTCAATCGCGAGCGTGATGCCTGTTTTAAAGCGTTTATGAACAATAACTACGTCGGTCTGGTGCTGTTCTTAGGGCTGGCGATGAGCTACTGGCATTTTTGAGTTTGGCTTAGCCTGCAAAATAAAAAACCGGTCATTTTATTTCGACCGGTTTTTTTATGCTTACTCGCCTTGTGTGGCGCTCTCGATGGTCAGACGCACATCTGACGTGACCAGTTCGGCCAACATCTGATAGATCTTCATCGTCTCTTCCGGTTCGGCATCTCCGGTATCGCTGATGAATCCCTCGTCACGCAGCGTCAGCACCAGAGAGCTGAACACGGCTTTATCGAAGAATTCCGGCGCGTTAATGCCGTGCAGTACGGAGAGGCGTTGCGCCACGGTACGGCTCTCTTTCTCCAGCGTGCCACGGTTGATAGACGGGTTCGCGCTCAGCAGCCAGAAGGTAATGGCGTAGCGTTGCAACGTCTCGCGAGCACCCGCCGCCAACAGCTGTAGCGTACGGGAGCGGGCCGGATTGATATGCAGTTCGTCATCGTTCAGGGCGATCAGTCCCTGGCGCTGCATTTCGCTGGCCAGTTCGTCAATCACTCCGGCGAGTTCATCACGCTCCCAACGTAAGAACAGCTCTGCTTTCAGCATCGGGTACAGCGCATCAATATGCTGCTGTAGCGCGGCGCGTGAAATACGACGATGCTGAGTCACAATGGCTGCCATTAACGAAGGCAGAACCAGCATATGCGCAATGTTGTTGCGGTAATACGTCATCAATACCGCCTGCTCGCGCGGCAGAATGATGATGTCACCGATGGTGTCTTTCTCGACCTCAAACTTATTCATCTGTAAGGCATGGTCGATCAATTCACTGGCGCTCTGCGCAGGAACCGTACAATCTGCCGCATACGGCACGTTGCGCAGCAGACTCAGATAGCAGTCGAGCTGTTCAGTCAGTTGCTCACGGGTCAGAGAGCGCTGGCGGGAGGCCAACAGCGCGGTACAGCACAGGTTCATGGCATTGGCCGCGCCTGCATTGTTAATGCGTACCATCAGATCGGCGGCAATGTTATTCACCGTCGGCGTCAGCCAGGCCGGACGGATGGACTCGATAGGATCGATCGATTCACGCCACTCCGGTACATGCTGGTTGAGGTAAGTCATCAATGGCATCGGTTCGCCAAAGTTGACATAACCCTGACCCAGATTACGCAGCTTGCTCAAGCCACGCAGCATTTGCGGCAAACTCTCTTTCTCTTTCGTCGCGCCACGCAGCTCTTTCGCGTACGTGCCCACTTCCATTACGTGCTCGTAACCGATGTAGATGGGGACGAGGGTAATCGGACGCGTACCACCGCGCAGCATCGCCTGAATGGTCATCGACAGCGTGCCGGTTTTCGGGTCGAGCAGACGCCCGGTACGTGAACGGCCTCCTTCGACAAAGTATTCAACCGAGTAGCCGCGGCTGAACAACTCGCCCAGGTATTCGCGGAAAACGGTGGAATAGAGCTTGTTGCCCTTGAAGGTACGACGAATAAAGAACGCGCCCAGACGACGGAAAATCGGACCTGCTGGCCAGAAGTTCAGGTTGATACCGGCAGCGATGTGCGGCGGAACCAGCCCCTGGTGGTACAGAACGTACGACAGCAGCATATAGTCCATATGGCTGCGGTGGCACGGAACATAGACGATTTCGTGCCCATCGTGCGCCAACTGACGTACACGCTCCGCATTGTGAACGTTAATCCCCTGATACAGACGGTTCCAGGTAAAGCCCAGAATACGGTCTGTCAGACGAATCATCTCGTAGGAGAAATTGGCGGCAATCTCTTCCATCAGCGCAATGGCATTTTGTTGCGCTTTTTCGTGGGAGATTTTTTTACTGCGCGCTTCATCTTCTACCGCGCGAGCGATAGCTTTTGAGGCCAGCAGCTTATTGAACAGGTCCTGGCGGGCAGGGAGGCGCGGGCCGACTGCGGCCAGACGCTGACGAGCAAAGTGCATGCGCGCCACGCGAGCCAGCTTCTGAGCGATGATTTTATCCGTACCGTGTTCGTCCGCCATGCGACGCAGGGAGACCGACGGGGAGAAGCGGACAAAACTGTCGCGACCCAGCCAGGACACAGCAAAGAATTTCTGTACGCCGTTCAGCATGCGCAGCGGCGGATTGACCTCGCCTTTTTCACGCCCAGGCGCACGGCCAAACATCACCGAAACCGGCACCATTTGCACATCCAGGTCTGGATTGCTGCGATGCAAGTCGAGATAGTTATGGAACAGCTTAATGGACTCTTCTTTCGGCGTGTAATAGGTGAACACGCGCGGGCCGCCGTGAATAAACACGTAGCGCGGCAGCAGAGTTCCGTCTATCTCCAGCGGTTCCAGGGGATCCGGGAGATCGTGCACCAGACATTGGGCACGCAGCGTCAGCAAGTCTGCTTTTGAGTTGTACGGTAGGACGTACATAATGGGACGCGAAGTATCGAGCCCCAATTCCGGGGCAGGTTCTGCCGGAATAGACTTGCTTTTTACCAGGACGCTTAATGGTAAATTCAGTAATTTGTAGTAAATTCGTGGCCAGCCGGACATAAACGATGTAAAGCCTCTGGTTAATAATGCAAATGCGCTGCAAGGATATCAGAAAGTTTAGTGAATTTCTGGTGTATCCGGTCATACTTCGCGCTGCTTTGCCACACCCTGAAACAAACGGGGTAACGTTACAATGACATTGACGCTAATAATGTAAAAAGGTTCTTTTTGATGGCCAATAATACCACTGGATTCACCCGAATTATCAAAGCTGCAGGCTATTCCTGGAAAGGTTTTCGCGCCGCATGGATCAATGAGGCGGCATTCCGCCAGGAAAGCGTTGCCGTGCTGTTGGGCGTAGCCATCGCCTGCTGGCTGGACGTTGACGCCATTACCCGCGTGCTGTTGATTGGTTCCGTGATGCTGGTGATGATCGTTGAAATCCTCAACAGTGCGATTGAGGCGGTGGTTGACCGTATTGGCTCTGAGTATCACGAACTTTCCGGTCGGGCGAAAGATATGGGCTCGGCAGCGGTATTGCTGTCTATTTTTGTCGCTCTGATCACCTGGGGCATCCTGTTGTGGTCGCATTTGCGATAAAGATTCCACAACTGCATAAATCTCCTGTTTTTTGTGCAGTTTGCGGTTCCAAAATCACCTTTAGCTGTATATACTCACAGCATAACTGTATATACACCCAGGGGGCGGAATGAAAGCGTTAACGGCCAGGCAGCAAGAGGTGTTTGATCTCATTAGGGATCACATCAGCCAGACAGGTATGCCACCGACGCGTGCGGAGATCGCGCAGCGTTTGGGGTTCCGTTCCCCAAACGCCGCTGAAGAACACCTGAAAGCGCTTGCGCGTAAAGGCGTCCTTGAAATTGTATCCGGCGCATCGCGCGGTATTCGACTGCTGCAGGAAGAAGAAGAAGGGTTACCGCTTGTCGGACGTGTGGCGGCAGGCGAGCCACTGCTGGCGCAGCAGCACATCGAAGGCCACTATCAGGTCGATCCTTCACTGTTCAAACCGAACGCCGATTTTCTGCTGCGCGTCAGCGGTATGTCGATGAAAGACATCGGTATTATGGACGGTGATTTACTGGCTGTGCATAAAACTCAGGATGTGCGTAACGGTCAGGTTGTTGTTGCCCGTATCGATGACGAAGTCACCGTCAAGCGTCTGAAAAAGCAGGGCAACAAGGTTGAACTCCTGCCAGAAAACAGCGAATTTAAACCTATTGTTGTCGACCTGCGCGAGCAAAACTTCACTATTGAAGGGTTGGCGGTAGGCGTCATTCGTAACGGTGAATGGCTGTAATTTTCTGTTGATTCCCTGTAGGCCGGATAAGACGTTTACATCGTTATCTGGCAACTTGCCCGGTGGCGCTACGCTTACCGGGCCTACACAGCATCTTTTTTCAGTACATCTAACTTCTTCTCAGGCTCTCCTGTATGCCTTTCTTTACCTCTTCTGATAAAGCACTCTGGCACCTCGCCTTACCGATGATCTTCTCCAATATCACCGTTCCCCTGTTGGGACTGGTGGACACCGCGGTGATTGGTCATCTGGATAGTCCGGTCTATCTTGGCGGCGTTGCTGTTGGCGCCACGGCGACCAGCTTTCTCTTTATGCTGCTACTTTTTTTGCGCATGAGTACCACCGGCCTTACCGCACAGGCATTTGGCGCGAAAAATCCGCAGGCGCTGGCGCGCGCGTTGGTGCAGCCGCTATTGCTGGCGCTGGGCGCGGGGTTGCTTATCGCACTGTTTCGGACGCCGATTATCGATCTGGCTCTGCACATTGTCGGCGGAAGTGAGGCGGTACTGGAGCAGGCCCGACGCTTCCTGGAAATCCGCTGGTTAAGCGCACCCGCGTCGCTGGCGAATTTGGTGCTGCTCGGCTGGTTGCTTGGCGTTCAGTATGCGCGCGCGCCAGTTATCCTGTTGATTGTCGGCAATATTCTCAACATTGTGCTCGATTTATGGCTGGTAATGGGCCTGCATATGAACGTGCAGGGGGCGGCGTTGGCGACGGTGATTGCCGAATATGCCACGCTGCTGATCGGCCTGATGATGGTACGCAAAGTCCTGCATATGCGTGGAATTTCGCTGGCAATGTTGAAGCTGGCGTGGCGTGGCAACTTCCGTCGTTTGCTGGCGCTCAACCGCGACATCATGCTGCGTTCTCTGCTGCTACAGCTCTGCTTTGGGGCCATTACGGTTCTGGGCGCGCGTTTGGGAGGCGACATCATCGCGGTAAACGCCGTTCTGATGACTCTGCTGACGTTTACCGCCTACGCGCTGGATGGATTTGCCTATGCTGTGGAAGCGCATTCGGGTCAGGCCTATGGGGCGAGGGATGGCAGCCAGTTGCTTGATGTCTGGCGGGCGGCCTGTCGACAGTCCGGTATTGTGGCTATTCTGTTTTCGCTGGTTTACGCCCTGTTTGGCGAGCAGATTGTTGCGCTGCTGACCTCGCTGCCGCAAATCCAACTGTTGGCCGATCGCTATCTTTTCTGGCAGGTGGTTTTGCCGCTAGTGGGAGTGTGGTGTTATCTGCTCGACGGTATGTTTATTGGAGCGACACGGGCTGCAGAAATGCGCAACAGTATGGCCGTTGCCGCAGCAGGATTCGCATTAACGCTACTGGCTTTACCGTTGCTGGGAAATCATGGTTTGTGGCTGGCGTTAACCGTTTTTCTCGCGCTGCGTGGGCTTTCCCTGGCCTTTATCTGGCGGCGTCACTGGCGTAATGGAACCTGGTTTGCCTGAGCGGATGGTTAAAAATTCCGAATAGTAAATAAAACCCAGAATCCCTGACTACACTTATTCTCACGTCCAGCAAAAACAGCATGTGTCTGGACATGGCACTCTCGCTATTCACAACCTAACGATGAGGACTTGATGATGAATAAAGACGAAGTCGGCGGTAACTGGAAGCAGTTTAAAGGTAAAGTGAAAGAGCAATGGGGCAAACTGACCGATGATGATATGACGGTCATTGAAGGTAAACGTGACCAACTGGTCGGTAAAGTCCAGGAGCGTTACGGTTACGCGAAAGATCAGGCGGAGAAAGAAGTGACCGATTGGGAAAAACGTAATGATTACCGCTGGTAATTAACCCTTCCCTCCTGAGAGTACAAGGATGTACGCTCTCCCACCCGCTTAACGCCCAACTTTCTTCTTCACCTGAATCGTATGGTCATGCTGGCATTCGCCAGGGTGACGACATGACTCAACCTCCACACAGGCCGGGCACAGTCCATGGGCTTCAATAACGTTATGTCGAAGGGCAAAACCCATTTTTGCTGCCAGCGTATGCATGATGTCTTCAACGCCTTCCGCGCACTCTTCTTTTACCACACCACAGCGGTCGCAAATGAACATTGCGGAACTGTGAGTTGGCTGATCGAACAGATGGCAAAGCACATAGCTGTTGGTGGATTCCACCTTGTGCACAAACCCTTGTTCCAGCAGAAAATCGAGCGCACGATACACGGTCGGCGGCTTGGCCTGCGGCTCGGTTTCCCGCAACAGGTCAAGTAGGTCGTAAGCGCTGATTGCGCCTTCCTGCAGGCTCATCAGGCGCAGCACTTCGAGGCGTTGTGGCGTAAGCCGTACGTTGCGTTGCGCACAGAGTTTTTCAGCTTGAGCCAATAACTCCTGCGTGGTGGTTTTGTCCATTTGGCGCCTCGATTTGCGTGCAAGGTTAATCCCTTACTTTAACATGTTCTGTTTAAAACACCGAGATCCACCGCGGTGTGCTATACCTGACCCATCGCAATACTGGAAAATAATCATGAAAAGACCCGATTGTATTCGTCACTGGCGTGAAGTTGAGGGGGCTGATGACTCCACCTATCCCGACAGCGATGAGCTGTTTTCCATAGGTGCGCCGCTTGCCCGCAAGCTGGGGTTAGGGCGACTCGGCATTCATCATGAGCGCCTGCCGCCGGGCCGACGCACCTCGTATCCGCACGCTGAAAGTGATGAGGAAGAGTTTATCTATGTGCTGGAGGGATATCCTGAAGCCTGGATTAACGGTTATTTATGGAAGCTGGAGCCGGGCGACAGCGTCGGTTTCCCGGCGGGCACCGGCGTGTGTCACACCTTTATCAATAACACCAGTGAAGAGGTTCGTCTGCTGGTCGTGGGTGAGGCGAACAAAAAATACAATCGTATTTATTATCCGCTTAATCCGGTTTATGCCGCCACGCGTGAGGACCGTTGGGTCGACCATCCGCCGCAGTTTTTTGGATCTCACGACGGAAAACCGGGGCGTAAATAGCGCTTGTCGGGGAGCAGGGAGGGGGAACCGCGAGGATGTGGCTCACTATCGTAACGGTCTATGCTATAGTAGCGCCCCTTTTTTAACCGGATGCTTGAATATTCGCCATGCTGCCTGAATCTCAGTCTACCGCTTTTCCCGCTCATCGTTTTTCTATCGCGCCGATGCTCGACTGGACGGACAGACATTGCCGCTACTTTTTGCGCTTACTGTCCAGCCAGACGCTGCTCTACACGGAGATGGTAACCACCGGCGCGATCATTCATGGTAAAGGCGATTATCTGGCGTATAGCGAAGAAGAACATCCGGTCGCTTTGCAACTGGGCGGGAGCGATCCGGCTGCGCTGGCGCAGTGCGCAAAGCTTGCTGAACAACGGGGCTATGACGAAATTAACCTCAACGTGGGTTGCCCTTCCGATCGTGTACAGAATGGAATGTTTGGTGCCTGTCTGATGGGAAATGCGCAACTGGTCGCTGATTGCGTCAAAGCGATGCGCGATGTGGTATCGATTCCGGTAACGGTGAAAACCCGTATCGGTATTGATGACCAGGACAGCTACGAATTCCTGTGCGATTTCATCAACACGGTCTCCGGTAACGGTGAATGTGAGATGTTTATCATCCACGCCCGTAAGGCCTGGTTGTCCGGGTTAAGCCCGAAAGAAAACCGCGAAATCCCACCGCTGGATTATGACCGTGTTTATCAGCTAAAGCGCGATTTTCCGCATCTGACGATGTCGATCAACGGTGGCATAAAATCGCTGGAAGAAGCGAAAATCCATCTGCAACATATGGATGGCGTGATGGTGGGGCGCGAAGCTTATCAAAACCCAGGCATTCTGGCGTCCGTTGACCGCGAGATTTTTGCTGTCACTAGCGAAGATGCCGATCCGGTCGCCGTAGTGCGTGCGATGTATCCGTATATTGAGCGTGAACTGAGTAAAGGAACCTATTTGGGGCATGTCACGCGCCATATGCTGGGACTGTTTCAGGGGATTCCTGGGGCACGGCAGTGGCGTCGCTATCTGAGCGAAAATGCGCATAAAGCCGGGGCAGATATTGAGGTTCTGGAACATGCGCTGAAGCTGGTGGCAGACAAACGTTAAGTTTTCGCCAAAAGTTAGTGAATTTCACCACGCCCTGCGCTTCGTCGCGGGGCGTTTGCTATATAAATCAATATATTAATTTTGGCATGTTTCTTGTAAAGCTGTGGAGAGTATTTCATTTCGGGAGAGAGCCATGCTGGAACTACTTTTTGTGATTGGATTTTTTATCATGCTGATGGTCACCGGCGTATCTTTGCTGGGAGTGCTGGCCGCATTGGTGGTAGCCACTGTGGTGATGTTTTTGGGCGGACTATTTGCGTTGATGATTAAACTGTTGCCCTGGCTGTTATTGGCCGTTGCCGTGGTGTGGGTTATCAAGGCGATAAAAGCGCCAAAAGTCCCACAGTATCAGCGCAATAACCGCCGATTTTACTAAGGTATTGAGCGGTGTGTCACAACCTGCAACATTGCCTTTAGAAGCAAATAGGAATTGATTATCAAATCTGTCACTATTGCCAGGTTAACGAATTCATCGAGCTGTACCCTACATACAGCCGAACTAAAAAAAGAAAGGGCTTCCTACGGGAAGCCCTAATTCTTTCTTCCCCCTTCATAATTCAAACCGCAGGTTTGTTGGCGGCTTGAATTATTTAACGGAAATGAGGGCGTTACGGGATCAGCAAACTCGACCCCTGTGTGGCCCGGCTTTCCAGCACTTCATGAGCATGCTGCGCGTCGTGCAGTGCGAACGTCTGGCCCGGTGCGACATCCACTTTGATCACTCCGCTGGCAATCAGCGAGAAAAGCTCATTGCTGGCTTCGGTTAATTCATGGTGGTTGGTGATGTAACCCTGGAGTGAAGGGCGAGTCACGTACAGCGAACCTTTCTGATTCAGAATGCCTAAGTTAACGCCAGTCACCGGTCCGGAAGCATTACCAAAGCTGACCATGAGCCCCCGGCGCTGCAGGCAATCCAGTGAGGCTTCCCAGGTATCTTTCCCCACCGAGTCATACACCACCCGCACTTTTTTACCGCCAGTGATCTCTTTTACACGTTCTACAATGCTCTCTTCACGATAGTTAATGACCTGCCATGCGCCGGCCTGCAGCGCAATTTGCGCTTTTTGCGCATTACCGACGGTGCCAATCAGCTTCGCACCCAATGCTTTTGCCCACTGGCAGGCAATCATACCGACGCCGCCAGCTGCCGCATGGAACAAAAATGGTTCATCGGGCTGAATTTCATAGGTCTTACGCAACAGATAAAAAACGGTGAGCCCTTTAAGAAAAGAGGCGGCAGCTTGTTCAAACGAGATAGCGTTGGGCAAAATAGCGGTTTTATCAGCCGGGACGTTATGCACTGAGCTGTAGGCGCCCAGGGGAGACTGCGCGTAAACCACGCGATCGCCGGCTTTAATGTGCGTCACTTTGCTACCGACTTTACTGACCACGCCTGCGGCTTCGGTACCCAGACCGCTGGGCAGAGAAGGCGGCGGATAAAGACCACTGCGGATATAGGTGTCGATATAGTTGATCCCAATCGCTTTGTTCTCGACCTGGATTTCATTTTCCGCCGGGTCTACGGGCGTAAACTCCACAGCCTTGAGTACATCAGGGCCACCATGCTTGTGAAATTCAATACGTGTTGCCATGCTTCCTCCAAAAGAAATGTGGTAATCTTTCGACCCAATCATTATCTCGGTAACTCCATTCACTATGGCAGGAAATAAACCCTTCAACAAACAACAGACTGATGCTCGTGAGCGCGATCCCCAGGTCGCCGGGCTGAAAGTACCGCCGCACTCGATTGAAGCGGAACAGTCGGTGTTGGGCGGTTTAATGCTGGATAACGAACGCTGGGACGATGTGGCCGAGCGTGTGGTGGCGGAAGATTTTTATACCCGACCGCACCGGCACATCTTCACCGAAATGCATCGCCTGCAGGAGATGGGAAAACCCATCGATCTGATCACGCTTGCAGAATCGCTGGAAGTTCAGGGGCAACTGGACAGCGTCGGCGGTTTTGCTTACCTGGCTGAGTTATCTAAAAATACGCCAAGTGCAGCGAACATTAGTGCCTATGCGGATATTGTCCGCGAACGTGCCGTTGTTCGTGACATGATTTCGGTGGCGAACGAGATCGCGGAAGCTGGGTTTGATCCGCAAGGCCGTTCCAGTGAAGATCTGCTGGACCTCGCGGAATCCCGTGTCTTTAAAATTGCTGAAAGTCGCGCCAATAAAGACGAAGGTCCGAAAAATATTACCGATGTGCTCGACGCTACCGTCGCGCGTATCGAACAGCTGTTCCAGCAGCCACACGACGGTGTCACCGGGGTCAACACCGGTTATGACGACCTCAATAAAAAGACTGCTGGTTTGCAGCCGTCAGACTTAATTATCGTCGCCGCGCGTCCGTCGATGGGTAAAACGACATTTGCAATGAACCTCGTCGAAAATGCGGCGATGCTGCAAGATAAGCCGGTTCTTATCTTTAGTCTTGAAATGCCCTCAGAACAGATCATGATGCGTTCCCTGGCCTCACTCTCACGTGTAGACCAAACCAAAATCCGTACCGGTCAACTGGATGATGAAGACTGGGCGCGAATTTCCGGAACAATGGGTATTTTGCTGGAGAAACGAAACATCTATATTGATGACTCCTCCGGCCTGACGCCAACGGAAGTGCGCTCGCGTGCCCGTCGTATCGCCCGCGAACACGGTGGTATCGGACTTATCATGATCGACTACCTGCAGCTGATGCGCGTGCCGTCGCTCTCCGACAACCGTACGCTGGAAATTGCTGAAATTTCCCGCTCGCTGAAAGCGTTAGCGAAAGAACTGCATGTGCCGGTGGTGGCGCTGTCGCAGCTTAACCGCTCTCTGGAACAACGCGCCGATAAGCGTCCGGTCAACTCGGATCTGCGTGAGTCCGGCTCCATCGAGCAGGATGCCGACTTAATCATGTTTATCTATCGTGATGAGGTTTATCACGAAAACAGCGACTTGAAAGGCATCGCCGAGATCATTATCGGTAAACAGCGTAACGGCCCGATCGGTACGGTGCGCCTGACGTTTAACGGTCAGTGGTCGCGCTTCGATAACTATGCTGGCCCGCAGTACGACGACGAATAACAACACTGAATCAGGTTACTCAAGCAAATACTTATCAAGGAATACAAATGCAAGCGGCAACTGTAGTCATTAACCGCCGCGCTCTGCGACACAACCTGCAACGTCTGCGTGAACTGGCTCCAGCCAGTAAACTGGTTGCGGTCGTGAAAGCGAACGCTTACGGCCATGGTCTGTTAGAGACCGCGCGAACGCTCCCCGATGCGGACGCTTTTGGTGTCGCTCGTCTTGAAGAAGCCCTGCGGTTGCGAGCGGGAGGGATCACGCAGCCCATCCTGCTGCTGGAAGGATTTTTTGATGCTTCCGATCTGCCGACTATCTCCGCGCAGCGTCTGCATACTGCCGTCCACAACCAGGAGCAGCTTGAAGCTCTGGAAGCCGCGGTACTGGCTGAACCGGTCACCGTCTGGATGAAGCTCGACACGGGAATGCACCGTCTGGGCGTGCGTCCGGAGCAGGCCGAGGCGTTTTATCAGCGCTTGACGCAATGTGAAAACGTCCGCCAGCCGGTCAATATCGTCAGCCACTTTGCGCGTGCGGACGAGCCTGAGTGCGGCGCGACCGAAAAGCAGCTCGATATCTTCAATAGCTTTTGCGCAGGTAAACCGGGTCAGCGTTCGATCGCCGCGTCGGGAGGTATTCTGCTGTGGCCGCAGTCTCACTTCGACTGGGCGCGTCCGGGGCTGATTCTGTATGGCGTATCGCCGTTGGAAAACCACTCTATCGGTGCCGATTTTGGCTGCCAGCCGGTGATGTCGCTCACTTCCAGCCTGATTGCGGTGCGTGAACACAAAGCGGGCGAGCCGGTTGGCTATGGTGGAACCTGGCTGAGCGAGCGCGACACGCGTCTGGGCGTGGTGGCGATGGGCTATGGCGATGGTTATCCGCGCGCAGCGCCGTCTGGGACACCGGTACTGGTCAATGGCCGTGAAGTGCCGATCGTCGGTCGCGTCGCGATGGATATGATTTGCGTCGATTTAGGTCCCGAGGCGCAGGATAAAGCCGGCGATTCGGTTATCCTGTGGGGTGAAGGCCTGCCCGTTGAACGCATTGCTGAAATGACGAAAGTAAGTGCTTACGAACTTATCACGCGCCTGACCTCAAGGGTGGCAATGAAGTATATCGATTAAGTTCATGATGTGCCGGATAAGGCGGTTACGCCGCCATCCGGCAATATTCCTCTCAACATCCTCTCGATCTTCTCCCGCTTCCGGTTTATTGTGTTCTTAACCCCTGCCTGTAAACCTGGAGAACCACACGTGTTTCAAAAAGTTGACGCCTACGCCGGCGACCCGATTTTATCGCTCATGGAGCGTTTCAAAGAAGATTCACGTAGCGACAAAGTGAACCTCAGCATCGGTCTGTACTACAACGAAGACGGCATTATTCCTCAGCTTAAAGCGGTGGCAGAAGCGGAAGCCCGACTGAATGCCAAACCGCATGGCGCTTCGCTGTATCTGCCGATGGAAGGCCTGAACACTTATCGCCATACTATTGCGCCGCTGCTGTTTGGCGCAGAGCATCCGGTTCTCCAGCAGCAGCGCGTCGCAACGATTCAGACGCTGGGCGGCTCCGGTGCGCTAAAGGTTGGCGCAGACTTCCTGAAACGCTATTTCCCTGATTCTGCCGTGTGGGTCAGCGATCCGACCTGGGAAAACCACATCGCGATTTTTGAAGGTGCTGGATTCGAAGTAAGTACTTACCCCTGGTATGACGACACCACCAATGGCGTGCGTGTCAACGACCTGCTGGCCACGCTGAACACCTTACCGGCGCGCAGCATCGTACTGCTGCATCCGTGCTGCCATAACCCGACGGGTGCGGATTTAACCCCCGCGCAATGGGATGGTGTCATTGAGATCCTGAAAGCTCGCGATCTGATCCCGTTCCTGGATATTGCTTACCAGGGTTTCGGCGGTGGAATGGAAGACGATGCCTACGCGATCCGCGCCATTGCCAGCGCCGGATTGCCTGCACTGGTCAGCAACTCATTCTCGAAGATTTTCTCTTTGTACGGCGAGCGTGTCGGCGGACTTTCAGTAGTCTGTGAAGACGCTGATGCCGCCAGCCGCGTTCTGGGGCAGCTAAAAGCGACGGTGCGTCGTAACTATTCCAGCCCGCCAAACTTTGGTGCGCAGGTCGTGGCCGCGGTGTTGGGTGATGACGCGCTGAAAGCCAACTGGCTGGCGGAAGTCGAAGAGATGCGTACCCGTATTCTGGCGATGCGCCAGGCGCTGGTTAACGTATTGAATGCGGAGATCCCTGGTCGTAACTTTGATTACCTGCTGCAACAGCGCGGGATGTTCAGCTATACCGGGCTCAGCGCTGCTCAGGTCGATCGCCTGCGCGATGAGTTCGGTGTGTACCTGATAGCCAGCGGTCGTATGTGCGTGGCCGGGTTGAATCACGGTAACGTGCAACGCGTGGCGAAGGCATTTGCTGCCGTCATGTAACCGGGTTTTTAGGCCTGATAAGCGTCGCGCCATCAGGCATTGTATTGCCGGATAGAGGTGTAATCACCTTATCCGGCCTACTTTCTTTCACCGTGCTATTGGTCTGTTTTCCAATGTGATCATGCTCTTTTTCCAGGACAAAACCAGAGAAAATCCTTCCTTTCCCTCCCCCTAAGGGGTAAGGTCAGATAGTTTTTTGACCAGTTGTTAATAAAAAAATGATAACTAACTGACTACTTAGGGAAAAATATGCGCAAGTTTACGTTGGCACTGAGTGCCGTTTGTTTATTGTTCACGCTAAATCAGCCGGCCCAGGCGTTAGTTTCCTCTCCCTCTCAGCTTAATCCAGGCACCAACGTTGCAAAACTCGCTGAGCAGGCACCCATTCACTGGGTCTCCGTGGCACAAATTGAAAACAGCCTGACCGGACGCCCGCCGATGGCCGTCGGGTTTGATATCGATGACACCGTCCTCTTTTCCAGCCCAGGCTTCTGGCGCGGAAAAAAAACGTATTCTCCGGACAGTGAGGACTACCTGAAAAATCCGGCCTTCTGGGAAAAAATGAACAATGGCTGGGACGAATTCAGCATTCCGAAAGAAGTGGCGCGTCAGTTGATTGATATGCACGTGCGTCGCGGCGACAGCATCTTTTTCGTAACCGGGCGTAGCCAGACGAAGACCGAAACGGTGTCGAAAACGCTGTCCGATAACTTTCACATCCCGGCCGGCAATATGAACCCGGTCATTTTTGCCGGTGATAAGCCGGGTCAGAATACGAAAACGCAGTGGCTGCAGGATAAAAATATCCGCATGTTCTACGGCGACTCTGATAATGACATTACCGCCGCCCGAGATGTGGGTATTCGCGGTATTCGTATTTTACGCGCTTCTAACTCCACTTATAAACCGTTGCCACAGGCCGGCGCGTTTGGTGAAGAGGTGATCGTCAACTCGGAGTATTGAGGACGTTGCTTGCGGTTGTTGTTTTTTTAAACAAATTTGCGTTACCTGCTTTTACCTTTTGCGGACTTGCTGCACACTGAATAAAAGATGTTCTCATTAGGCAATATGCTGGTAAGGGGAATTAAGATGACAAATTCGGAGTTGCTGCAATACTGCATGGCAAAAATGGGCGCCGAGCAGAGCGTACACAGTGACTGGAAGGCCACACAAATCAAAGTCGAAGATGTGCTTTTTGCCATGGTAAAAGAGGTGGAAGAACGCCCGGCGGTGTCACTGAAAACCAGCCCGGAACTGGCAGAGTTGTTACGTCAGCAGCATAGCGATGTACGGCCAAGCCGGCATCTCAATAAGGCGCACTGGAGTACGGTGTATCTGGACGGCTCGCTGCCGGATTCGCAAATCTACTACCTGGTAGACGCCTCTTATCAGCAGGCCGTAAACACGCTGCCGGAAGATAAACGCCGGATACTGGCGCAGTCCTGATCTGTTTTCCGCAATGAGGCGCCAGCGCCTTATCAGGCCTACAAGCAATTATGCATATTTTGTAGGCCTGATAAGCGTAGCGCCATCGGCATGATTACAACAGTGGTTTGAGGAAACGGGCCGTGTGTGAGGCTTCACACTCAGCGACTGTTTCTGGTGTGCCTGAAACCAGAATTTCCCCGCCGCCGCTGCCGCCTTCCGGACCGAGATCGACAATCCAGTCAGCGGTTTTTATCACGTCCAGATTGTGCTCAATCACTACGATGGTGTTGCCCTGATCCCGGAGCTGATGCAGCACGTCCAGCAGTTGCTGAATATCCGCAAAATGCAGACCGGTGGTCGGTTCATCGAGAATATACAGCGTTTGACCGGTACCGCGTTTGGACAGTTCACGCGCCAGCTTCACGCGCTGCGCTTCACCGCCCGAGAGCGTGGTGGCGGACTGACCCAGTCGGATGTACGTCAGACCCACGTCCATCAGCGTTTGCAGCTTACGCGCCAGCGCCGGAACGGCATCGAAGAACTCACGCGCTTCTTCAATCGTCATATCCAGCACTTCGTGGATAGTCTTGCCTTTGTACTTAATCTCCAGAGTTTCGCGGTTATAGCGCTTGCCTTTACACTGATCGCACGGCACGTAGATATCCGGCAGGAAGTGCATTTCGACTTTGATCACGCCGTCGCCCTGACAAGCTTCACAGCGTCCGCCGCGGACGTTAAAGCTGAAACGACCCGGAGTATAACCGCGCGCACGCGACTCCGGCACACCGGCAAACAGTTCGCGCACTGGCGTAAACACGCCGGTGTAGGTTGCCGGGTTAGAGCGCGGCGTACGGCCAATCGGGCTTTGGTCAATGTCGATCACTTTGTCGAAATGTTCCAGGCCCTGAACATCACGATATGGCGCGGGTTCCGCCAGCGTGGCGCCGTTCAGCGCCGTCTGCGCAATCGGGAACAGCGTGTCGTTAATTAGCGTCGATTTACCCGAACCGGAAACACCGGTAATGCAGGTAAATAAACCAACCGGCAGCGTCAGGGTGACATCTTTCAGGTTGTTACCGCGCGCGCCGGTCAGCTTCAACACTTTTTCCGGGTCTGCCGCCACGCGCTGTTTCGGCACTTCAATCTTGCGCTTACCGCTCATGTACTGGCCGGTCAGCGACTCAGGCACGGCCATGATATCTTTTAGCGTACCTTCGGCAACCACCTGGCCGCCGTGAACGCCCGCGCCGGGGCCGATGTCGATAACGTGGTCAGCGGCGCGAATCGCGTCTTCATCGTGCTCAACCACAATGACGGTATTGCCCAGATTACGCAGGTGGATAAGCGTACCCAACAGACGCTCGTTATCGCGCTGATGCAGACCGATAGACGGTTCATCCAGCACGTACATTACGCCGACCAGACCTGCGCCGATCTGGCTTGCCAGACGAATACGCTGGGCTTCGCCGCCGGAGAGCGTTTCTGCTGAACGCGACAGCGTCAGATAGTTGAGGCCGACGTTGACCAGGAACTTCAGACGATCGCCAATCTCTTTGAGAATTTTCTCTGCAATCTTCGCTCGCTGACCCGCAAGCTTCAGGTTGTTGAAGAAATCCATGGCGTGACCGATGCTCATGTCGGAAATCGCGGGCAGCGGCGTATTTTCGACAAATACGTGGCGGGCTTCCCGGCGTAAACGCGTCCCCTCACAGCTGGCGCACGGTCGGTTGCTAATGAACTTGGCTAATTCTTCACGTACCGCGCTGGATTCCGTCTCTTTATAACGGCGCTCCATATTGTGCAATACGCCTTCGAACGGATGGCGGCGTACGGACGTATCGCCGCGATCGTTCATGTATTTAAATTCGATATTCTCTTTGCCGGAACCGTACAGCACCACTTTATGCACGGCAGGGTTCAGGCTGGCCCATGGGGCTTCGACGTCGAATTTATAGTGTTCCGCCAGTGACTTAAGCATCTGGAAGTAATAGAAGTTACGGCGATCCCAGCCGCGGATAGCACCACCGGCCAGCGACAGTTCCGGATTTTGGATCACCCGGTCAGGATCGAAATACTGCTGCACGCCGAGACCGTCACAGGTCGGGCATGCGCCCGCTGGGTTATTGAACGAGAACAGGCGTGGTTCCAGCTCGCGCATGCTGTAGCCGCAGATCGGGCAGGCGAAGTTGGCGGAGAACAGCAACTCTTCCGCTTTCGGATCGTCCATATCGGCGACCACCGCCGTACCACCGGACAGTTCCAGCGCGGTTTCAAAGGATTCAGCCAGTCGCTGGGTGAGATCGTCGCGTACTTTAAAGCGGTCAATCACCACTTCAATAGTGTGTTTCTTTTGCAGTTCAAGCTTGGGCGGATCGGAAAGGTCGCACACTTCACCGTCGATACGGGCGCGGATATAGCCCTGGCCTGCCAGGTTTTCCAGCGTTTTAGTATGCTCGCCTTTACGCTCTTTAATCACCGGCGCCAGCAGCATCAGACGTTTGCCTTCCGGCTGCGACAGAACGTTGTCCACCATCTGGCTAACGGTCTGGGCCGCCAGGGGAACGTCGTGATCCGGGCAGCGCGGTTCGCCAACGCGGGCAAACAACAGGCGCAGATAGTCGTGAATTTCGGTAATCGTACCTACCGTGGATCGCGGGTTGTGGGATGTCGATTTTTGTTCAATTGAGATGGCGGGAGACAGCCCCTCAATGTGGTCGACATCCGGCTTTTCCATCAGCGACAGAAACTGACGCGCGTACGCGGAAAGGGATTCAACGTAACGACGCTGCCCTTCGGCATACAAGGTGTCGAAAGCGAGCGAAGATTTGCCTGAGCCCGAAAGCCCGGTGACGACAATCAGCTTGTCGCGCGGGATGACGAGGTTGATGTTTTTGAGATTATGGGTGCGGGCGCCCCGAACTTCGATCTTATCCATTCATCTTTCCCGGATTAAACGCTTTTTTGCCTGGCTGCATGGTGCTACCGGCGATCACAAACGGTTAATTATGACACAACCTGACCTGAATGGATATACAGTATTGGAATGCAAAACGCAGATGCCTGTGCAACAATGTCTGTCTGGGGTTGTTTACTGGAATCGATCTCGCAACGTAGTAAAAGCGCTATTGGAAATGCTACAATCCCGCGCTTACACTTATTCAGTAACGTTTTTCAGGAGACACGATCATGGCCAGCAGAGGCGTAAACAAGGTGATTCTCGTCGGTAATCTGGGCCAGGACCCGGAAGTACGCTATATGCCGAATGGTGGCGCAGTTGCCAACATTACGCTGGCTACTTCCGAATCCTGGCGTGATAAAGCGACCGGCGAAATGAAAGAGCAGACTGAATGGCACCGTGTGGTGCTGTTCGGCAAACTGGCGGAAGTTGCCAGCGAATATCTGCGTAAAGGTTCCCAGGTCTATATCGAAGGTCAGCTGCGTACCCGCAAATGGACCGATCAATCCGGCGTAGAAAAGTACACCACTGAAGTTGTGGTTAACGTTGGCGGCACCATGCAAATGCTGGGCGGTCGTCAGGGTGGTGGTGCTCCGGCAGGTGGCGGCCAGCAGCAGGGTGGTTGGGGTCAGCCTCAGCAGCCGCAAGGTGGCAATCAGTTCAGCGGCGGCGCGCAGTCTCGCCCGCAGCAACAGTCGGCTCCGGCAGCGCCGTCTAATGAGCCGCCGATGGATTTCGACGACGATATTCCGTTCTAATCCTTCTGCTTTTCGCTGAAAATTATGGCTACCTCAGGACTGGGGTAGCCATATGCAATTCTGTTATCAGTTCAACACCATCGGCCAGTCTGGCGGTGTATGGCTCATCACTTCAACCATTACGGTTTCAATGTTCTTCCAGATTGCGGACATATCCACCAGGGTTATGCCGAGTAATCCGGTCGCAAACCAGCAGGCAAAAACCAGCCCTAAACCGCTGCTAATGACGGCCAGGCCAATATAATCTGATTTACGAAAACGGATATTAAGCGTACTGGCTAAAAACATCAGCACTGCACTGAGTAATTGCCACCGCAGAAGAACCACGCCAGTTGTTATCGTTGCCATGAAAAACGTCCTCAGAAAGTCTGGATGCCCAGGACAGCGCGGGGGTGTTCACCGAGGGTGTAGTACTCTGGCTATCGACGGGCAATAACATGAATGAAACATCGTTTCTGTTACATGATTTTTGTGAACTATATCACATATGCTCGTTTGTTCACCAGTGTTGGACGTATTTTTTGCAGGATGATAACCATGTTAAATATGTGGTTATATTCAAGGAAGCAATGATACTAAATAATCAACTCTAAAGATGCATTTGCGTTACCTGTTTTATTTATCCTAAATTAATCGTTAAAAAAATCTAATGAATTTCTTAAATAAAGCCAGGATAGTGCTTATAAAAAATTACTCCTTGGGGATAATAACGTTATGAAATAAGCATAACTTTAAGTTTGCCTTACGGAAAAATAATATCATCATCAACTATTATCAGACTTTTACATAGAGAAGTCTGTTGCTAATACTGATAGATTCATGCAACTTAATCAGTCGGTGTTTATAGCATCTTGCCTTAATGGGTTCTGGCATATACGAAACAGGGAAACAGGGCTGACATGAATCACAGTGCGCGACGCAAGATACTGAAGTTCCTCGGAACATTCATGGTGGTATTGCTCCCCGTGGTGCTGGCGTTATGGTTTGCTCAAATCCGGGCAATGTCCGAAACCCGTAATCAACTTCGCTCTTTTGCGCAACTGGTGTTAAATAAAACTGAATTGGTGATCCAACAAGCCGATTTAGCGCGAGATATGGCCCTGTTGTATCAAGGTAAGATGTGTACCCCGGCACATCAGAAAAATATGCTAGATATTATTCGTGGTCGTTTATATATCAGCGAGCTAATTTATGCGCAGGGCGATCATTTTTTGTGCTCTACGTCGATGGCGCCGCCAGTCGCCTATATTATGCCGACCGCCGACTATAAACGTACGCCGGACATCTCCATCTATTACTATCGCGATACCCCCTTTTTCGCTGGCTACAGAATGACGTATATGCAACGTGGAAACTACGTTGCCGTCATCAACCCATTATCTTACAGCGAAGTTATGTCAGATGACCCGGACCTGTCCTGGGGCGTGTATGACACGGTAACGGGTACTTTTTTCTCTGCCAGCGAAGGGGCGCCTATTGCGCAGTTATTGCCGTTGGTGCGCGGTGAAGCCTCAACCTTCCAGTTGGACGATCGCTTCTACACCAAAGTGCATTCAGAAAAACGCCCGATTGCGATTATTGTGTCGACCTCGGATAAACGCATACATTCGATTTTCTATCATGAGGCTGCGTTAACGATTCCTTTCGGGATTATCTGCAGCATCCTGATGCTGTTAATGTGGTGGCGCACGCGTCAGGAATACTTATCTCCCCGCCGCTTGTTAAAACGAGCAATCAAAAAACGTCAACTGTGTCTGCACTACCAGCCGATCATTGATATCGAAAACGGTCAGTGCGTAGGGGCTGAGGCTCTGCTGCGCTGGCCGGGCTGTGATGGTGAAGTAATGAGCCCAACCGAGTTTATTCCGCTGGCTGAAAAAGAGGGAATGATTGAGCGGATCACGGATTACGTGATTGAAGAGGTGTTCAACGATTTAGGATATTTTCTTTCGGCGCATCCTCAGCTTTATATCTCGATAAACCTCTCTGCTTCTGACTTTCATTCATCCCGACTTATTGCCCTGATTACCGACAAAAACCGTGAGTACTCTGTGGCGGCTCAGCAAATTAAAGTCGAGGTGACCGAGCGCGGGTTTATTGATGTAGATAAAATGACCGCGGTAATCCAGGCGTTTCGTCAGGCGGGTTATGAAGTGGCGTTTGATGATTTTGGGACGGGATATTCCAATCTACACAATTTATCCGCGTTGAATATCGATATCCTGAAGATCGACAAATCATTTATTAGTACGTTGTCCACCAACAGCACCAGTCACCTGATTGCCGAACATATCATCGAAATGGCGCAAAGCTTACACCTGAAGATGATTGCGGAAGGGGTAGAGACGGTTGAGCAAATCGAGTGGCTGCGCGAACGTGGCGTACAGTATTGTCAGGGCTGGTATTTTGCGAAGGCGCTGCCGCCACAGGAGTTCATGCACTGGATACAACGGTCGCCCGCCATACTGACGCAGAGCGGGCAATAATCTTACAGGCGGTGGCGGTAATCGCTGGGGGTACGATCAAACTCGCGGCGAAACACGCGTGAGAAGGTTTGTTGTGATACGTAACCAAGATCCATTGCGATATCGAAAATGGGTCGCTCGGTCGTCCGCAGTTCAACAGCAGCCAGCAGGAGTCGACGCTGGCGGATATAGTCACCCAACGTCTGGCGCATCACCGTGCGGAACATTCTCTGTAAATACCACTTCGAGTAACCTGATTTTTTCGCCACCGCCTCAATGTTCAGCGGCTGATCGATATGGTCGTCAATCCATTCAATAAGGGTCTGAATAATCTGCTGATGGGACATAGGGCTGCCTCTTTTTCAGTATTCGATTCGTCGTTTTGTCTGTGGGCGAGTATAATTCCTCAAGTTAACTTGAGGTAAAGCGATTTATGGAAAAGAAATTACCCCGAATAAAAGCGCTGCTCACGCCAGGTGAAGTCGCAAAGCGTAGCGGCGTAGCGGTATCAACCCTGCATTTCTATGAAAGCAAAGGGTTAATCAGCAGTATGCGCAACAGCGGCAATCAGCGCCGATACAGACGTGATGTGTTGCGTTATGTGGCGATTATCAAGATTGCTCAACGCATCGGGATCCCGTTGGCAACGATCGGTGACGCGCTCGGCGTATTACCTGAAGGACATTCGCTCAGTGCTAAAGAGTGGAAGCAGCTCTCTTCGCAATGGCGTGAAGAGCTGGATCGACGCATTCATACTTTAGTGGCGCTACGCGATGAACTGGATGGGTGTATTGGTTGCGGTTGTTTGTCGCGCAGCGATTGCCCGTTGCGTAACCCAGGCGATCAGCTTGGCGAGAAGGGGACCGGGGCGCGTCTGCTGGAAGATGATTGATGTGAAATATCTGATGGATTGACGGATATAAAACTAAAGCGCCACAGAGGGCGCTTTAGTTTGGTTCCGGTCTTTGTCTTTCACTCTATCCCGCTGGTTCACGGGAGGGTTTCCCCCGACATCAACACCCCTCAGTCGAGCACATTAGGTGAGGTTCCGGTCTGTGTTGATAATGTAATTGTAAGCCACCTCTCTCCATTTACCAGTGAAATGGTGATTTTTTAGCCAAAAAATTTTCCGCATCTTCACCGGTTTTCTTGCGCAAGTTTGCGTGAAAAAGGCACACCGATGTTGTAATAACTCCGCAAAATTTGTTGCGAGACTGCGCATTGACGATAACGTTTGCGCATCGACTGATTATTTATTGCGCGTTATAAGAAGAAATGAGTAAAAAGCGGCAAAGTTCAGTTGAAAACCAGCGTATTATCGCTGGATAATCGTTTGCTTTTTTTTACCACCCGTTTTTTATGCGCGGAGCTAAACGTTTGCTTTTTTGCGACACCCCTATTGACGCAAACCTGGCACATGGAGAAAACGTTTAGCAGGCAGTGGATTGTCCAGCACGCATAATGACGAAAAAATAAACTCTCAGGGGATGTTTTCTATGTCTACGCCTTCAGCGCGTACCGGCGGTTCACTCGACGCCTGGTTTAAAATTTCGCTCCGCGGCAGTACCGTTCGTCAGGAAGTCGTTGCCGGATTAACGACGTTCCTGGCCATGGTCTACTCCGTTATCGTGGTTCCGGGGATGCTGGGTAAAGCCGGATTCCCGCCTGCCGCTGTATTTGTGGCAACCTGTCTGGTCGCGGGCGTCGGTTCTATTGTGATGGGCCTGTGGGCAAACCTGCCGCTGGCGATTGGTTGCGCCATTTCTTTGACGGCGTTTACCGCATTCAGCCTGGTACTGGGACAACATATCAGTGTGCCTGTTGCGCTGGGTGCGGTGTTCCTGATGGGTGTCCTGTTTACCATCATTTCCGCGACCGGTATTCGTAGCTGGATCCTGCGCAATCTACCGCAGGGTGTTGCGCACGGTACGGGGATTGGTATCGGCCTGTTCCTGCTGCTGATTGCGGCAAACGGCGTGGGTCTGGTTATTAAAAACCCGCTGGACGGCCTGCCGGTTGCGCTGGGCGATTTCGATACCTTTCCGGTGATTATGTCGCTGGTAGGTCTGGCGGTGATTATTGGCCTCGAAAAACTGAAAGTACCGGGCGGCATCCTGCTGACTATTATCGGTATTTCCGTAGTGGGTCTGATTTTCGACCCGGCCGTACATTTCTCCGGTATTTTTGCCATGCCGTCTCTGAGCGACGAAAACGGTAACTCGCTGATCGGTAGCCTGGATATTATGGGCGCACTAAACCCGATCGTACTGCCGAGCGTGCTGGCGCTGGTCATGACCGCTGTCTTCGATGCGACCGGAACCATCCGTGCGGTAGCCGGACAGGCGAATCTGCTGGATAAAGACGGACAGATTATTGACGGCGGCAAAGCGCTGACCACCGACTCCCTGAGCAGCGTGTTCTCTGGCCTGGTGGGCGCTGCACCGGCGGCGGTTTATATTGAATCCGCAGCGGGTACGGCGGCAGGCGGAAAAACTGGCCTGACGGCGATCACCGTTGGCGTACTGTTCCTGCTGATCCTGTTCCTCTCTCCGCTCTCTTATCTTGTACCAGTATATGCAACGGCACCTGCGCTGATGTATGTGGGCCTGCTGATGTTGAGCAACGTAGCGAAAATCGACTTTGCTGACTTTGTCGACGCTATGGCGGGGCTGGTAACGGCCGTATTTATCGTGCTGACCTGTAACATCGTGACCGGCATTATGATTGGCTTTGCTACTCTGGTGATTGGCCGTATCGTCTCTGGCGAATGGCGCAAACTGAACATCGGCACAGTGGTCATCGCCATCGCGCTGGTGGCCTTCTACGCTGGTGGTTGGGCTATCTAATCCTCATTTGATGAAGATTCTGAAAACGGGTGGCTTTGGCCGCCCGTTTTTATTTTCACAACACTCTCGTTGTCTTTTGCGTTACTCTCAAGTAGATAGAATTGAGGCACGACGCCTCTCATCACTGATCATAAGAAACATCGCAAACAGGGAACGCATGGAAATCTTTTTCACCATACTCATCATGACCCTTGTGGTCTCGCTGTCGGGGGTTTTTACTCGCGTATTGCCATTCCAACTCCCTTTACCCCTTATGCAGATCGCCATCGGCGCCTTGCTGGCGTGGCCGACGTTTGGTTTGCATGTGGAATTCGATCCTGAGCTTTTTCTGGTTCTGTTCATCCCGCCGCTGCTTTTCGCCGATGGCTGGAAGACGCCAACCCGTGAGTTTCTGGAGCACGGGCGAGAGATCTTCGGCCTTGCGCTGGCGCTGGTTCTGGTCACGGTGGTCGGGATTGGCTTTATGATTTACTGGCTGGTGCCGGGGATCCCTCTCATCCCGGCCTTTGCGCTGGCCGCTGTCCTGTCGCCAACCGATGCCGTTGCCCTTTCCGGCATAGTGGGGGAGGGACGCATACCGAAGAAAATCATGGGTATCCTGCAGGGCGAAGCGTTGATGAACGACGCCTCCGGTCTGGTATCACTGAAATTTGCCGTCGCCGTGGCGATGGGCACGATGGTGTTTACGGTTGGTGGCGCAACGCTTGAATTCTTCAAGGTAGCGATTGGCGGTATCCTGGCCGGTTTTGTCGTCAGTTGGCTGTACGGGCGCTCCCTGCGTTTTCTCAGCCGCTGGGGTGGTGATGAACCGGCAACGCAAATCGTTCTGCTGTTCCTGCTGCCGTTTGCGTCTTACCTGATTGCGGAACACATCGGTGTTTCCGGCATCCTCGCGGCGGTCGCAGCCGGGATGACGATTACCCGTTCCGGGGTAATGCGCCGGGCGCCGCTGGCTATGCGTTTACGTGCTAACAGCACCTGGGCGATGCTGGAGTTTGTGTTTAACGGCATGGTTTTCTTGCTGTTAGGACTGCAGTTGCCGGGGATTCTGGAGTCTTCTTTGGCGGCGGCAGAAGCCGATCCGAATGTTGAAATCTGGATGCTGTTTACCGATATCGTGCTGATTTACGTGGCGCTGATGCTGGTACGTTTTGGCTGGCTGTGGACGATGAAGAAGTTTAGCCTGCGCTTCCTGAAGAAAAAGCCGATGGAGTTTGGTTCCTGGACGACGCGTGAAATCATGATCGCCTCCTTTGCGGGCGTGCGTGGGGCCATTACTCTCGCCGGTGTGCTCTCTATTCCGTTGCTGTTACCGGATGGTAGCGGCTTCCCGGCGCGATATGAGCTGATCTTCCTTGCCGCGGGCGTGATTCTGTTCTCGCTGTTTGTTGGCGTGGTGATGCTGCCGCTTCTGCTGCAACACCTGGAAGTGGCAGACCACTCGCAGCAGCAGAAAGAGGAACGAATTGCCCGCGCTGCCACGGCGGAAGTGGCGATTGTCGCCATCCAGAAAATGGAGGAGCGTCTGGCCGCAGACACCGAAGAGAACATCGACAATCAGTTGCTCACCGAGGTGAGTTCACGCGTCATCGGTAACCTGCGTCGACGCGCCGACGGACGAAACGACGTGGAAAGCTCGATGCAGGAAGAAAACCTCGAGCGGCGTTTCCGTCTGGCGGCCCTGCGTTCCGAGCGTGCGGAACTTTATCACCTGCGCGCCACGCGGGAAATCAGCAATGAGACGCTGCAAAAACTGCTGCACGATCTGGATTTGCTGGAAGCGCTGTTGATCGAGAACGAATAAACGGTTGTGCCTGATGGCGCTACGCTTATCAGGCCTACGGAATCCAATTGTAGGTCTGATAAGCGTTAAGCCGCATCCGGCATGTTACGACTCTTGCGTTAGCCAGAACCCTTCACAGCATTTGAGCCACGCCTGGGCGCTGTGCGACAGATACACACCTTCGCGCCAAATCATGCCCAACTGCCAGCGTAAATCACTCTCCAAAGGGATCCAGCGCAGCGTCTGCTTATCCAAGCGCTGGCAAATCGGCTCCGGTAAAATGGCGATCCCGACTCCGGCTTGCACCATCGCCGCCAGAAAATCCCACTGCCCACTGCGTACCGCGATGCGGGGTTTGACATTGTGCTGGTTAAACAGCTCAAGCAACTGACGGCTCAACGCGAAATCTTCGTTATAGATAAGCAGGGGATGCTCCGCTAACGCCTCGGGGGAAATTGATTCACACGTTGTCCATTGACCGGAGCGGGGGACCAGCACACAGAGCGGATGGCTAAAAAGCGGTAAGGTCGCCAGGCCGCTCTCTTCTTCAACCGGCAGCGCGGTCATCGCGACATCCAGCTCGCCATTCATCACCGCCTGCTGGACGGTTAAGCCTCCAAATTCAGATACCTTCAGCTCCACGCCGGGATAGCGCTGGCGAAACAGGCTGATAGGCCCGGCCATCAACATACCGACCATGGGGGGGATGCCGAGGCGCAGCACTCCCTTGTTGAGGTGATTAATGTCGCTGAGTTCTGCTTCGAGCTGGCGAAACTCGGCGAGGATCGCCAGGCCGCGTTCGAAAACAACCTGTCCGGTGTCGGTTAACAGCAGTCGCCGACCGTCGCGGATTAACAGCGTGCAGTTAAGCTCGTCTTCAAGGTTCTTCAACATCTTGCTGATGGTGGGCTGGGTGACAAAAAGCTTCTCCGCTGCGCGGGTAAAGCTCTGCTGACGAACCACCTCAACAAAATAGCGCAGCGTTCTGATATCCATGATTATTCCTTAAGACTATGCCTGCAATGAGTTTAATTCATTTCAGTCCTGGACGGGGGCTCTCTATACTGGCGCTCTCTACTTTTTAAGGACATACCCTCATGGCTGTGGCGATAAGCCGCGTGACACCTGCCGTTATTCATCGACTCCAGATCCCCGTTCAGGTTCTGTTGTACGCAGGTCTATTTGTATTTGCTCAATATCTTGTCTCCTGGCTGCATCTGCCGCTTCCTGCCAACTTGGTTGGGATGGTGCTGATGTTGGCGCTGATTGTCTGCCGGGTTATCCCGCTGAACTGGATTCGTGCAGGCGCTCGCTGGTTACTGGCTGAAATGTTGCTGTTTTTTGTTCCGGCGGTGGTGGCTGTCGTCAACTATACGCAGCTGTTGTTGGTCGATGGTTGGCGCATATTTGCCGTCATTGCGCTAAGTACGTTGATGGTGCTTGGCGCAACGGCGTGGGTCGTGGATAAAGTGTATCGCTATGAAATGAGCAGGCTAAACCGTGAGTAATTTCCAGCTAAGCGTGCTGTGTCTGGTGATTACGCTGGGCATCTATTTTGCCAACAAGCGCCTGTATCGCCGTTTTCGTAAATTACCGCTGATGCCGTTAGTGCTCACTCCGGCGCTGCTGGTCCTGATGCTGGTCTTTGGGCATATCTCCTGGCAAAACTATATTGGTGAATCGCACTGGCTGCTGTGGCTGTTAGGCCCTGCGACCATCGCTTTTGCCGTTCCGGTTTATGACAACCTTGCCGTGATTAAGCGGCACTGGATGTCACTGACGGCGGGCGTGGTGACGGCAACGCTGGTGGCCGTTACCAGTTCCGTGTGGCTGGCGCGTCTGTTTATGTTGCCTGATGAAATCCAGCGTAGTCTGGCGGTGCGCTCCGTCACCACGCCATTTGCGCTGGCGGCAGCAGAGCCGTTGGGTGGGCAACCAGACCTGGTGGCATTGTTCGTGGTAGTGACCGGTGTATTCGGTATGGCGGTTGGCGATGTACTGTTTTTACGGCTTTCTATTCGGGAAGGGATGGCGAAAGGTGCAGGATTTGGCGCAGCCTCGCATGGTGCGGGCACGGCGCGCTCTTATGAGCTCGGCCAGCAGGAGGGCGTGGTCGCCAGCCTGGTGATGATGCTTTCCGGCGTGGTGATGGTGCTGGTAGCGCCGCTGGTCGCGATGGTGATGTTCTGACCAGCGGCTGTGTGCTATTTCAAGCGTGAAATCAGCGCGAACTCTTTAAAATTCACCGGCCGCTGTTGCTGCATTGAAATATTCCCGGCGATACCGGTCAAAATCGACATGGCGCCGGCGCGATGGTCGGCGGCACGCTGCAACGGATCGTGCCGCGGTTCGCCAAACAGATCGGCCAGCATCGCATTATCTCCACCGCCGTGACCGCCTTCGCCGAGGGTAAAATCAGCTTGCCACGGCGCGGCAAACATCGGGAAAACAGTGATGTCACAGGCTTCAAGGCAGCCTTCGTTATCCCGCTCGCCTCCGGCGTTGACGTAGGATTTCTCAACGATTTTCATCTCCAGGCGGCCTTCGCTGCCGTTAAAGACCACGTTCAAGCCTTCCCACGGCAGCCAGGTGTTCAGTGAGTAGGTAAGCTGCACCTGATTCTGATACTTCACCAGCACCGACATGGTGTCTTCAATGGTGATGCCGTCGCTGAATACGCTCTGGTCGCGGAAATAGTTATCTTCATGTTCTGCATCCAGATAGAGCGCTTTAAGCTGAGGGTTTTCGGCCATATGCAGCGCAAACGGATCGTCTTTGGCCTGCGCATAGCCGTGAGCGCGCGGGTAAAATTGCGTCACGCCCCGGCGTTCGGCGTTCTCTTTTCCATAGAAACGCAGGCTGCCTTCGGCATACACCCGCTCGGGATAACTGCCCAGCCAGAAGTTCATTAGATCAAAATGGTGAGTGGATTTATGCACTAATAAGCCGCCGCTATTACGTTTTTCGCGATGCCAGCGACGGAAATAATCGGCACCGTGTTCGGTATTGAGCAACCATTCAAAGTGAACTGAATAAACCTCGCCAATCGTACCGTTCATCAGCAGTTCGCGAACCTTGCTGTGGTGCGGTGCATAGCGATAGTTAAAAGCGACGCGTAACTGACGGCCGGTCTCTTCAATGGCGTCCAGAATCCGCAGGGCGCGTTGCTCATCGATGGTCATCGGTTTTTCGGTGATCACATCGCAGCCTGCGCGTAGCGCACGCACGATATAGTCGTCGTGAGTCCGGTCCATGGTGGTCACAATGATGATATCCGGACGTGTTTCGCGGATCATCTCTTCAAACTGCTGCGCCTTCCATGTAGAGACCGGGGGCGCACCTTCGTTCGCCAAAAGCTGGTTGGCGTAATTCATACGGGTTTGATTGGTGTCGCAAAAGGCGACCAGACGTGCATTTTCTTTCCACTGCCCGCCAATCGCGCTGATGTAAAGTCCCGCGCGCCCGCCAGTTCCTACCAGGGCATATTTCTTCATAACATCCTCATTTCTAAAAAATGAATTAACGTGTTGATGTAATAAAAACAATATTTCAATTTTATTTTTATACAATAACGCTAATGCAGAAGATGGATACAACGCAGAAGGAAAAATGTGATCCCCAGCCAAAATGACCGGAAGAGAGGATGAGATTCTGATTTTCTTAGAGGCTATGTTTAAATTTATGTTTACGCCTTAGAATAATGATAAATGTTACTCGCCATTGTAAGGATGCGCAGCGTGAAATATTTGTGGTTATCTGCTCTTTTGTTTAGTCATGCCGTTTTGGCCTGGTGTCCTGATGAAGACCAACAGGTGACACTTCAGGGAACATTAATACAACAGACATTACCCGGTTCGCCAAATTACGAAAGCATCAAAGATGGCGATGAAGCGGTAACTTATGATTATCTTAAATTGGATCAACCGTTTGAGTGCGATGTTAACGGTGAGCGTGAAAATGTTCCGCTAGTGCAGATTATCTTGATGGGCAAAAATAAGCTTAATTACGCCGATCTTGCTCCTTCTCTGGGAAAAGATGTCATCCTGACCGGGAAAACGATGTATGCCCAAACGGGTCATCACTTTACTTCTGTGCTGCTTATTCTTTATAGCGCCAAAAACGTTACTCCCATCACCACGGCGGAACAAAAGAAAAGCGCGCTGCTGCAGTTTCAACAGTTCCAACAGGCGTTGCGGGAGAAAAACGTTGTCGCGTTGAAAACATATTTTGTCTTTCCTTTGCAGGGGACGCTATTTGACTTTATTGATTATGATGAAAACCGTCAGGAAGATGTACTTACCGAGACTGTGTTTGACCAAAATTCGCAGCAGATTATGGCGCATCTGCAGATGCTTGCCAGCATCGGTGTTGATGCTGAATCCCTGATGATAAACGAGTACAGAATTAACGCGCTTTCGGAACATGAGCAGCAGCGTCGCTATTTTCCTGCGGATGAAGATGGCATGTTTTATTATGAAGAACGCGGTAAACGTCATACCGTTAAAGGAACATGCGATACCATCGCCCAAGGGGAACTTACGGACGGTATTCTTTTTATTTCACAGGGGACCGGTCCTAATACGCAACTTCCCGGCCTTTCAGAGTATTGTGATGGTGCGACGTCATATATGTTCAAGCTGGTTGATGGCAAACTGCGACTGACGGGGAGTTTTACCGCAGGGTAGGGACGTATTACAAAAGGAATGAAATAAAAATAGAAAAGGATGTTAATAAATGCTTAATGATTTATTTCTGGGGTGCCGGGTTGCTGGCTTTTTGGAAGGGCTGGCAGTGGCTAAATCTTGTGTGTGCGATTATTTTCCTGTTGCTTATCGCTGTGCCTGCTCGTCGCTTGATAACGGATGAGAATCCAGGATGATTCGCTGAACGTCTTCCCCGGCCAAAATGACCGGGGAAGAGGAGGAGTGGTTAGTGCGCGCGACCTTGTTCTACGCCGTACCCGGTCTGGGAACGGATGAACTGAGCACGGAACTGCTCGCGTTCGCGATTACCTTCTTCTGAGTTATCGGTAGCAGAGAAGAACCAGATCCCGAGGAACGCTACGCTGATGGAGAACAGCGCCGGATATTCATACGGGAAAATGGCTTTTTCGTGACCAAGGATCTGGACCCAAATCGTCGGGCCAAGCACCATCAGCACCACCGCCGTCAGCAGACCTAACCAGCCGCCCAACATCGCGCCACGCGTGGTCAGTCTTGACCAGTACATGGAGAGCAGAATGATCGGGAAGTTGCAGCTAGCTGCGATAGCAAACGCCAGACCTACCATGAAGGCGATATTCTGGTTCTCAAACAGCACGCCGAGCAGGATGGCAATCACACCCAGCACCAGTACGGTGATTTTCGACACCTTCAGCTCTTCACGTTCGGTTGCGCCTTTACGGAACACGTTGGCATACAGGTCGTGAGAAACGGCCGATGCGCCCGCCAGCGTCAGGCCTGCAACCACCGCCAGGATGGTGGCAAACGCCACAGCTGAGATGAAGCCCAGGAACAGGTTGCCGCCCACTGCATTCGCCAGGTGAACCGCCGCCATGTTGTTACCGCCGATCAGCGCGCCAGCAGCGTCTTTATACGCCGGATTAGCGCCCACCAGCATGATCGCGCCAAAGCCGATGATAAAGGTCAGGATGTAGAAATAACCCATAAAACCGGTGGCATAGAACACGCTCTTACGCGCTTCGCGGGCATCGCTGACCGTGAAGAAGCGCATCAGGATGTGCGGCAAGCCTGCCGTACCAAACATCAGGCCGAGACCTAACGATAGGGCGGAGATCGGATCTTTTACCAGTCCGCCCGGGCTCATAATGGCTGAACCTTTCGGGTGTACCGCCATTGCTTCGGTGAACAGGTTGTTGAAGCTAAAGCCGACGTGCTTCATCACCATAAAGGCCATAAAGCTGGCGCCGAACAGCAGCAGAACGGCTTTGATGATCTGTACCCAGGTGGTCGCCAGCATGCCGCCAAACAGGACGTACATCATCATCAGCACGCCAACCAGTACGACGGCGATGTGATAGTTCAGACCAAACAGCAGCTCAATCAGCTTACCTGCGCCGACCATCTGGGCGATCAGATACAGCGCGACCACCACCAGAGAACCACAGGCCGACAGAATACGGATTGGTCCTTGCTTTAGACGATAAGAAGCAACATCTGCAAAGGTGTAACGACCCAGGTTACGCAGACGCTCAGCAATCAGGAACAGGATAATTGGCCAGCCGACCAGGAAGCCGAGTGAATAGATCAGCCCGTCATAACCGGAGGTAAACACCAGCGCGGAAATCCCGAGGAACGATGCCGCCGACATATAGTCGCCCGCAATCGCCAGCCCGTTCTGGAAACCAGTGATGTTACCGCCGGCGGTGTAGTAGTCATTACGCGAACGTACGCGCTTAGACGCCCAGTAAGTAATACCGAGCGTAAAGATGACGAAAATCAGGAACATGACAATCGCCTGCCAGTTGGTTGGCTGGCGTTGGACTGCACCGCTAATAGCATCCGCCGCGTTTGCGGCGAAGGGCAGCGTGGCGGCAAGCGCCGTCAGGACTCTCTTCATGATGCTTTAACCTCGTGCAGAACCGCATTGTTCAGGCGGTCGAATTCACCGTTTGCCCGCCAGATATAGATCCCGGTCAGGATGAAGGAGATGAGGATCACACCGACCCCAATCGGAATACCCCGGGTGACGCTGGTTCCCGCGTGTAGCGGCGTACCCAGCCAGCCAGGCGCAAAGGCAATCAGTAAAATAAAGCTGATGTAAACTGCCAGCATGATGATGGACAGAATGGTGGCAAACCGTTGCCTTTTTTCAACTAACTCCCTGAAACGCGCACTGTCTTCTATCCGCTGATAAATAGAGTCATTCATCACAGAGTTCTCCAGAGGCCCCCTTCGTCTTTCACGTTGCAAGTGTGTTGGCCGCACTCGCCCACCTCAGTCACATAGTGAACTATGCTCCTGGGGATGCGCTCGCTTGCCGCCTTCCTGCAACGCGAAATCCTTTGGGGTGGGTTATTATATTTTCCCTCCCGGTCAGGGGAGGGGTAGGGGTAGGATTTGTAGGCCCGATAAGCCGCGCACCATCGGGCATTTCACGGTTATGGTTATGATGGCATCGCGATGGCCTGCTTCTCTTCGAGCAGTTTCTCTACCACGCCAGGATCGGCGAGGGTCGAGGTATCGCCCAGATTGCTGGTATCGCCCGCCGCGATTTTACGCAGAATACGGCGCATGATTTTGCCGGAGCGGGTTTTCGGCAGTGAGTCGGTCCAGTGCAGCACGTCTGGCGTTGCCAGCGGACCAATTTCTTTACGTACCCAGTTGCGCACCTCGGCGTACAGCTCCGGTGACGGCTCTTCGCCGTGATTCAGCGTGACGTAGGCGTAGATCGCCTGGCCTTTAATATTATGCGGAATACCCACCACCGCGGCCTCGGCAATCTTCGGATGCGACACCAGCGCCGATTCGATTTCTGCCGTTCCCAGACGGTGGCCAGAGACGTTCAGCACATCGTCCACACGACCGGTGATCCAGTAATAGCCATCTTCGTCACGACGCGCGCCGTCGCCGCTGAAGTACATATTCTTGAAGGTAGAAAAGTAGGTCTGCTCAAAGCGTTCGTGATCGCCAAACAGCGTTCTCGCCTGGCCCGGCCACGAGTCGGTAATCACCAGGTTGCCTTCGGTCGCGCCTTCCAGCGGATTACCCTCGTTATCGACAATCGCAGGCTGTACGCCAAAGAACGGACGGGTTGCGGAACCCGCTTTCAGCTCGGTGGCGCCCGGCAGCGGGGTGATCATGAATCCACCGGTTTCGGTCTGCCACCAGGTATCGACGACCGGGCATTTTTCGTTGCCGATCTTCTTCCAGTACCACTCCCATGCTTCCGGGTTAATCGGCTCGCCAACGGAACCCAGGATACGCAGCGAGGAGCGGTCAGTGCCTTCAATCGCTTTATCACCTTCTGCCATCAGGGCGCGGATGGCGGTCGGCGCGGTATACAGAATATTGACCTGGTGCTTGTCCACAACCTGCGACATACGCGCCGGGGTTGGCCAGTTTGGCACGCCTTCGAACATCAGCGTGGTTGCGCCGCAGGCCAACGGACCATACAGCAGGTAGCTGTGCCCGGTTACCCAACCCACGTCAGCGGTACACCAATAAATATCGCCCTGATGGTAGTCAAACACGTACTTAAAGGTGGTTGCGGCATAGACCAGATATCCGCCGGTGGTATGCAGTACGCCTTTTGGCTTGCCGGTTGAACCGGAGGTATAGAGGATAAACAGCGGATCTTCCGCGTTCATTTCTTCTGGCTGATGTTCCGGGCTGGCTTTCTCGATAAGATCGGACCACCACAGGTCACGGCCTTCCTGCCATTCCGTTTTTCCACCGGTACGTTTGAGGACGACCACATGTTCTACGGTTTTCACGTTCGGGTTTTTCAGCGCATCATCGACGTTCTTTTTCAGCGGGATAGCGCGGCCGGCGCGCACGCCTTCGTCGGCGGTGATCACCAGACGTGAATTGGAGTCGATGATACGTCCGGCGACGGCCTCTGGTGAGAAACCACCGAAGATGACCGAATGCACCGCGCCAATACGGGCGCAAGCCAGCATAGCAACCGCCGCTTCCGGCACCATCGGCATATAAATGGCCACTACGTCGCCTTTTTTAATGCCTAAATCCAGTAGCGTATTGGCGAAACGGCAAACATCGCGATGCAGTTCGCGATAAGTAATGTTTTTGCTTTGGGTGGCGTCATCGCCTTCCCAGATGATGGCGGTGCGATCGCCATTTGCCTGTAAATGACGGTCAAGGCAGTTTGCGGCCAGGTTCAGGGTGCCGTCTTCGTACCATTTAATCGACACGTTGCCTGGTGCGAAGGAGGTGTTCTTCACCTGGCTGTACGGCTTGATCCAATCAAGTATCTTTCCCTGCTCGCCCCAAAATGTGTCGGGTTCGTTAACGGATTGCTGGTATTTCTCTTCGTACTGCTCCGGATTTATCAGGCAACGATCCGCAATGTTTGCGGGAATAGCGTGTTTATGTATTTGGCTCATGGCTTTTGTTCTCCTTGTAGGATGTTAATAATATGTCTCATAAACGTTAAATGTAGGGGCTTTGAGAGTTTTGTTTAGTATTTGCGCGGCAGATCACGCAATAAACGAATTGTGCAAATTAGCGGCAAACTTAATTTTGAAGGGAACTAGCAAAAATTGATTAAATCTCGCGATAACATGTAGTTATCTAAAGGATTATTGAAAAGGTGATCTATCTCTGAATTAGACAAAAGAGTGAGGAGTTAGAGGGGGTTTATAACTCTAAAGTGGTATTTTACATACACTTACAATTGATTAAAAACAACATTTTCAGTGTGGTTTCTTGTTACAAATAGGGTGGAGCAATGTCATGACAGTATTCGTGTGGTTGCTGTTATGGAAAACAATAAAAGAACCGCCATTGCAGATAATGGCGTCATCTGGATGAGACCCCTATGGCAAGGATAAAATCACGCGTACGCCGTTTCTTCAGCCTGTTATTACCTTTATTATTTATTTCTGCTGTTCACGCTGAACAAACTCCTGTACCCGCAAAAACCGTCACCGTTGAAGCGAAGAATGAAACCTTCGCTCCTCAGCATCCCGATCAATATCTCTCCTGGAAAGCCACGTCTGAGCAATCAGCCCGTGAAGATGCGCTGGCAGAAGATCCGCGTCTGGTGATCCTGTGGGCGGGATATCCATTCTCGCGCGATTACAACAAACCGCGTGGACACGCCTATGCCGTGACCGATGTACGTGAAACCTTACGTACCGGCGCACCAAAAACGGCTGAAGACGGCCCGCTGCCGATGGCCTGCTGGAGCTGTAAAAGCCCGGACGTAGCGCGTCTGATCCAGAAAGATGGTGAAGATGGCTACTTCCACGGTAAATGGGCGCGCGGCGGTCCGGAAATTGTTAACAATCTCGGCTGTGCAGATTGCCATAACACTGCGTCACCAGACTTCGCCAAAGGCAAGCCAGAGCTGACGCTGTCGCGTCCTTATGCAGAACGCGCGATGGAAGCAATCGGCAAACCGTTTGAGAAAGCCGGTCGCTTTGATCAGCAATCCATGGTCTGCGGTCAGTGCCACGTGGAATACTACTTCGACGGTAAAAACAAAGCCGTTAAGTTCCCGTGGGACGAGGGCATGAAAGTCGAGAACATGGAGAAATACTACGACACCATCGCCTTCTCTGACTGGACCAACTCCCTGTCGAAAACGCCGATGCTGAAAGCGCAGCACCCGGAATATGAAACCTGGAGCGCGGGCATTCACGGCAAGAACAACGTGACCTGTATCGACTGTCACATGCCGAAAGTGCAAAACGCGGAAGGCAAGATCTACACCGACCATAAGATTGGTAACCCGTTCGATAACTTTGCTCAGACCTGTGCGAACTGCCACACCCAGGATAAAGCGTCCCTGCAAAAAGTGGTCGCCGAGCGTAAACAGGCTATTCATGACCTGAAAATCAAGGTTGAAGATCAGCTGGTTCATGCGCACTTCGAAGCGAAAGCTGCATGGGATGCGGGTGCGACTGAAGCGGAAATGAAGCCGATTCTGGAAGATATCCGTCACGCACAATGGCGCTGGGACCTGTCTATCGCCTCACACGGTATTCACATGCACGCTCCGGAAGAGGGTCTGCGGATGCTGGGTAGCGCCATGGATAAAGCCGCCGATGCGCGTACCAAACTGGTCCGTCTGCTGGCGACTAAAGGCATCACCCATGAAATCCCGTTACCGGATATCTCTACCAAAGAGAAAGCCCAGGCGGCGATTGGTCTGAACATGCAGCAAATCAATGCTGAGAAGCAGGACTTCATCAAAACGGTGATTCCGCAGTGGGAAGATCAGGCGCGTAAAAACGGTCTGTTAAGCCAATAACCCCATTTCGCCCCGTCAGGGGCGGATAACTCAACGGAGTGAATATGAGCGTATTACGTTCGTTATTAACTGCTGGGGTGCTGGCGTCAGGCTTGTTCTGGAGCCTGAGTGGAATCACTGCCACGCCAACGCCGCAGGAGTCGGATCAACGCTGGACGGTTACCCAACAGCGTAATCCGGATGCCGCCTGTCTGGATTGTCACAAGCCAGATACCGAAGGTATGCATGGTAAGCATGCAGAAGTCATCAACCCGAATAACAAACTGCCGGTCACCTGCACCAACTGTCACGGCCAGCCGTCACCGAACCACCGTGAAGGGGTGAAGGATGTGATGCGCTTTAATGAGCCGATGTACAACGTTGAACAGCAGAACAGCGTCTGTATGTCCTGCCACCTGCCTGAGCAGCTACAAAAAGCGTTCTGGCCACACGATGTCCACGTAACCAAAGTGGCGTGTGCCAGCTGTCACTCACTGCATCCGAAGCAAGACACGATGCAGACGCTAAGTGATAAAGGACGGATCAAGATTTGCGTCGATTGCCACAGCGATCAGCGTAACAATCCGAACTTTAACCCGGCGTCGGTTCCGTTGCTTAAGGAGCATCCATGAGTTGCTCTCGTCGCCAGTTTATCACCCGCGTCGGCGCGCTGGTGGCAGTGAGCGGGACGGCGGGACGCGTTGTGGCGAAGACGCTGAACATCAACGGCGTACGTTACGGTATGGTACATGATGAGTCACTATGCATCGGCTGTACGGCCTGCATGGATGCTTGTCGGGAAGTAAACAACGTGCCGGAAGGGGTATCGCGTCTGACGATTATTCGCAGCGAGCCGCAGGGGACGTTTCCTGATGTGAAGTATCGTTTTTTCCGTCATTCGTGCCAGCATTGCGACCATGCCCCCTGCGTTGACGTCTGCCCGACGGGGGCATCGTATCGCGATGCCGCCAGCGGTATTGTGGATGTGAACCCGGACCTTTGCGTTGGCTGCCAGTACTGTATCGCCGCGTGTCCTTATCGCGTGCGCTTTATCCATCCGGTTAGCAAAACGGCGGATAAATGCGATTTCTGTCGGAAAACCAATCTGAAAGCGGGCAAGCAGCCCGCCTGCGTTGAGTCGTGTCCGACGAAGGCGCTGACGTTTGGTAATCTGGACGATCCCAACAGCGATATCTCCCGCTTGTTGCTGCAGAAAACCACCTACCGTTACAAGCTGGCGTTGGGCACAAAACCGAAGGTCTACCGCGTTCCCTTTAAATTTGGGGAGGTGAGCCAATGACATCCGCTTCTGCATTTCATTTTGAATCACTGGTGTGGGACTGGCCCATTGCCATCTATCTGTTCCTGATTGGCATCTCCGCCGGACTGGTCACGCTGGCGATTCTGCTGCGTCGTTTCCATCCGGAGGCGGGCGGTTCTGACAGCACGCTGCTACGCACTACGCTGGTGTTAGGGCCGGGGGCGATTATCTTCGGTCTGCTGATTCTGGTGTTCCACCTGACGCGTCCATGGACCTTCTGGAAACTGATGTTCCACTACAGCTTCACTTCGGTGATGTCGATGGGGGTCATGTTGTTCCAGTTGTATATGGTGGTGTTGGTGCTGTGGCTGGCAAAAATCTTTGAAAAAGAGGTGATTGCTCTGCAACAGCGCTGGTTGCCGCGATTAGGGATCGTACAGAAAATGCTGACGTTGATTGCGCCGTTTCATCGCGCGCTGGAGACGTTAATGCTGGTGCTGGCGGTCCTGCTCGGGGCGTACACCGGTTTTCTGCTATCGGCGCTGAAATCCTACCCGTTCCTGAATAACCCGATCCTGCCGGTGCTGTTCCTGTTCTCCGGGATCTCCTCCGGCGCGGCGGTGGCGCTGATCGCCATGGCGTTACGTCATCGTAGCAATCCGCACAGTACCGAAGCGCACTTTGTGCATCGCATGGAAGTCCCGGTGGTATGGCTGGAGATCTTCCTGCTGGCGGCGTTTTTCGTCGGTCTGGCGCTGGGCGATGACGGCAAAATGCGCGCGCTGGCGGCGGCACTGGGCGGCGGATTCTGGACCTGGTGGTTCTGGCTGGGCGTGGCCGGGCTTGGGCTGATACTGCCGATGCTGCTAAAACCTTGGGCCAACCGCAGTTCGACGTTTCATGGCGTGCTGGCAGTGTGCGGTGCCAGCCTGACCGGCGTACTGCTGCTGCGCTTTTTTATTCTCTATGCGGGTCAGCTAACCGTTGCGTAAGGTGATATCTGGACGTTCTCCTTCCTGAAGCCGGTTTTCTGGCACTGTTGTTAAGCCTCGGGGTCAACGTGTTGACCCCGCTTGCCGTGTTGGTGGGTGTCCGCCAGCGCTGGCAAGGCGTAATGCGCCTGGCAAGCGTGGGCATGTGGACGCAGTTTTCGCTGCTGCTGCTGGCCTTTGCCATTCTGATATTCTGCTTTCTGACCAGCGATTTTTCGGTGGTCTACGTTGCTCAGCATAGCTACAGCCTGCTGCCGTGGGGATTAAAACTGGCGGCGGTGTGGGGCGGGCATGAAGGATCGCTGCTGCTGTGGGTGCTGTTTCTTTCCGGCTGGAGCGCGCTGTTCGCCTTGCGCTATCGGCGTGATTCCGACCTGCTGTTTCCGTTAACGCTCAGCGTCCTCGCTCTGATAACGGCCCTGCTGCTGCTGTTTGTGGTGGTATGGTCCGATCCGTTCGTGCGTATCTTCCCGCCAGCCATTGAAGGGCGCGATCTTAACCCGATGCTGCAACATCTCGGGTTAATCCTCCATCCGCCGCTGCTGTACCTGGGTTACGGTGGCTTGATGGTGGCGGCAGGCGTGGCGCTGGCCTCGCTGCTGCGCGGTGACTTTAATGCGCAGAGCGCCGGGGTGTGCTGGCGCTGGGCGCTGCCTGGCTGGTGTGCGCTGACGCTGGGGATTATCCTCGGCTCCTGGTGGGCTTACTGCGAGCTGGGTTGGGGCGGCTGGTGGTTCTGGGACCCGGTAGAAAATGCCTCCTTATTACCCTGGCTTTCCGCCAGTGCGCTGCTGCATAGTCTGTTCATCACGCGCCAACGTGGGATCTTCCGCCACTGGTCGCTGCTGCTGGCGATCATCACGCTGATTTTATCGCTGCTGGGGACGCTGATTGTGCGTTCCGGCATTCTCGTTTCCGTGCACGCTTTTGCACTGGATAACGTCCGCGCCACGCCGCTGTTTGCGCTGTTTACCGTATTGAGCCTGGCATCGCTCGGGCTGTACGCCTGGCGGGGACAGCAAGTCCGCCAGAATGCGCGTTTTGGCGGCTGGTCGCGCGAGATGCTGATTCTGGTCGCGCTATTACTTTTTTGCGCGGTGCTGCTGATTGTGCTGATTGGCACCCTTTACCCGATGATTTACGGGTTGTTCGGCTGGGGGCGGCTCTCCGTGGGCGCACCGTACTTTAACCGTGCTACGCTGCCCTTTGGCCTGCTGATGCTGCTGGTTATCGTGCTGGCGACGATCAGAAGCCGCAAAGTGTCTGTGCGTTGCCAGCTTCCGGCACTGCTGGCGCATGCCGGGGTGCTGGTGTTTGCGGCGGGGATCGTCTTTTCCAGCGGTAGTCGTCAGGAGATAAGCCTGAATCTGAGCCCCGGGCAGCAGGTGGAACTGGCGGGCTATATTTTTCGTTTTGAGCGTCTCGACCTGGAAGCAAAAGGTAACTACACCAGTGAAAAAGCGCAGATCACGCTGTGGCAAAATGAGAAACGCATTGGCAGCCTGCAGCCTGAAAGACGCTTCTATGCCGCGCGCCGTCAACAGATGATGGAGCCGGGGATCCGCTGGAATCTGATGCATGATTGGTATGCGGTAATCGGCGAAAAAACCGGACCGGACCGTTATGCCATGCGCTTGTACGTGCAGACCGGCGTGCGCTGGATTTGGGGCGGGGGACTGTTAATGGTCTTTGGTGCGCTGCTGAGCGGATGGCGAGGGAGAAAGCGCGATGCATAAACTAATCAACGCGTTGCCGGATGGCGGCGAACGGGGTGTGAAAACGGTAGGTCGGATAAGCGCAGCGCCATCCGGCAGAACATGTTTATTGTTAGCTATCATTTTGTTTTTCATCGCCTTCGCGACACATGCCCAGGTTGTGGACACATGGACTTTTGCCAACCCGCAACAACAGGAAAAAGCGTTGTCTATTGCCAGCCAACTGCGCTGTCCACAGTGTCAAAACCAAAACTTGCTGGAATCTAATGCGCCGGTAGCGGTCAGTATGCGCCACCAGGTTTATAGCATGGTGGCGGAAGGGAAAAGTGAAGCCGAGATAACGACGTGGATGACCGATCGCTACGGTGATTTTGTGCGCTACAACCCGCCGTTGAATGAGCAAACGCTGCTGCTGTGGGCGTTGCCGTGCCTGCTGTTATTACTGGTGGGCGTGGTGGTCTGGCGGGTGAGAAGGCGTCAGCGCGTAGAGGAGGATGTGCAATGAGCCAGTCCAACCATTCCCCTGCGCCGTTACGCCCACTCCCCGTGAAGTGGCTGACCGCTGCGACGGTGCTGATGGTTGTGGCCTGCATCGGAGGTTATCTGTTGACGCCAAAATGGCAGGCGGTGCGTCAGGAACAGACGCGGTTGGCGGACCCATTACATGCGTTCACCGATGAAAATGTTCAGGAAAAACAGCTGCTTTTGCTGCAATCGCAAATTCGTGCTAATCCACAGGACGGTGTGAAATGGGCGCAACTCGGTGAGTACTATCTTTGGCAAAACGCGTATCATAATGCGCTGCTGGCCTACGAGCAGGCGCTGCGTGTAGGGGGTGAAAATGCTGAGATCTATTCAGCGCTGGCAACGGTATTGTATTACCAGGCCGGGCAGCATATGACACCGCCCACTCGCGAGATGATTGATAAGGCTCTGGCGCTGGACCCGACAGAGGTCACTGCGCTGATGCTGTTAGCCTCAGATGCGTTTATGCAGGCAGACTACGCCCAGGCCATTTCAGTGTGGCAAAAAGTTATGGATTTAAACTCGCCGAGGGTGAACCGGGCACAGCTCATTGACTCTATTAATATGGCGAAGTTGTTGCAGAATCGGCAAAAATAAATTTGTTTCTTTTGTGATTTGTATCATTTGGCCTGTTTAAAAAACAGGCGAACGAACAAATGAGCAAAAAAAACTCACGCCATGACTTCTTCATTTTTGAACATATTAAAATTCTTTTATAACAAAAAGTTATTCATCAATACCCCGATAAAATTGCATTTTTATGCATAAATTCAGCCGAAGGCTCTGTTCCTGGAGGGTTGCGCGAGACAGTACGCAAATGATAATGATAATAAGCGTTAAAAAACTCCATAAACGAACGCAACACAATTCATACCCTTTCAGTATGTACTATTACCACACACCGCATGTGGAATAGCGCTCCATCGAGGAAGTCCGTTGTTATGAAAAATTTGAAAGTCAGCCTGGCATGGCAGATTCTGATCGCTATGGTGCTGGGCATTCTGCTGGGGAGTTACCTGCATTACCATAGTGACAGCCGTGAATGGCTGGTTGTAAACCTGCTGTCACCGGCGGGCGATATCTTTATCCATCTGATCAAAATGATCGTGGTGCCCATTGTCATCTCTACGCTGGTTGTCGGTATCGCCGGGGTCGGTGATGCAAAACAGCTGGGCCGTATTGGCGCCAAAACTATTATCTATTTCGAAGTAATCACCACCGTGGCGATTATCCTGGGTATCACGCTGGCGAATGTGTTCCAGCCAGGCACCGGGGTGGATATGTCGCAACTGGCGACCGTGGATATTTCGAAATATCAAAGCACGACCGCAGAAGTACAGAGCCACGCGCATGGCCTGATGGGGACAATTTTGTCACTGGTGCCAACCAACATCGTCGCATCGATGGCAAAAGGCGATATGCTGCCGATTATCTTCTTCTCGGTGCTGTTCGGTTTAGGTCTGTCTTCCCTGCCGGCAACTCACCGCGAGCCGTTGGTTACCGTATTTCGCTCTATTTCCGAAACCATGTTTAAAGTCACTCACATGGTTATGCGCTACGCGCCAGTCGGCGTTTTCGCGCTGATTGCCGTTACCGTCGCGAACTTCGGTTTTGCCTCCTTGTGGCCGCTGGCGAAGCTGGTGCTGTTGGTGCATTTCGCCATTCTGTTCTTCGCGCTGGTGGTGCTGGGGATCGTGGCGCGCATCTGCGGTTTGAGCATCTGGATCCTGATCCGCATTCTGAAAGACGAGCTGATTCTGGCTTACTCTACCGCCAGCTCCGAGAGCGTACTGCCGCGCATTATTGAGAAGATGGAAGCCTATGGCGCGCCAGCTTCAATCACCAGCTTTGTGGTGCCGACCGGCTACTCATTCAACCTTGATGGTTCAACTCTGTACCAGAGTATCGCCGCTATCTTTATCGCGCAGCTGTATGGTATCGACCTGTCGCTGTGGCAGGAAATCGTGCTGGTGCTGACGCTGATGGTGACCTCAAAAGGGATTGCGGGTGTGCCGGGCGTATCATTCGTGGTGCTGCTGGCTACGCTGGGCAGCGTGGGGATCCCACTGGAAGGCCTGGCGTTTATCGCCGGTGTTGACCGTATCCTCGACATGGCGCGTACCGCGCTGAACGTGGTGGGTAATGCGCTGGCGGTACTGGTTATCGCCAAGTGGGAACACAAATTTGACCGCAAGAAAGCGCTGGCCTATGAGCGCGACGTGCTGGGTAGATTTGATAAGACCGCTAATCAGTAATTCATGACAGCTTGCCGGATAAGCGTAGCGCCATCCGGCAATGCAAATCATTACCCGTTTGTTAACTTATCAAACTCTTCGCAGCCGGTATCGAATCCTTCCATACAGCTCAGATTGAGCCAGTGCAGCGCCTTCTGTTTATTCTTCACGATAAAACCCTGTTCACCGTTTAAGAACATCATCCCTGCCCAGTATTCGGAATAACCGGTGCGGGAAATGGCTGAGCTTCGTTTGAAATACCACGTCGCTTTCTCATCGTCAGCGGGAATGCCCACGCCGTTGGCGTAAATCAGGCCGAGCAGCATTTGTGCGTCGACGGCGGAGTCATTTTCCAGGTCTTCGGAGGCGTTTTGCAGCAAGGTAATGGCTTTAGGGTAATCGGTACGTCCAGCCTGGGTGTTGACCAGAATCCGCGCCAGGGTAAGTTCTCCCGCTTTACTGCCTGCTTTGGCTGCTTTTTCCGCCAGCGTTTTAGCCTGGGGGTAATCCAGACTGACCGGATTCGTAATTTTGATTTGCGCCAGTAGCGCGCAGGCGTCGGCATCGCCGTTGTCGGCGGCTTTTTGCGCCCAATACTCGGCTTTGCTCAAATCGCCCGAACTGAACCAGGTATCGGCAAGAAAGTACTGTGCGCGACGATCCCCTGCCTCAGCGGCCTGCAAGTACTGGCTTCCTGGCTCAGTATCACTGGCATGGGCAAAGAATGTCATAAAGAACATCAATGCAATGAGTTGTTTCATTTTGAGTTTTATTTAGGGTACGGAATGAACAGTATAAAGAGATCGTATGGATAAAAAAACAGCCTCCGGGCGGAGGCTGTTGCAGAACAGTTACGTAAACGGACTAACCCATCGCGCTTTCGCGCAGGCTGGCTTTCAGCTTGGTGTACTCATCAATGACATACTGCTCGGCAGCGCGCTGATCGGCAATGCGTTCAACGTTAACGGCACAGTACTTGTACTCCGGCGTTTTGGTAATCGGGCTTAAGTTCTCGGTTACCAGCTCATTACATGCGCCAATCCACCACTGGTAGGTCATGTAAATTGCGCCTTTGTTTGGACGATCGCTGACTGCTGCACGGGTAATGACCCGGCCTTTACGCGAGTTAACCCACACCAGCTCTTCATCCTGGATGCCCAGGCGTGCTGCGTCGGCGGTGTTGATCTGGGCATAGCCCGGCTCATCCGCCAGCGCGGCCAGCGCCGCACAGTTACCGGTCATCGAACGGCAAGAGTAGTGGCCGACTTCACGCACCGTAGACAGCACCATCGGGTACTCCTCAGTGAGTTTGTCGATTGGCGCTACCCAGTCGCAGGTAAAGAACTGCGCCAGACCGTTCGGGGTATCGAACTTCTCTTTGAAGAGATAAGACGTACCCTGGTCGGCTTCTGAGGTGTCGCGGCAAGGCCACTGGATATAGCCCAGTTCGCCCATTTTCTCGTAAGTGGCACCGTAGAAATCCGGGCACAGATGACGCAACTCATCCCAGATTTCCTGGGTGTTGTTGTAGTGCATCGGGTAGCCCATACGGGTGGCGATTTCACTGATAATCTGCCAGTCCGTTTTCAGATCCCACTTCGGCTCAACGGCTTTAAAGAAGCGCTGGAAGCCACGGTCAGCCGCGGAGAAGACGCCTTCATGCTCGCCCCATGACGTAGACGGTAAAATAACGTCTGCGGCAGCGGCAGTTTTGGTCATGAAGATATCCTGCACGATGACCAGTTCCAGATCCTCAAAGCCTTTGCGCACTGCGGAGAGTTCAGCATCAGTCTGTAATGGATCTTCACCCATAATGTACGCCGCGCGGACTTCGCCATGCGCCGCACGGTGCGGCAGTTCACTGATGCGATAGCCGGTATGCGCAGGCAGACTTTCCACGCCCCAGGCTTTAGCGAACTTCTCGCGGTTAGCCGGATCTTTCACATACTGATAGCCCGGATAGGTATCCGGTAGCGCGCCCATGTCGCATGCGCCCTGAACGTTGTTCTGGCCACGAACCGGGTTAACGCCCACGCTTGGCTTACCGAGGTTGCCGGTCAGCATTGCGAGGCTGGTCAGTGAACGCACGGTTTCCACACCCTGATAGAACTGGGTAACACCCATGCCCCACAGGATGGCCGCGCTTTTTGCCGTGGCGTACATACGAGCAGCCTGACGAATATCCTGTGCGCTAACGCCAGTGATATCTTCGACGGACTCCGGCGTGTAGCCTTCGACAATCTTGCTGTACTCTTCGAATCCTTCGGTACGAGAGGCGACGAACGCCTGGTCGTACAGTTTTTCTTCGATGATGACATGACCCATGGCGTTGAGCAGCGCGATGTTCGAGCCGTTTTTCAACGCGATGTGCATATCGGCAATACGCGCGGTTTCAATTTTGCGCGGATCGCAGACGATAATTTTCGCCCCGTTACGTTTAGCGTTAATCACGTGGTTCGCCACGATCGGGTGGGAATCCGCCGGGTTGTACCCGAAGATGAACACTAAATCTGTGTTATCAATTTCATTGATAGCATTACTCATTGCGCCGTTACCGACCGATTGGTGCAGACCTGCAACCGAAGGGCCGTGTCAGACGCGAGCGCAGCAGTCAACGTTATTGGTACCAATAACGGCGCGCGCGAATTTTTGCATTACATAGTTGGTTTCGTTACCCGTACCGCGAGATGAACCGGTCGTCTGAATAGCGTCCGGGCCATACTTCGCTTTGATGGCGCTCAGACGAGTGGCGACGTAATCAAGCGCTTCATCCCAGGAAACGGATTCCAGTTTGCCGCCACGCTGGCGACGGATCATTGGGGTTTTCAGACGAGGGGTCAGGATCTGGGTATCATTGATAAAATCCCAGCCATAGTAGCCCTTCAGACACAAGGTACCCTGGTTGGTTTTCCCCTGCGCCGCTTCAGCCCGGACGATTTTGCCGTTATCGACCACCAGGTTGATTTTGCAACCTGATGCGCAATATGGGCAAACCGTGACGACTTTTTTCATCGGTCTCGCTCCAGTTAATCAAATCACGCATACGCGCTTGTCGCTTGAGTTATGCATCTTTTATGCCATGTTTTTATCAGGGGCATTAGTCGATATTACGGGCGAATTTTGCGCAAAACCCTGACGAAAAACAGGCTGTCGTCATATTTGACGTGACGAATCTCCAATACGTGACGGCCCGGCAGTGTGACCGAGGTTATGTTTCCCACACATCCTTGTGCCTTATCGCTGTCACTCTGTGCAGAATCAATCACACTCATTTAAGTTGGCCAGAAATGGGGAAAAACAATGAAGCCAGCCATACTGGTTGTGGATGATGACATCGCTGTCTGCACGCTTTTACAGGATGTGCTGAGCGAACACGTCTTTGCAGTGACCGCATGTCACACCGGGCAGGAGGCGCTGCGCTGCATTGAGACTCAGCCGGAAATCGCTCTGGTATTGCTGGACATGATGTTGCCTGATATTAACGGTCTGATGGTGCTGCAGCAGGTGCAAAAGATGAGACCCGGACTACCGGTGGTGATGCTGACCGGGCTTGGCAGCGAGTCGGATGTGGTTGTCGGGTTGGAAATGGGCGCTGACGACTACATCGGTAAACCGTTCAATGCGCGGGTGCTGGTGGCGCGGGTAAAGGCGGTACTCAGACGCGTCGGCGTGTTAACGGCAGAAAGCGGCAGCCCGCAAACCACGGGGCTTTCTTTTAACGGTTGGCATCTCGATACCGCCGGTTGCCAGTTACATAATCCTCAGCAACTGAAGGTGGAGTTGACGCAGGGGGAATACAGCCTGCTGCTGGCGCTGGCCCAAAACGCCCGCCGGGTACTTAGCCGAGAACAGTTGCTGGAACTGACGCGGAGCGACAGCGTTGAGGTGTTTGACCGCACCATTGACGTGCTAATCATGCGGTTACGGCGAAAAATAGAGAACAACCCGCATCAGCCGATGCTGATCAAAACCCTGCGCGGGCTGGGCTATGTGTTTGCCGCCGACGTTCAGCATCATGATAAGGCGGCGTAAACGTCTTATCCGGCCTACAAGGACGCTATGTCGGCTTTTAACTCTGCCAACGTTTTCGCGCCGTCTATCGCGTTGGCGCACAGCAAACTGGCTCGTGCGCAGGCGTGTGCCAGCCTGACGCTGTCCGTCAGCGACCAGCGTTCATGACAGCCATACAAAAATCCGGCGCAAAACGCATCTCCCGCCCCGACGCTGCCAACGATCTCCTCCTGCGCCAGATATTGTGACGGGATCCAGACGCCCGGCAGATCCGGCGCTTCACCCCAGGCGCCTTCCGGACAGTGGATAACCACCCGCTGGCGAACGCCCGCATTCAGCAGTTCGCGCGCAGCGGTGGCGATGTGCGCAATATGCAGCTCCCCGTTGGGCTGGCGGATCTCCAGCCCGCTGAATTCCCCGGCTTCCTGCTCGTTAATTACCAGATAGTCGAGATGGCGCAGGGCTGGCATCACTAACGGCTGATAGCGTGGGTCGCCCTTGCGTGAAACCAGATCCAGTGATGTTTCAAAGCCGTTGTCGCGCATTTGCGCCAGCAGCCGTGCGCTACGCGTGCCGTACTCCTCATCCGGCATGTCCAGACTGTCGAGCAGCAGCAGATAGCCAAGATGGAAGATTTTCATCGAGGTATCCAGTTGCTCAAAAGCGGGCAGATCCAGCAGCCGGTTGGCGCCGGGCGAGTGGAAAAAGGTGCGCTGACCGCTGGGATCGGTCATCACCTGTGACATCGACGTGGGGGCGAAAGTCGTGCGCTGCACATGTTGGCGATTAACATGATACTGCTCCAGCATCGCCATGATGTAGTCGCCGTCGCTATCCTGACCTATTAACCCCACCGCCTGCAGCGGCAGTCCGGTGTGCATTTTCGCCAGCGTCAGCAGTACGTTCAGCGGCGCACCGCCCGTCGCGCGTTCGCTACGGATGATTTCCGCCAGCCAGCCGCGTTCCGGCCACTGCACAATTTGATGCACATGATCGACCAGCATGTTGCCTGCGGCGATAACGCCTCTGCGTTCCATCAGACCCGTCCCGCGCTGCCAAAAATACGCATCTGTTCTGAAACGGTATCGGTAATGGCCTCTTCAATGGCGAGCAGCAGTTCGGCGAATTCGTCGTACAGGGGCTGACGATTCGCTATTCTTGTCTCTACCGCTGACAGCGCCGCCTGCGACATGCCGGTATAGAAGTTGATTTTGTGAATGCCGAGTTCAATTGCGCGCTTGAAATCGTCGTTGCTGATGCCGGAACCGCCGTGCAGTACCAGCGGGATCGCCGCCTGCTGGCGAAGGGCGTCCAGACGCGGAAAGTCGAGCACCGGTTCGCCTTTATATTTGCCGTGTGCATTACCAATGGCGACCGCCAGCGCGTCAATCCCGGTTCTGTCGACGAAATCACGCGCCATCATCGGGTCGGTAAATAGCGACTCGTCGGCATGACCATACAACGCACCGCCCTCATCGCCTCCCACCGCGCCCAGTTCGGCTTCCACCGATACGCCGACGGCGTGACACATCTTCACCACTTCGCGGGTTTGACGAATATTTTCTTCATACTCCAGCGTGGAGCCATCAAACATCACTGAACTGAAACCTAAGCGCAGTGCCCGAACCACCGACTCAAAATGCAGGCCGTGGTCAAGGTTCAGCACTACCGGAATGTCATGCCGCGCGGCTTCGAACTTGACCGCTTCGACCAGAGAATCCAACGAGATATATTTAAAATGCACCTCGGCGATGTTGATGATAAACGGCGAACGTTCCTGCTTTGCCGCGGCAAACAGCGCGCGCAGGAAGTGTGAGTCCAGAACGTTAAACGCCCCTAAGGCATAGCGGTGCTCGCGGGCATGGGCAAGGCCATCGGCGAGAGATATCAACGGCATAATGCGCTCCTTGGTTAGCGGAACAGGCGATACTCATTACACAGCACCAGCTGCGCCGGTTCGTCTTCTTCAATGTCGTTATAGCGGGCGATCGGTTGCAGAAAGTGGTTATCGTGGTCGTCGTCATTAACAGAAGAAACCTCGCCGACCAGCACGTCGCCAAAACCTTCTTCCGCCCAGAAGCTGTGATACAGGCCCGGTGGCAGGCAGATGCTTTCACCCGGCGTCAGGCGCAGTTGACTGCCTGCCGCATGGGTTTGCCGACAGCCGTCAATCACCACGCTCACGTCGCTGTCCTCCGTTTGTTCTCGGATCCCCGCATTCCACAGTTCCACAATTAAATTACCGCCGCCGCGATTGATAATGTCTTCGCGTTTACGCCAGTGAAAATGCATCGGCGTGACCTGCGCATCGCGAACATGCATGATTTTCTCGGCGTAGCATTTCTCGTAAGGCATTCCTTTCGGCGAGCCATTACGCAGGGTAAACAGCGTTAACCCTTGCGCGGCGAAATTGTTGCCGCCAAACGCGGTGACATCCCAACCGAGCTTAAGGTCGAAAACTTCTCTCCAGGCGGCGGGATCAAGCTTGCGCCATTGGGTCGGCGGGAAACTGGCGAAAGGGGGGAGATGCACGTCGTGCTGAGAGAAAAACTGGCGCGTGTGGCCAAGGATTTCGTTTATTGCTGAGCGTTTCATTGATTCTCCTGTGGCTGATAAGATGACCTTTATGCGGCCCTCTCTCAAAGAAGAGGGAGAAAATCAAAAGCTTTCCCATGGATAAAATGGACACAATCCGGTTACCTCTCCCTCACAGCAGAATAGGGAATAGTTATATTTTATTGTGTTTTTCTATGTGGTGATGTGATTCATTCAATAAAATGATAAATAAAAAGAGCATTTTCACAAATGTTATTGTAAATCATTATCTTAATATGTTTGTTTTTTTAGTCGAATCTCAGTTTTCTGCAGTCATTGGGATGTGAGCGCTGGCGTGTTGCCTCGCGATTAAAAATGAATAATACAAAATATAAATAATCTTATTAAAATCTGCTGCTATTGAATATAAAATATCGTTAGTTAACCTATCGTTTATATATCATAAGTGTACTACGTACTTTGCTAATAACTATTTGTTTAGTTTTAAAATATTTTTTTAGTAAAAAATAACCTTCTTAGTAGTCTTGTTGGTATGCTGATTAAACTTTATTCTTTATGTATTACTGTCTTTCTGCAAGGGATGCGATAATGAAAAAAGGTTCTGGCTTCTATAATCTTGAAGGTATGATTTCAGATGATGGTATAAATAAATACTTATTAACCATCAGAGGGTCGGTAAATTTAGGTGTACTTGATGTTGAATCAATTGACGGAAAGGAAAGTCTAAGCAAACCATATAGTTATAAAATAACATTCACTTCAAAATGTAAAGATATCCCTCCAGAATCTCTTCTTAATATTGAAGCTATGCTACAAATTAGAGCCCCTAATAATAAATGGAGTAAATATGTTCAGGGTTCTGCAATGTGGATCAATGAGCGGCAAATAGAAGGGGTTATTACATCATGTTCACTTATTAGCACTTCAGCGGATGAATCACTGTACGAAATCAGGCTGGAGCATAAGCTTGCATTACTCTCACGACGCAGGCGATCGGCTATTTACCTGAATATTAACGTTCCGAAACTGGTAACGCAGATCCTCAAAGAGCATTTTTTTGCTGATTATGAAATCGACTTTGATAAGCTTCTTTGTACCTATCCTGACCGGGAAATGATCGTACAGTGGGAGGAATCAGATTTAGCGTTTGTCAGCCGCATCCTGTCAGAAGTTGGGATCTGGTTCAGGATTGAAAATCATCATGCGGTTTCGCACATTATGGTGCTTATCTTTAGTGATTCCCAAAGCCGGTACATCTTCGATCAAAAGATTATGCATGCATCTCATGCGGGTCTGACAGCAAATGATTACGCGATCGATAAGCTGGTATCAAAGCACAACCTTGTCTCCGCAGCCGTTAAAGCAAAGAACTTTGACTACCGGCTTGCCAACTCGCTAATACTCAATGCTGATGCCGATGGGGCTGAACAAACATCGACGACGTATGGAGTGGATTATCGTTATGCGGATATTCACCACCAGCCGGGATCGAAATTTGCAGAGGAACAACCGGGCGAATCCAGCTGGTTCTACGCCAAACTGCATCACGAAATTATTCTTAATAATCAATCTGTTTTAAGCGGGGTGACCACCAGCCCGTCGATCGCGCCAGGTATGGTGCTTGAAATCGACGGTACTATTCCGCAAGCGTTTACTTCAGGATTTGTGGTAACGGCAATGCGGGTGACGGGGAGGCGTGATGCCGCCCTTCAATCCCAACTGATCGGTATTCCTTACAGTGAGCGCGTTTGCTTTCGGTCGCAGCCACTACCCCGACCGCGTATCGTGGGTACGGTTCCCGCAATTGTTTCCTCCCGAATAGACAATGACAAATATGCCCATATCGATGTGCAGGGGCGCTATTGGGTGAAGTTTGATTTTGACCTCGACCAACATAAGCAAGGCTATGAAAGTATGCCCGTCCGTCTGGCACGGATTTATGCCGGTGATACTTATGGTCATCACTTCCCGCTCATTCAGGGGGCGGAAGTTGCCATTGCGTTTGAAGGTGGTGATCCGGAAAGGCCTTTCATTGCCCATGCGCTGCATCATGCTCCAAAGCCTGACCTCGTCACCAGCCGTAACAATACCCGCAACGTAATCCGTACTGCGGGCCACAATAAGCTGCGGATGGAGGACCGACGCGGACAGGAACACGTCAAGTTAAGTACCGAATACGCTAAAACCCAGCTGAACATGGGCCACCTTGTTGATGCTGGTGGTAAGCCGCGCGGTGAAGGCGCAGAACTGCGCACCGATGAGCGGGGGGTGTTGAGAGCCGCAAAGGGAATATTGCTGACGACAGAGGCGCAGCCAAAAGCCCAGGGCAAGCAGCTCGATATGAACGCAGTTGTTCAACAGCTACAGGCTGCGCTTGTACTGGCAACCTCTCTTCAGCAGAGCGCCCTGACGGCGCAAGCGTTAAACGTCGAAATGGGGCAACAGCAGCAGCTTAACGCCGCACTTGAACAGTTGACTCAGCCGGGGCTGGTGGCCTATGCCGATCAAGGTATGGCTCTGCTCACACCAGAAACCATGGCGCTGTCGGCAAACAAAGATCTGTCGCTGAATGCGGCCAATAACGGCAGTTTTAACGTTTTTAAGAAACTCTCCATGGCTGTCGGACAGGGTTTATCGCTTTTCAGCAGAGCGATCGGGATCAAAATTATTGCCGCAAAAGATGATATTTCCGTCCAGGCGCAGCGTGGTGAAATGGGCCTGCTTTCCGATCAGCATTTTCATATTCAAAGTATGAACGGCAATGTGACCATCAGCGCCAAAAAGAATATTCAGTTGCTGTGTGGGGGTGGCGGTATCCGAATAAATGAAGATGGCTCAGTAAAAATATTCTCTCCCGCTAAAGTGCAGTTGAAAGGCACCATTCTTGACTGGAGTGGGCCGGAATCCGTTAAAGATAAATCCCCCGTTTTTCAGGAAGACCAGTTTCACCGCCGCATTAAATTACATGGTTATGGGAATACAGACGATGTTCTGAAAAAGACAAAATTCAGACTGACTAAGGCCTCCGGTGAAATCATTGACGGTGTTACCGACGATGAAGGCATGACGCCGTTACTGGATATGACGGAAATGGATGAAATGAAAATGGAGATTTTGCCAAATGAGTAACAGTCCCTTTAATCCGCGAGTCGTGGCGACGGGGGTACAAGGCGTGCCTAAATCCACCGGTGGAAAAATGGCAGTCTGCGAAGTGGCGGTTAAAAACCCTATGCCCTGTATTGTAATCCTTGTTCATGGTGTTAACGATGTGGGCGAGGCGTATCAAAATCAGGAGCAGGGGATCATTGCCGGCCTGAATGAACGTATGGGCCGTACGGATATGTATCCGCATGAATGGCACCAGTTCAAAATGGATATGGGCGATGGCGAACAGCAGCAGGTGAAAATGCCTGGGCGCAGTCCGGTGATCCCATTTTACTGGGGATATAAACCTGTTGATCATGCAACGTATATCGAGGACCAGCGGCGTTATCGTGATGAGCTGGCTAAATCAGGCAGCGCCGCAAAGCTGCCTTACAATGCCTACCAGGAAGATGACGCCACGAAGCTGGCAAAGTTAGGACACATTCCTCAAACCACGTTGAAATATCAGAATGATAATTTCGGTAATGTTCTCGACGATGTGTATGCCAAAGGCGGTGGTACCTTTGCGAATGCGACAACCTCTATTCCGGATATGTTAGGCCCGGGTTCCGGTGGCCTGACGAATGGCGCTGCAGGATTTGCTTCATTTCATATGAATGGTGGGGATTTTACGCATCCTATTTATGATAACCCTCACCGTATTTATCAGTTTTTTGCCGCGCAGCGGCTGGCCGATTTAATCCTGATGATTCGAAGAGAACCGGCAACCCAATTCGATCCTATCAATATTGTTGCGCACTCCCAGGGAACGATCATTACCATGCTTGCCAATATGCTGGTTAAATCGGCAGGGGCGGACCCCGTTGATTGCGTTATTCTTAATCACTCCCCCTATGCGCTTGAAAATACGTTTGCCGAGAGTGCGACCCCCGGACATCACCAGACGGATCGCGCCCGTCAGCAGACGTTTAAAAATTTCTGTCATTTGATGGCGACAAACGATAAATATGGCAAAGGAGAATACCACACCGGAGCGGAAATTGATGATATAGAAGGCGCAACATGTCTGAGTAAAACCCATTCTCAATGGCGCAAGAATAAGCTCTATACCCGCAATAACTTCGGCAAGGTATATAACTATTTTTGCCCCAATGACAGTGTTGTCTCATTACTTAACGTGCAGGGTTTTGGCTGGCGAGGCATACCTCACGACATTGCGAGTGGTATAGAGAATTTGCGCCAGCGTGTTTTCTGCGAAAATGGCCCCGATATAGGTTGTAGCCCCCAAAGCGTGTGTTTTGAAATGCCGGCGTTAAAAAAGGGAAGTTTTAATCAGGATACGGGTTTTACTAAACAATATACGTTTTCCGATGTTGTGATTAATGGTGAACAACTTCCCGTTACTTTTAAGCATCAACTACAGGGGGTAGAGAGCAAGTATAAATATTCGTTAGAGCCTGATTCCCCCGATCAGGTCATCTCATTTTCTGCAAAAGCCACTACTATTTCCCGTACTGAGACAGATATTAAAAATCTCAGCGGCGCAGGTTTCGATTTTTTACAGCCAGGTCGGGAATTAACACCAGCAGAACTCACAATATTCAGCAATAAATATGGTAAGCGTTATACCAAAGGCGTTGTCCTTGGAGGGGGATACAATAAAACCGTACAGCTGATTTATGAAAAAACGACGGATGAACTGAAAAAAGAATGGATGCACTCAGACCCTGTTGGTTACAGCCAGCATTCCTCTATTGTCATGTCAAAAGATGCCCCAGCGAAAGCAATGGCCTTCGATCTAGCGGTGGGGATATGCAGGGCATTTGATTACGAAAATGGTGAGTTCTGGGTAAAACTACTTCGCCGTGGGGACTGGCGTATGAAGAAAAATGGTTTTTCTGATACTGTTGAATATTATAAATCAGGAGTGCTAAATAATAGGAAGACAAAAATATATATGAATAAACCTGATGAGATACTACCCAAGGGGGCATTTGGTGTAGTGAATGAATACTGTCATTCAACAATAGTTAAACCGGCAAGGCATAATGAAATATACAATACGGAGATTTCTAATCTGCAATGGGATATGCCTAAGCCAATTAACGTATAAGGATAATTTATGAAATTGGAGATTGTTTTAAAGATAATAATTGGTGCGTTCTTGCTATGCGCCGTCTCTGCCTGTACAAAATCACCCTCGCAGATTATTTATCGCTATGATAATAACCGCTATCTGGAATTGAAAGGCTTCAATTGTGATGGCGCACTTTGGTATCATGACAATAAAAGAAGCATACATAAAGAGATCTATGATGGCATATTTGCTTCCTTCAGAATTTTTACAGGTGAATATATTCATCCTTCCGATAAATATATATTTATTCCTGAGTGGGAGCCGGGGGCATACACAATATCCAAAGACTATGGGCAAACATGGGAGGTGGCATCTTATATTTCCCCATTTCAGGGGCAAGAGAGAAATTCAGAGGGGAATATGGTCGACAGACCGGAGGGAAAAGAAATAAAAAGAGTGGTGGTGGTTAATAATCAGGCATTTATTACCACTTCGCAGAATCATTTGTATATGAGTTCATACCCTTTTGAGGATCCGCGTCTAAAACCCGGCGGACCGGGTATTGATTATAAGTTCTTTGATGACACTTATTATCTCTACAGGCCAGGTAAACATAAATCCAAGGGTAAGTATGTAGACGCTCATATGAGACCTGAATCTCCAGGTGCGGCCTGGGGGACGGTCGTTTTTATGAAAGCTGCTTTAGCCCATTTAACGGAGGGTTATAAGGCAAATTATCAAAACCTGCCCGACAAAGAACCGGAGGTGGTGGGCTATAAGGGATGGACCCGGATGCGCTGTGACCTGGATGCGGGAAAATAATCTGCAATGGGATATGCCTGAGTCGCTTAACGTTTAAGGATAAATAATGAAAATGAGAAGTACGTTAAAAATAATAATCGGAGCAATCTCGCTATGCGCCGTCTCTGCCTGTACAAAATCACCCTCACAGATTATTTATCGGTTTGATGATAATCGTTATCTGGAGCTGATCGGATATGATTGTGAAGGATATGTTGTTTATCATGATATAAAAAGAAATATTCATAAGTCAATTTATAGCAACCCGATATACATGGTATTTACGGGAGAATATATTCATCCTTCAGAACAGTATGTTCTGGTGCCTGAATGGGAACCTGGGGCATATAAAATATCTAAAGACTATGGGCAAACATGGCAGGTCGCATCTTATATGTCCCCATTTCAGGGGCAAGAGAGAAATTCAGAGGGGAATATGGTCGACAGACCGGAGGGAAAAGAAATAAAAAGAGTGGTGGTGGTTAATAATCAGGCATTTATTACCACTTCGCAGAATCATTTGTATATGAGTTCATACCCTTTTGAGGATCCGCGTCTAAAACCCGGCGGGCCGGGTATAGATTATAAATACTTTGATGACACGTATTATCTCTATAAACCAGGCAAACATAAATCCAATGGCGAGTATGTGGACGGTCATACCAGTCCTGAGTTTCCTGGACGAGCCTGGGGGACAGTCGTTTTTATGAAAACTGCTTTAGCCCATTTAACGGAGGGTTATAAGGCAAATTATCAAAATCTGCCCGACAAAGAACCAGAGGTGGAGGGCTATAAGGGATGGACCCGGATGCGCTGTGACCTGGATGCGGGGAAATAATATGAAAGGTGTAATCAGGCTAAATGACCCGCTGGAAAACGGTGGGTATGTGAACAAAGCTTCTGGTAGCAAGTTTATGGGAATTCCTGTCGCTTTAATGGGGGATACTGTTCTTTGTGTTGCGCATAAAGGAACCTTTCCCATACTTGATTTTGAACCAACCTGGACAATGGACGGTAGAGGCGTTGTTGTGGATGGGTGTAGGGCTGCATGCGGTTGTGCAATAAAAACCACACTGCCAATGGCGGGGACAAGCAAATGAGTAAATGGAAGATACCAAACAAGAATCCCTATCAAGACCCAGGAAAATTCCCGCTAAATATTATGCTGGTTATTAGCTGTGCTATATTCTTGTTATGTATGATGTACCATATATTAAACTGGCTTCAGGAAAAGAAAGTTGCTGATGATTTGACATGGAATGCAATAGTAATCCCTTCTCTAATAGTGTTAGTAATCTGGTGTGTGGTGATAATCATTCACGGTATAATATCTTTTCCGTTTTATTATGCGGGTTACCTTGAGCAGTATGGTATGTATAAGTGGAAAAACTGGGCAATACAGGCATTGCCTCTTTTAGACTATTCATCAATTCTCCCGGTGCCTGAACTGGCATTAAAAATTCAGAAACTAGAAGGGGAAGCGCCAGCAGATTCTGCAACGCCGTTACGAATTGATATCGAAGTTGATTCAATGGATGACGCCAGAGTTGATAAAGTGCTAAGACGGTTGATAGAACCACTCAAGAATTCTCTTGTCAAAGAGTATCGTCCGTTTAATACCTGGTTGTATGTTAAGGGTGCGGATGACACTATCGGCAATAGTTTCAGGGCGGTACTCGCAAGTCTGGGCATCTCCAGCAATAAGGTCGGAGACGTTAATATTCTTCATGATTGTCCGGATTATTCATTAATCAATGGTTGGGTTGGCCTAAATATTTCTGAAAACAACCTGGTTATTACAGTTGAATTGCACAATAAAAATAATTCTGATTTTTTCGAAAGTGCTAATGCCTTTATTTTTACCAATGCAAAATTGCTTGAAGATAAAGACACGCCTTTATATTTATTGCGTATGATGGACAGTACTCCATATTATCTTGATGAAATCGTAAGTGCATATTTATCTGCTCAACAAGTGGATGTGAGTAAAATTAAAAAGATGTGGTTCAACTCACTGGATAAACAGTCAAAATTCGTAATGTTTAGTGGGGTGGAAAACGCAAAAGTGAACATTTTGGCCGATAGTCGATATGAGCTGGAAGCCGTTACTGGGCAAAGCACAGAGGTTCAGCGTTGGGTTGTATTGGTGTTGGCTGCGGATGCTGCAAAATATGGTCAAGGGCATCAGTTATTCGCCAGTGCATCCGCAGGCACGATTCAAACCGGAATAATAGCTGCTAAATATCCAGGATGTTGGCCTGCACTTGGTAAGCTCGATTTCGGGAATTATTGGAAAATCATAATTGTTTGCGCAATTATTTTATGGGGTATAGGGTTTGTAAGTCTCGTGCCAACGGAAATGTTCAATAATCATCCCTGGTATACGTTTACTCCTTTAGTTATCGGCATTCTGGTTATTTATACGGCGATTATGATTTATTCTTTGATCGTGAGTCAAAAGATAGAGCGGGAAATGGATATTTATTACTCTCAGTTTTTATGAGGAAAGCGCCCTGATGGGCGCTCATACTTCTTTTACTCTCTTTGCGGCAGGAGAGCATCAGTCGGTTAAGGGGTTATTTCACCGTCCACCCCTTATAGCTGCCGACGTTGTTTTTATCGATCATCGTCACCGGGATCAGTACGGGCTCTTTCGGGGCAGGTTTCCCCTGCAATATGTCATAGCCGATTTCGACCGCTTTGGCAGCCATCACCTGCGGATCTTGTGCAGGCGTCGCCACAAATAGTGAGTTTTCCCGCTTCAACGCTTCTTCAGCGTCTGGTGATCCGTCTACGCCGACAATAAAGAATTCGCTACGTTGTGCCTGTTTTGCTGCCAGATCGGCACCGATCGCCGTAGGATCGTTAATGGCGAATACGCCGTCGATCTTCGGATTCGCCGCCAGCAGCGCGGTCATGATCTCCAGTCCGCCTTCGCGACTGCCTTTGGCGTTTTGGTTATACGACAGCACCTTGATATCCGGGTGGCGTTTAAACTCGGTCTGGCAGCCTTCCACGCGGTTCTGGACGGCGGAAACCGGCGGCCCGTTGATAATGACGACGTTGCCTTTCCCTTTCAGACGGTCGGTAATGTATTTACAGGCCATTTCACCCGCCTGGGTGTTATCGGAAGTAATGGTCGCATCTGCGCCTTCCGCCGCTACGTCAACGGCAACCACCACAATCCCTGCGTCTTTCGCGCGTTTTACCGCTGGGCCGATGCCTTTGGAGTCGGCGGCGTTAAGAATAATCATGTCGACCTTGGCGGCAATAAAGTTGTCGATTTGCGACACCTGTTGTCCCAGATCGTAGCCGCTGGAAACCAGCGTCACTTTAACGCTATCACCCGCCAGTTTGCGTGCTTCCAGCTCCGCGCCTTTGGTGATCTGCACGAAGAACGGGTTGGCCAGATCGCCCACCGTAACGCCGATCGATTTCAGTTCTTTTGCCTGCACAAACGGAGCTGCAGCAAGCAGTGCGCCAGCACAGAGCGCGGTGACTAAGGGCTTCAATCTCATGCTGTATTCCTCGAAGTAAGATGTTGTTGTTATGCACTTTGATGGTGTCGGGTACGGTATTTGTCGATCAGTACCGCTATGATGATCACCGCCCCTTTGATCACCAGTTGCCAGAAATAGGAGACGCCCATCAGCGTCATGCCGTTATTGAGCGTGGCGATAATCAACGCCCCTACCAGCGTGCCGGTGATGGTGCCGATCCCCCCAACAAAGCTGGTACCGCCGAGGATCACCGCCGCGATGGCGTCCAGCTCGTAACCCATGCCTAAGTTGCCGTTGGCGCTGTATAGCCGCGAGGCGCTCATCACCCCGCCAAGACCTGAGAGCACACCGCTCATGCCGTAGACGAACAGCAGTACCAGCCACACTTTGATACCGGTTAAACGAGCGGCCTGCATATTGCCGCCGACCGCATAAATATGAACGCCGAGTGTGGTGCGCCTAAGAATGAACCAGCACATCACCACCACCGCCAGCGCAATGACCACTAGCCACGGAACCGGACCAAGATAGTTGTTACCGATCCACTCAAAGCTGATATTGGAATTGATCACCGTCGTGCCGTCGGCCAGCAGGTAGGCCGCGCCGCGCAGCGCCGTATACGTTCCAAGCGTGACGATAAACGGTGGCAGTCCGGCAAAAGCAACCAGCGCGCCGTTAAACAACCCCAGCACCAGACCGAGCATCAGCGCCGCCGGAATCGACAGCATGGCAAACTCAGGGATCAGCGAAACGACCATAGCCGCGACGGCGGTGGTGCCGAGAATCGAGCCAACCGAGAGGTCGATCCCACCGGTCAAAATAATGAAGGTCATGCCAGCCGCCAGCACGATGTTGATCGACGCCTGGCGGGTAATATTCAGCAGGTTGCTTTCGGTAAAAAAGTTTGGCGCGATAAAGCCAAACACCGCCACTATCAAGATGAGAATCGGCAAGATGCCGACCGTTTGCATCAGATCGCTCATCAGCAATTTTTTCGCGGAGGCGGATTTCGCCACCTGCTGGGGAGTGGTTGGATTATTCATGGGACACCGCCTGGTGATGGGAGTCGTTCACGCCGGTTGCCAGCGTCATAATATTTTCTTGGGTAATACTTTGCCCGTTCAGCTCACCGGCAATGCTGCCTTCCCGCATGACGTACACGCGATCGCTCATACCGACAACTTCCGGCAATTCGCTGGAGATCATCAGGATCGCCACGCCTTTGCGCGCCATGTCGTTCATGATCCGGTAGATCTCGCTTTTGGCGCCAACGTCTACGCCGCGCGTGGGTTCATCGAGGATCAAAATGCGTGGGCCGATCGCGACCCAGCGTGAAATCAGCAGCTTTTGCTGATTACCGCCGGACAGCCCGCCCGCGCGTACCTGGGCGTGCGGAACGCGGATGTTGAGCAATTGGATGGCGTCATCGGAAATAGCCTGCGCCTTTTTGCGATCGAGCATGCCCCAGTTGGCGTCACGTTCCAGCGTCGCCATGGTGATGTTCTCTGCTGCCGCCAGCTCTAAAAACAATCCCTGCTCTTTGCGGTTTTCCGTCAGAAAGCCAATGCCGTGGTCAATCGCTTCGCGAGGGGAGTGGATCACCACCGGTTCACCGTCTACTTCAATCATGCCGCCGATGGCTTTACGCACGCCAAAAATCAACTGAGCCAGTTCAGATCGCCCGGCGCCGACTAACCCGGCAAGGCCGACGATCTCCCCGGAGCGCACCAGCAAACTGCACGGCTGGACTTTATGGCCGTCGGTCAGGTGGTGGACGTTGAGGCGCGCTTTACCTAAGGGAATATCGCGCTCTTTGTTGAACAAATCGCTTAACGGTCGGCCCACCATCATGCGCACCAGTTCAGAGGCGTTGAGTTTGTCGCGGGTCAGGCTGCCTACATATTGCCCGTCGCGCAGGACGCTGACGCGGTCCGAGAGTTCATACACCTCCGCCATGCGGTGGCTAATGTAGATAATCGCCATCCCCTCATCGCGCAGGCGCATGATCAGTTCAAACAAGCGGTGGGTTTCACGTGAGGAGAGGGCGGCAGTGGGTTCATCCATCACCAGAATGCGGCTGTTACGGTGCAGGGCGCGGGCGATTTCCACCTGCTGCTGTTCGGCGATGGTCAACGTCATCACGCGATCGCTGGCCTTAAACTGGGCGCCGAGTCGGTCGATGACTTTCTGCGACTGCATCACCATCTCTTTACGCTGGACCAGACCGCCGCGCGACAGCTCGCTGCCAAGAAAGATATTTTCCGCCACCGTCAGGTTCGGCGCGAGCTGCATCTCCTGGTAAATCAGCGTGATGCCTGCGCTGAGCGCGTCTTTTGGCCCGCGAATGTGAAACGGCTGACCGTCGATCAGGATCTCACCGCTGGTGGCGGTATACGCGCCCGCGAGGATCTTCATCAGGGTGCTTTTCCCCGCGCCGTTCTCACCCATCAGGGCATGAATCTCACCCGGCCAGACCGTTAAATCGACCCCTTTCAGCGCGTAAAATTTACCAAACGCTTTGGCAATGTTGCGCATCTCCAGAACCGGTGTCCTGCTCATAGCGGATCTCCTGTGGGGTGGCCGATATCAGCAGTCCATCACAGGAATGTAAATGCAAAATGTCAGAAGCCGTTCATATTTGTCATATTGCGATTTTTCTTCACGGAGCGTGATATGCCGCAACCAGGACGTCACTTTTTCGCCAGTGCGCGCGGACGATTGCTGTTCTTCAATCTGCTGGTGGTGACGGTCACGCTGATGGTAAGCGGTGTGGCGGTGCTGGGGTTTCAGCATGCCAGTCAAATCCAGGAACAGGTGCAGCAGCAAACCGTTGACGACATGACCGGCAGCATGAACCTGGCGCGGGATACGGCGAACGTGGCGACGGCGGCGGTGCGGCTGTCGCAGGTGGTCGGCGCGCTGGAATACAAAGGTGAAGCGGAGCGGCTGCAGGAGACGCAACGGGCGCTGAAGCATTCGCTGGAACAGTTGGCCACCGCGCCGTTGGCGCAGCAGGAGCCGGCGCTGGTCGAGCGTATTATCCAGCGCAGCCAGGAGCTACAAAGCAGCGTGGAAGGTATGCTGCAGCGCGGGCAACGGCGACATCTGGAACGTAACGCCCTGCTCAGTTCGCTGTATCAGAATCAAAGTTATTTACGTCATCTGCAAAAGCTGACCGGCGCGCAGGATGACGTGCTGCTGGGGCAGATAGACCGCTTAATTGTTGCCGCCATTGAAACACCCACGCCGCGTTCGGTGGTGAAACAACTGGACGGCGTGATGCCCGCGCTGCCTGTGCAAAATAGCAATCCGCTGATTACCAACATCCTCACCGACTTCAACCAGGAGTTGCATAAGCTGGAGCCGCTCTCTTCCGCGCTTGAGCAGAGCGATTTGGCGATCAACTGGTATATGTTTCATATCAAAGCGCTGGTGGCGATCCTCAACAGCGATATCAACCGGTATGCTTCGCAGGTGGCGCTGATCTCCGAACAGCGGGTGGCGCAAAGCCATCAGGAACTGCAATCTGGCGCGTTGTTTATTTTGGTGTTTGCGCTGTTGGCGGTGGTGATCACCGGTTTTGCCGGCTGGTATATCTACCGTAACCTCGGTTCTAACCTGACGGCCATTTCGCGGGCGATGACCCGACTGGCGCATGGTGAATCGGACGTTAGCGTCCCGGCCCTGCAGCGGCGCGATGAGCTGGGCGAGCTGGCCCGCGCCTTTAGCGTCTTCGCCCGTAATACGGCATCGCTGGAGCACACCACCCGACTGCTAAAAGAAAAAACCAGCCAGATGGAAATCGACCGCACCGAGCGCCAGGGGCTGGAGGAAGCGCTGTTGCACAGTCAGAAACTGAAGGCGGTAGGGCAACTGACAGGCGGATTAGCGCACGATTTCAATAACCTGCTGGCAGTCATTATTGGCAGCCTGGATCTGGTGAACCCAGACTCTCCCGATGCGCCACGGGTCAATCGGGCGCTAAAAGCCGCCGAGCGCGGGGCGCTCCTTACCCAGCGGCTGCTGGCCTTTTCGCGCAAACAGTCGTTGCATCCCCATGCGGTGGAGCTGAAAACGCTGCTGGAAAATTTGGGCGAACTGATGCGCCACTCTCTTCCGGCTACGTTGACGCTGGAGATTGAAGCCCAGTCTCCCGCCTGGCCCGCGTGGATTGATGTCAGCCAACTGGAGAACGCCATTATTAATCTGGTGATGAATGCCCGTGACGCTATGGACGGGCAGGCGGGCACGATTAAAATCCGTACCTGGAATCAGCGGGTCACGCGCAGCGATGGGCGTAAGCAGGATATGGTGATGCTGGAAGTTGCCGACCAGGGAAGCGGGATGTCGCAGGAGGTGAAAGCTCAGGTCTTCGAGCCGTTTTTCACCACCAAACAGACCGGCAGCGGCAGCGGGCTGGGGCTGTCTATGGTCTACGGTTTTGTGCGCCAGTCCGGTGGCCGCGTGGAGATTGAAAGCGCCCCTGGGCAGGGAACGACGGTCAGATTGCAGCTTCCTCGCGCGGTTGTGCCGGTGCAGACACCGGTGGAGACAATCGCACAGCACACTCCGACTCGCGGTGAAAAACTGGTGCTGGTTCTCGAAGATGAAGCCGATGTGCGCCAGACGTTATGTGAGCAATTACACCTGCTGGGCTACCTGACGTTAGAGGCCGCCAACGGCGAACAGGCTATGCATATGCTGGCGGCTTCATCCGAGATTGATATTTTTATCAGCGACTTAATGCTGCCCGGCGGTTTAAGCGGTGTGGATGTGATTAATCATGCGCTGGCACATTATCCACAACTGAACATCCTGCTGATTAGCGGCCAGGATTTACGTCCGGCGCATAATCCGGCGCTGCCAGATGTGGCGTTATTGCGTAAGCCCTTCACTCGGGGAGAACTGGCGCAGGCGCTGCGGCATTCGCGTAATTGAGATTCCTCCGCTACCCGCGCAAATACGCTTTGATTACCGTGGGGCGAGTTTCTTGATGAGGCTGGTTTTATGCAACGCTCCGCGACATTCTTACTTTTCACTCTGCTGATGATGACCACCGTATCGGCGCAGGCGGATATTATCGATGACGCCATCGGCAATATTCAGCAGGCAATTAACGACGCCTACAAACCGGACAGCGGGCGGGATTATGACGACTCTCGTGATGAAAGCTGGCAGCGACAGATGAGTGACGATCGTCGCAGGCAGTATGATAATCGCCGCCGCCAGTTTGAAGACCGCCGCCGCCAACTGGATGACCGCCAGCGCCAGCTCGATCAGGAACGGCGTCAGTTAGAAGACGAAGAGCGCAGAATGGAAGAAGATTACGATCGTTAGCGCAATTTTTCGCTGGCAAGGTTATAGGGAGCAGAGACCTGTTAACAAGTGTTTTAGTGCGATGTAAACCTACCTCAGCACAATTTCCATTCCGTCATACCCGGCTTCGAGCCCTGTCGGTAGCGGATTCTCCATCATCCACAAATCAAACTGATGACTGATATGCGTCAGGATCACCCGTGGGCAGCGGATAACCTCGTTCAAGGCGATAACGGTATTTACATCGCTGTGATTGCGCGGCGGCTCGGCGCGCGGGGCGTGGCTGCAGTCGATGATAATCACCTGAGGCTGGTTATTGTGGAGAAACTTCAGCGTCTTGTCGGGAAGTCCGGCGGTATCGGAGAGCCACGCCACGCGGCTGTGCGCGGTCTCCAGCAGATAGCCAAACGTCAGCTTTGAATGGTTGAGCGGGAGTGGCGTCACCTGCAACCCTTGCAGGTTAAACACCACGAATGGCGCGACGGTATGGCTAAAATCGAGGATGCCAGGGTGCTTAAACAGATCGTCGCATCCCTGTTCATCCGGCGGACCGTACACCGGGATAGTCGCCCCCACGCCCCAGCGCAGCGGAAACAGCCCCTGCACGTGATCCATATGGTAGTGGGTGAGCAGAAACTGCTGGAAGCTGCCTGCTGGCCAGTCGTCCATCAGATGCGGGATCCCCGCGTCCAGCAGCGTCACCGCATTGTTAAATTTGACCACCCCGCTACAAGGGCGTCGACGGTATTGCGCCTGTAAGCGTGCTCGTTGGCAGGCCGCACAGTCACAGCCAAATGCTGGCACCAGTTGCGCGCCGCCGGTTCCCGTCAGCGTAATGGTCAGACTCATGGCTCCCCCTACAACGGTTTGGTGAAGCGAAAATGGCTCATGGTATAGCCTTCGCGCTGGTAAAAGCGGTGCGCGTCAAGGCGTTGGGTACTGGTAGAAAGCTCGGTTATTTCTGCGCCCGCTTCGCGCGCGGTGGCTTCGGCCCAGGCCAGTAACTGACTACCCACTTTTAGTCCTCGTGCCTGTGGCATCACCACCAGTTCCTGGATCTCGCCAATCCAGTTGGCGTGGTGCAGATGAAACTGGAGGTGCAGACCGATCAAGCCGACGACCTGTCCGTCGAGCAGCGCCAGCTGGTAGTGCATATTGGGATCTTGCAGATTTGCGGCGTAGCCAGCGCTAAAGGCCTGCAGGTTGAATTGGCCCTGTTTCAACTCACAGATAAGCGCGTAAACCGCATCGGTATCGTATAGCGTGGCGCGGCGTAATTCACAGACAGACATGTTTCTTCTCCTTGCGTCCCATCAGGGTGAGCAGTGTATCGACAGACTGTAGCAAACTTCCATCATTGTTCAGGACGTGGCAGTCATACGGCGTGTAGCGTGCCGCGCGTTCAAGGCGGGCAGCGATTTCCGTTTCGCTCTCCCGCCCACGTGCCTGCAGGCGCTGGCGTAGAATGGCCGGGGAAACCTGTAAGCAAATGGGAAGTAAAGAAGCGCCGTAACGGGCCTGCGCCTGGGGCAGATGCGCGCGCGAGCCATTGACCACCACATCAAAACCGGCGTGCAGCCAGAGGTCAATCTCTACGCCGACGCCGTAATAGAAGCCGTTGGCATGCCAGCTCAGCGCCAGCAGGTTCTGCCCGGCGCGGGTAAAAAACTCTGGTTCGCTGAGGGCAATATGGTTTTCATTCCCTGCGTTGGCGGCGCGGGTGATGTAACGGTGCGCCACCAGCAGTTGCGCAGGTTCCTGCTGGCGAAGTTCTGCCAGTAGACTGTCCTTACCGGAGCCGGACGGCCCCATCAGCCAGATCAGTTTCCCCATAGTCAGAATACCCTTTTGCCCTGACGCCAGACGTGGTCGATATGGATGTGATCGCCTTTGCGATGCGCCAGCACCAGATCCGCGCGTTTACCTTCGGCTACAACGCCACGATCGTCGAGATTTAATGCCCGCGCCGGATTGCGGGTCACCAGACGAATGGCCTGCGGCAGCGTAAAGCGGTTGGCGTCATCGTCCGCCACGCGAAATGCCGCATCGAGCAGGCTGGCGGGGTAGTAGTCGGAGGAGAGAATATCCAGCAGCCCCAGCTCAGCCAGCTTATGCGCCGCCACGTTGCCGGAGTGAGAACCGCCGCGCACGATGTTGGGCGCGCCCATCAGCACGTTCATGCCATGCTGGCGCGAGGCCTCTGCGGCGGCAAAGGTAGTAGGAAATTCGGCGATCACGCTGCCAAGTTGATGCGATTCCAGCACATGATCGCAGGTGGCATCGTCATGGCTCGCCAGCGCTATCTGGCGCTCACGACACATCTGAGCAATCGCTGTGCGGTTGGGTTGCGACCAACGTGCAGCCAGAGCTAACTGTTCTTCTTCGTAGCGGGCCATTTGCTCGTCGGTAAGTGAATACTTGCCCTGATAATACTCGCGGTACTTCTCGCGATTGGCGAACTGACGCTGGCCGGGGGAGTGATCCATCAGCGATACCAGCGTCACCGGCTCACGACCGACCAGTTTTTCAAACAGCGGTAGGGTGGTGTGATGCGGCAGCTCGCAGCGCAAATGCAGGCGGTGCTCGGCGCGATTGACCCCGCGCTTTTGCGTCTCTTCCACCGCGTTGATCATCTTCTCCAGATTTTCCAGACGGTCGCCACCGTCGCGCACATCGCCAATCGCCACCGCGTCCAGCACGGTGGTAATGCCGCTGGCGACCATCAGCGCGTCGTGGCTGCTCATCGCCGAGTGGGCGGGCCAGTCTACCTTCGGGCGCGGGGTGAAAAACTTGTCGAGATTGTCGGTATGCAGCTCGATAAGCCCTGGCAGCAGCCAGCCGCCTTCTCCGTCCATCGCTTGGGCCAGTTGGCTCTGACTTTCGGCAAAGGCGCGGATCGTTCCGCCCTCAATTTCCAGCGATCCTTGCACCACTTCATCTTCCAGCACCAGCTTTACATTATTGATAATCATGCTGTTGTTCCCATCAGGTGCAGGCGATCCGCGACGCGGTCGCGCACGGTTTGATCGTGAAAAATGCCGACAATTGCCGCGCCGCGGGCTTTCGCTTCTTCAATCAATGCGACGACGGCGGCGCTGTTTTTGGCGTCCAGCGAGGCGGTGGGCTCATCGAGGAGTAGAATCGGGTAATCGACGATAAACCCTCGGGCGATATTGACGCGCTGCTGTTCGCCCCCGGAAAACGTCGACGGCGCCAGATGCCACAGCCGCTCCGGCACGTTCAGGCGGGTAAGCAGGTTAGCCGCTTTGGCTGCGCACTCCTCGCGTGACACGCCGAGATCCAGCAGCGGCTGCATCACCACATCCAGCGCAGAAATCCTTGGGATCACGCGCAAGAACTGGCTGACCCAGCCGATGGTTGAACGGCGAACTTCCAGCACTTTACGCGCCGGAGCCTGCACCAGATCGACCCATTCGCCGCTGTGGCGGATGTGGATGTGTCCTTCATCCGGCAGGTAGTTGGCGTACAGCGAACGCAGCAACGTGGATTTGCCGCTGCCAGAGTGACCGTGCAGCACCACGCATTCGCCGTTTTTAACTTCCAGCGTGGCGTCTTGCAGCACCGGCAGACGCACGCCGTTTTGCTGATGCAGTACAAAGGTTTTACTGACGTTTTCAACGCGAATCGCGTTCATTTTTAGCCTCTTTAAGCATTTTTGCGTTCGATTGCCTGATGGCGCTTCGCTTATCAGGCCTACAACCGATGCCGATCCGTAGGCCGGGTCGCGAAGCGCCACCCGGCAAGACAAAATCAGTTTTGCAAAACAGATGACACCAGCAACTGGGTATACGGATGATGCGGATCGTCGAGTACGCGGTCGGTTAACCCACTTTCCACCACCTGACCCTGCTTCATCACCAGCAAACGGTCGGCCAGCAGGCGCGCTACGCCCAGATCGTGGGTGACAATAACCACTGCCAGATCCAGTTCCACCACCAGGCCGCGCAGCAGGTCCAGCAGTTTGGCCTGTACGGAAACGTCCAGACCGCCGGTGGGCTCGTCCATAAACACCAGTTTGGGATGGGTGACGAGGTTGCGGGCGATCTGCAGTCGCTGCTGCATGCCGCCGGAAAAGGTGGTTGGCAGGTCGTCGATACGCGAGGCCGGGATCTCCACTTCCTCCAGCCAACGCTGCGCGGTGGCACGAATGTCGCCGTAGTGGCGCGCCCCGGTGGCCATCAGGCGTTCGCCGATATTGCCGCCAGCGGAGACCTGACGGCGCAGGCCATCCAGCGGATGCTGATGCACCACGCCCCATTCGGTACGCAGCAGACGGCGACGGTCGGCCTCGTTCATGCCGTACAGCGAACGGTTCTGATACAAAATCTCACCGCTCTGTGGCGTTAGCCGTGAAGAGATCGATTTCAGCAGCGTGGTTTTGCCGGAACCGGACTCGCCGACGATACCCAGCACTTCGCCAGGCCACAGGTCAAAAGAGACATCGCTGAAGCCCTTGCCCGGCGCGTAGAGATGGGTCAGGTTGTTGACTGAAAGCAGCGGTTGCGTCATTTGCTGAGGGCCTCACTCTGTTGGCGGCAGTAGTCGGTGTCGGAGCAGACAAACATGCGTTTGCCGGTGTCATCGAGCACCACTTCATCGAGATAGCTGTGGGTTGAGCCACAGATGGCGCAAGGCTCATCCCAGCTCTGCACGGTAAACGGGTGATCGTCGAAATCGAGGCTTTCCACGCGGGTGTAAGGTGGAACGGCATAGATGCGTTTTTCGCGGCCTGCGCCAAACAGTTGCAGGGCCGGCATCATGTCCATCTTCGGATTGTCGAATTTTGGAATTGGCGACGGGTCCATGACGTAGCGGTCGTTGACCTTCACCGGATAGGCGTAAGTGGTGGCGATATGGCCGAAGCGGGCGATATCTTCATACAGTTTCACCTGCATGATGCCGTACTCTTCCAGCGCGTGCATGGTGCGGGTTTCCGTTTCGCGCGGCTCGATAAAGCGCAACGGCTCGGGGATCGGGACCTGGAAGATAATGATCTGGTCTTCCACCAGCGGCGTTTCCGGGATGCGGTGACGGGTCTGGATCAGCGTCGCGTCTTCCGTGCGCTCGGTGGTGTTCACCCCGGTCACGCGTTTAAAGAAGTTGCGAATCGACACGGCGTTAGTGGTGTCATCCGCGCCCTGGTCAATTACCTTCAGCACGTCCGGCTCGCCAATCACGCTGGCGGTGAGCTGAATACCGCCGGTTCCCCAGCCGTAGGGCATCGGCATTTCACGTCCGCCAAACGGTACCTGGTAACCGGGGATCGCCACCGCTTTCAGAATCGCGCGGCGAATCATGCGTTTGGTCTGCTCATCAAGATACGCAAAGTTGTAGCCGGAGAGGTTAGTGATCACGGGTGGCCTCCTGTTGCAGGCGTTTGAGCAGTTCCAGCTCGGCCTGGAAATCGACGTAATGGGGAAGTTTGAGGTGCGAAACAAAACCCGCCGCCTCGACGTTATCCGCATGCGCCAGCACGAACTCTTCGTCCTGCGCCGGTCCCGTGACCGCTTCATCGTATTCGGCTGCCTGTAGGGCGCGGTCCACCAGCGCCATCGCCATCGCTTTACGTTCGCTCATGCCGAACACCAGCCCGTAGCCGCGGGTAAAATGGGGGGATTCGTTTTCTGGCGCGACAAAACCGTTGACCATTTCACATTCGGTCATCAGCAATTCACCGACGTTCACCGCAAATCCCAGCTCTTCCGGTACGGTTTCCAGTGCCACATAGCCGCTGCGAATTTCGGCGGCAAACGGGTGATTGCGCCCGTAGCCGCGTTGGGTGGAGTAGGCCAGCGCCAGCAGATATCCCTCATCGCCGCGCATCAGTTGTTGCAGGCGTGAAGCGCGTGAACAGGGGTAAACCGGTGGCGTGCGGGTGATGTCGTCGGGCGTGGCACCATCATCCTCTTCACGCTTTGCCAGTCCCTGGTTGGCCAGCAGGGAAAAGACGTGCGGAGAGGCGTCCTGCGCGTCGTCTGCGCTGCGCAGGGGGGGCGTTTCGCCATTGGCCAGCAGGGTAAAATCCAGCAGGCGATGGGTGTAGTCATAAGTGGGACCTAACAACTGCCCGCCGGGAATATCCTTGTAGACCGCAGAGATTCGGCGCTCAAGGCGCATTTCTGCACTGTTAACCGGTTCGCTGACCGCCACCTTTGCCAGCGTAGTGCGGTAGGCGCGGAGCAAAAAGATGGCTTCGACGTTATCGCCGCTCGCCTGCTTCAGCGCCAGCGCGGCCAGTTCGCGGTCGGCGATGCCGCCTTCGGTCATCACCCGGTCGACGGCCAGGTTCATCTGTTGTTCGATTTGCGCCACGCTCAGTTCAGCAATGGTCTCATCGCCCCGGCGTCGGTTTTCCTGCAGGGCGTGGGCGTTGGCTATCGCCTTTTCGCCCCCTTTGACGGCGACGTACATCAGCACACCTCCACATGGGTAGTTCGCGGAATAGCCAGCAGGCGTTCGCCGCAGGTGAGGATCAGGTCGACCCCCAGCGGGAACGGATGCGGGCGTTCGGTGAGTTCGTGAATCAGGCATTCCGGTAGCTGTGGCGCGATCATGCGCTCTTCAGCGATACCGGCGCCGGTCAGACGCAGCATGCGTCCACCGCTTAAGCCAGAGACTTGCACAATCAGCGTGGCGCTGGTTTCTGGCGCGACGGCGGAACCGGCGGAGAGGGCGTTAAGCTGTTCGCTGCTGATGCGTTCGTCGGCGACGGCAAAGGCCGCCAACTGCGGCTGATCCACCAGCGGCGCGTTGGTGTGAAAACGCAGATTCTGCCGGGCGATATCGTTATCCATCGACGGCGCAAGCCAGACCGGCGTGTCGCCATCGACCAGGGTCAGTAGCACGCTGGTGGTTGCCAGGCCCAGTGGCTGCCAGCCGTGTTTCAGTTGATGCAGGGCGACGATCACGCCCGGCTCACTCATGGCCTTCAGCAGGCGACGAAAGCTCTGCTGAGCATCCTGAACGGGTAAATTAAAAGCGGTTTGTAAGGTCATGCGTTATCTCCGCGTACCAGCGTGAAGAAGTCGACCCGGCTGGCGTTGACTTCGGCACGGCGCGCGCTAATCAGCGCATCGCGTTCCGCTTCCAGCGGGGCAATTAAGGTTTCCATTAGGCTCTGGAAATGCGTTTGTTCCTGCAGCAGCGCGTCAATGACCGCGCACTGCTCGGCGTGTTGTTTGTTGCGTCCCAGCAGGTAGCTGTAGCCCAGTGTGCCGCTCTTCAGGCGTACCACTGCGCGGGTAAGCGTGGTATCACCAGCAAAGAAGCGGTTGCCGGTGCCGCCCATGCGAGCCTGGAGCTGCATCAGTCCGCTTTCCGGTGCGCGGATAAGTTCATAGTCTGGCGTCAGTTTGAGCGCGTGGATGCGGGCGTTCAGGGCATCGGCATTGCTGTAAGCCAGCGCGCGCATCCAGCGCTGGCGGGTAGCGGTATCGAAATGCATTCAGTGCTCCATAGTGAATTCGATCATGTCGGCGCGGGTCAGGCTGACGGAGTATTCCGCCGCGTGTTCTTCGCCTTCACGGTGGTTCAGGGTGCGCACGCACAGCAGCGGCGCCATATTGGGGATTTCCAGCACTTTGCTCTCTTTAGCCTGTGCGCGGCGGGCGCTGATGCGCGTTTGTGTGCGCAGGAGCGTCAGACCGGACTGTTCGCGCAGGTAGTCGTGCAGTGAGCCGTTGTTAAAGCCCTGCAGCAGCGGCCATAGACTGAGGTCGGAAAAATAGTGGTCGATCTGGCACAATGCGATACCGTTTACCCGGCGCAGGGTGCGCAGATGAATCACGTTATCGCCCTCGTTAATGCTGAGCGCATCGGCAATGTGACTGGAGGCCGGGCGCAGCACCGCCAGCAGTTTTTCGCTGGTGGGGTGGCTGCCCTGGTCCAGCAGGTTCTGGCTAAAGCGCGCCTGGGCATTAAGCGGGTAATCGAATGGGCGCATCAGCACCAGTACGCCGACGCCCTGGCGACGCTGGACCCAACCACGCTCAACCAACTGGTCAATAGCGCGGCGCAGGGTGTGGCGGTTTACCTCGTAGCGCGCGGCAAGCTGATGCTCGGCGGGCAGATAGTCACCGCAGCGATAATGATGACGAAGCTCCTGCTCAAGTCTCGCGGCAATTTCCTGATAACGCGTTGGATAACTGGTCGGATGTGTAGACAAGTGCATAGCAATCAATGCCTCGCTAATCAGATAAAGTGCTTACGCAAACGCTGGGAAAGGAAATCCAGCAGGCTGACGGTGACGATGATTAACACCATCAGGGCGCAGGTTTGCTGGAACTGAAAGCCGCGAATCGCCTCCCATAAAGTCACGCCAATACCGCCCGCCCCCACCATTCCGACCACCGTGGCCGAGCGAACGTTGGATTCAAAGCGATACAGCGAGTAGGAGATAAGCAGCGGCATGACCTGTGGCAGAACGCCGTACAGAATCTCTTCAATTTTGTTGGCCCCGGTGGCGCGAATGCCTTCTACCGGACCTGGCTCAATGGCTTCTACCGCTTCCGAAAGCAGCTTGGAGAGCACCCCGGTGGTGTGGATAAACAGTGCCATTACCCCGGCGAACGGACCTAAACCCACGGCGACCACGAACAGCATGGCGAAGACCATTTCATTGATGGCGCGGCAGGCGTCCATCAGGCGACGCATCGGCTGGTAAATCCACCACGGTACGAGGTTATCGGCGCACATCAGGCCAAAGGGAATCGACAGCACAACGGCGAGGGCGGTACCCCAGACGGCAATTTGCAGGGTGACGGCCATTTCACCGAGATAGTCCTGCCACTGACTGAAGTCTGGCGGAAAGAAGTCGGCAGCGAAGGTCGCCATATTGCCGGAATCCTGGATCAGCGTGAGCGGAGCCATTTCGGCACCTTTCCACGAGACCACCAGCACGGCGAGAAGAATGGCCCAGCTCAGCAGTGAGAACCAGCTACGTTTGGGCGGGGCGACGGTGATGGTTTGCATGTTTAGCTCCGTGCGTAGGTTTATCGCCGGATGGCAGCGCTTGCGCCTTATCCGGCCTACAGAACATCGTCTGCCCGGTAAGCGAAACGCTACCGGGCATCAGGTTTACTGCACCGCTTTAGTCACGCTGGTCATGGCGCCCAGGGCGGCGGTCAAACGGTCAAGGTCGTCGAGCTGCGCTTTCAGCGCCGAGGTTTTGCTGGTTTTCTCTTCCTCGTTCAACCCTTTGTTGCCCTTCACGCCCTGCATCTCTTTAAACAGCGCCAGTTGGCGAATCGGTACCAGTTGCAGGTCGCTGGAGGCACGGAACGGTGCCCATCCCAGGCGTTCCAGTACGGTTTTCTGTTCCGGCGTTTTGCCGTAATTCATAAAGAAGTCGTACACCTTGTCCTTGGTGGTTTCGGAGAGGTTTTTGCGCCAGACGATCGGATCGCCCGGGATCAGCGGTGACTTCCAGATAACCTTCAGCTCTTTCAGTTTTTCCGGCGCGGAGGTTTTCAGCTTGTCGAGGTTTTCAGTGTTGTTGGTGGCGACATCGACCTGTTTGTTGGCGACGGCCAGCGCGTTGGTTTCGTGTCCGGCGTTAACGGTGCGTTTGAAGTCGCTGGCGGAGATGTTGTTTTTGGCGAAGACGTAGTAACCGGGGACGAGGAAGCCTGACGTTGAGTTGGGATCGCCGTTGCCGAATGTCAGATCCTTACGTTTGGCGATCAGATCGTTCAGGTTGTTGATCGGACTGTCTTTGTTAACGATCAACACGCTCCAGTATCCCGGGGAGCCGTCGGCAGCGACGGTTTGGGCAAACACTTGTCCGTTAGCGCGATCTACCGCTTCCATTGCCGAGAGGTTGCCGTACCAGGCGATATCAACTTTGTTAAAACGCATTCCCTGAATGATCCCGGCGTAGTCCGGGGCGAAGAAGGCGTTCACTTTCACGCCCAACGATTTTTCCATGTCCTTCAGGAACGGTTCCCACTGTGGCTTCAGGTTTTGCTGTGATTCGGTCGAAATAATGCCAAAGTTCAGCGCTTTTTCTTGCTCTTCGGCCTGCGCCGGGCTGAACAAGGTGCTGATGCTGAACATGCTGGTAAAGGCCAGCGCGGCAACGGTCTTATAGCTCATGTTGTTTCCTTAATTAGTCTTTGTTCCAGGCTATTTCACTTGCCAGCCTGGCTGCGCCAATAACGCCTGGTTTTTTAGAACTATGCAGCCTGCGCGTTCTGTTCGACGCGGTTCATGCTGCGGTAGAGATGGTCAAAACGATCGTTATCAAAATGCTGGCTGCTGCCATCAAAGAAGACGTTGCCCTGACGAAGCGCGACAATGCGTTCGCAGTAGCGCAGGGCGTAATCCACCTGATGCAGCGTGACGACCACGGTGATGCCGTCGGTCTGGTTAATGTCGCGTAGGGTGTCCATCACGATGCGTGCGGATTCCGGGTCCAGCGAGGCTATCGGCTCGTCGGCAAGGATCACTTTGGCTTGCTGCATCAGCGCGCGGGCAATCGCCACGCGCTGCTGTTGCCCGCCCGAAAGCGTGGAAACGCGCTGGTATGCAAAGTGCGCCATGCCAACGCGGGTCAGCGCCTGTAATGCACGCTGTTTCTGTTCCTGGCTAAACCAGCTAAAACAGGTGCGCCAAAACGGCGTGCTGCCGAGTGCGCCAATCAGGACGTTTTCCAGTACCGTCAGGCGGTTAACCAGATTGAACTGCTGGAAGATGTAGCCGGTGTGGGCGCGGCTTTTGCGGATATCGCGCGCCAGGCGGCCTTCATGTTGAACGGTGCGACCCAGCAGTTCGACGTGGCTACCCGGGGATTTATCACCGACGATCAAACCGCTTAAATGACGTAAAAGGGTGGATTTGCCGGAGCCAGACGGCCCAAGCAGAGCCACCATCTCACCGGAACAGATGTTCAGATCAACCGCATTGAGCGCCTGATGTTGATTGAAGGACTTGGAGAGTTTTTCGACGCGAATAATCGTTTGCATGATGCGGCCTCCCTTAAAAAGTGGCCCCATCGTGGCGGATTAATGTGACGTTTTCGTTAAGGGATGGTTACTTGGTGATGAAGAGTTGAGCGATTTTTGATGACAGTACGGGAGGGCTGGCCTCCCGTTGGATTACTCTGTAGGTTGCTGCTGTTTGACGACGTTGATCATCCACGGCACGCCATACCGATCGCTCACTTTACCGAAACCATGAGCCCAGAAGGTTTCCTGCCAGTCCATTTCGATTTTTCCGTTTGCTGCCAGGTTATCAAACCAGCGTTTGCCTTCGTCGACGTTTTGCGTGTCGAGTACCAGCGTAAAGCCAGAGTAGTGGGCATTTCCGTCGGGGGCGCTATCGCTCATCATGATGTCGCTGCCCGCAACGCGCAGGTTGGCGTGGGCAATGGCGGTATCGGGGAATTTCATGCCTGAAGGGCAACCCTCTTCGCTGTTCTGCGCCGGTTTGGGCATTTCACCGAAGTTGATTTTGTAGAGTAGCTCAGCGCCTAATGTTTTTTGGTAGTAGGCGATAGCATCAGCGCAGTTACCTGCGAAGGAGATATAGGGACTTAACGGCATAATCTTTACCTCAGGTAAAAGAAACCAGTTAAGTGTAGTTATCGTCTGCAAAAATAAGCCAGGCGGGAAGTATGAGCTTCCCGCCTGGCAGATGAGCTGGCGTCGGCCTGATTGACGTATAGCGCCATCAGGCAATTTGCATCAGTTCTTTTTCACAAACTCAGATTTCAGCTTCATTGGGCCAAAGCCATCGATTTTGCAATCGATGTTGTGGTCGCCTTCAACCAGACGGATGTTCTTCACTTTGGTCCCGATCTTCAACATGGAAGAGCTACCTTTTACCTTCAGGTCTTTCACTACGGTAACGCTGTCGCCGTCAGCCAGCAGGTTGCCGTTGGCATCTTTAACGATCAGTTCGTCGCTGTCCTGAGCCGGTTCAGCATCGTTCCATTCGTGAGCGCATTCCGGGCAGATGAACATGCCGTTATCTTCGTAAGTGTATTCGGAGTTGCATTGTGGGCAGTGTGGTAATGACATGTGGATTTCCTCAAAAGTCAGCAGGGGCAAATGCGCCCAAAAATGGCAGATTGCCGAAAAAGGCCGCAATTATACATAAAATCCCTGCTTTTGTCGGGACTACTGCGTGATTATGCAAAATGATCTGCTGTAAAGACCCTTTGCTTTTACCTCAATGAAAGTATGGCGGAATATTTTTTAAGGGAAATTGCTACGCTTAGGTATTTAAGATAAGGTGAGGCGAAATATCTGATATTCATAGGTAACGTTGCTTACGGATGCCTAAGCCATTGTGATTGAATATCATTGACCCCCTTAATTTTAGTAGGGGGATTACGCGGGTATTTTTTAAAACTGAACTACGCTGTTTATCTTTCTTACTTATTACATAAGTGAGAGGCATCCGGCCAGCGGTTATACGCCAAATTTATTTTAATAATATCAGTTGGTTGTTTTGATTTTAATTATTTCTACACGTAATTATAAAAGCCAAAAAATCTATAAATAAAACGATTGGGCTAAATAAAAGTAATGCCATTTGCGTTAAGGAAGAATTTTCCATGCACACACAGACAATATATGAATTAAGTCAGGAAGCGGAACGCTTGCTGATGCTCTCGCTTGAACATCTCAGGCAATTGCAAAAATTGCCTATGACGTCGTTGGATGATGTCGCGCTAAAACAAGGAGAGCATAGCAGACAGGTGGTTCAGCCCCTGCATTTCAGCGCGCGTGGCATGGATGTCCAGCAGGCAACGCTCAATAATGAACTGCGTAAGATTACGCGTCTGGAAATGGTGCTGGCGATTGTCGGTACCATGAAAGCGGGAAAATCGACGACGATTAACGCGATTGTGGGGACCGAAGTTTTACCTAATCGTAATCGTCCCATGACGGCGCTACCAACGCTAATTCGCCATACGCCGGGGCAGAAAGAGCCGGTGTTGCATTTTTCACATGTCACGCCTATCGATGCCTTAATGAAGGTTTTACAGCAGCGCGTACGCGATTGCGATCGCCAGCGTCTTACGCAGACTCTGGAAATTGATAAGGATATGAATGTTCTGCTGCAGCATATTGAAAACGGCGTGGCATTTGAGCGGTATTATCTTGGCGCACAGCCTATTTTCCATTGCCTTAAAAGTCTGAATGACCTGGTGCGTTTGTCAAAAGCACTGGAAGTGGATTTTCCTTTTGCCGCCTATGCCGCGATTGAGCATATTCCGGTTATCGAGGTTGAATTTGTCCATTTGGCCGGTCAGGCGAGCTATCCTGGGCAATTAACCCTGCTGGATACGCCGGGGCCGAATGAGGCCGGGCAACCGCATCTACAAAAGATGCTGAATGAACAGTTGGCGCGGGCTTCTGCGGTACTGGTGGTGATGGATTACACCCAACTGAAATCGATTTCCGATGAAGAAGTGCGCCACGCTGTCATGGCGGTCGGCAAGTCAGTGCCGCTGTATGCGCTGGTGAACAAATTCGATCAGAAAGACCGCAACAGTGACGATGAAGAGCAGGTGCGGGCGTTAATTTCCGGCACGCTGATGCAAGGCGGGATTGCCCCGGAGCGAATCTATCCGGTTTCTTCGATGTGGGGGTATCTGGCGAACAGGGCGCGTCATGAGCTGATGGCTCGCGGGCGGCTGCCGGATCACCAGGTGCAACGTTGGGTACAGGATTTTGCCGAAGCGGCGCTTGGCCGACGCTGGTGCACCAACGATCTTGAGGATACGGAGCACATCCGCCATGCAGCCGATCTGTTGTGGGAGGATTCGCTGTTTGAGCAGCCGATCCAGAAAGTGATTCATGCCGCTTACGCCAATGCTTCGCTGTATGCGCTACGCTCAGCGTCGCATAAGTTATTGAACTATGCGCAAAGCGCGCACGAATATCTGGAGTTTCGCGCCCATGGGTTAACGGTTGCCTATGAAAAACTGCGGCTGAACATCACGCATATTGAAGAGGATATGCAGCAGTTAGAAGTGAGTCAGGGGCGGGTGAGTGATGAAGTCAGTCATGAGGTCGAGCTGGCGCTGGAGGCTGCCGCGGCCTATCTCAATGAGCAACAGACTGAGATTCTGTGCGGCATCAACACGTTCTTTATCAAAGAAAACGTCCTGATGATGTCACAACATGGCCAGGGGGCTGGCGTTTCCTCGGCAGAAATGGCCGGAGAAATGCTGGTGTTGCACGATGAAGGGCAGGCGAAAATCGTGCTGGATAAAATGCGCTCGTCCTGTGAAGTTGTCTTGCTGGCAGCGCAGGAAAGCATCAGTCGGGATTTAGCTCTGCGCTTTGAACAGCTTGAGTCGACGCTGTCCCGGGCGCTAAATGACGCCATGCGCCCCATTGAGCAGCGGGTGAAAGAGGAGCTGAACCACGCTGGTTTTCGTGCGCGGATCCGTTTTCCGGCGTTTCATGCGGCGATGTTTAACTTCAACACCCGCCAGTTGTTTAACGAGGCCATTGAGCAGGATATTCCGGCGGAAAATGCGCCGTCAACTGGCGGTGTGGTGCGTGATACCTTCTCTCGCTGGTTGAATCAGCCCAACTGGGGATGGAATGAGTACGTCGAAACAAAAACGCGTTATCTCATTGATATGGGCGCACTGCATAAGAACCTTGTGCACTATGTCACCCAGTTTTGCCAACAAATTCGTAAAGCTTTAGCTGCGCAGGTCGATATTTCCGTTACGGCAGGCATGGCCACGTTTTTTGCTGATTTTTCACTGTGTTTGACGCAATTACAGGCGAGCCTGCGTGAGAGTCTGACCCTGCGCCAGCAAAATGAATCTGCGGTGAATGCCTTGAACGAACAACTGCAGCATCGCATTACGACTGCGGCATGGCTTTATGAAGATTCCCGCTTGCTGCGCGACGATATCAATACCCTTTTTGCAACCGAGCACACATGACTAACGTGTTACTGGAAGGCCCCGGGCGGACGCTGGAGTGTGTCTACCCGAAGTTTATGGTCGATCTGGTTCAGGGAGATGAAACCAAACGTTCCGGCGGTTTTCTGCAACAACAGCAGCGGCTGCGTGCGCGTCTGACGCAGGAGGTGCTATCCCAGACGCAACTGCGAGCATGGGTGTTGGCAGGCGTGTCCAGCGAGCATCTGGTGATGCGTCTAAAACTGGTGGAAAAACTGGCGGGCATGATCGATCCGGGCCATCTGGCGCTGGTACGGATCGCCGAAGGGTTGATGTTTTTACAACAAACCGAAGACCCGCGTGGACTCTCCACGCCCGGTCTTCTGCAGCAGATAAATTCACTCGCTGACTGGTTTACCCAGCGCGGCGCTTATAAAGAGAAGGCGGTGACGCAACGCGGCCTGACGGTGCAAGCGGGCGAACATAGCGAGCAAATTTTTACCCGCTGGCGGGCTGGCGCGTATGACGGCTGGTCGTTACCTGGACGCTGTTTTGTGGCGTTAGAGGAGCTGCGCTGGGGAGCCTTTGGTGACGCCTGCCGGTTAGCAAATGCCGATGTGGTATCAATGCTAAAAGACAACCTGCGAACGATGGCTGCTCAGGCGCTGGCAGACAGCGTGAATGCGGCCCCCGCCACGCGTCATTACTATCATCATTGGCTCAGCACGCCGGTTGTTGGCGGCTCGGGTGAGCACAACGATATGTTGAGCTGGCTCGGGGACTGGTGCGATGCGCAGCGTCATCCGGTGAGCTGGTCGGTGACGCAGCGTTGGCAAAATGTGGCGTTGGGCATGCCGAGATTGTGTTCGGCGAAGCGGCTGGTTGATGCGATGGTTGAGGAGATTTTTGCACCGTCCCCGCTCATCAATTGAGCAGGAACGGTGAGTGGGATAAAGGCAGGTTTAGTGGTGCAGGGAGTCTGCCGGGGTAGCCGCCGTCTCATTGACGACCGGGTTTTTATTAAAACGTTTGGCATACAGCGCGGTGATAATCGGCACCAGAATCGCGGTGACTATCACGCTGGCGGCAACCAGCGCCGTAGCGGATGCGGCAACCGGTTCAAATGCCGGGTTAATCTGGGCGATAATCACCGGGTTTGCCACTGCAGCGCCTGCCGCAGAAGAGGCTGCTACGCCTGCCGTACCGTTCCCGCCACCAATAACGCGGTCAGCAATAATCAGCGGAATACCGGTGATGACGATAACCGCGACGCCCAGCAGGATGCCCAGCAGACCCGTATCAACGATGACGCTCAGGTTAATCGTGTTGCCCAGCGCGAAGCCGAAGAACGGGATCAGCACCGGCGTGGCTTTGCTGAAGAAGGAACGCAGATCGTGATCCAGGTTACCCAACGCAAAACCAATCAGGAACGGTAATACCGCGCCGACAAAATGGTGTGGTTCGAAGGAAGCCAGACCCGCGGAGCCGAGGATCACCATGGTCATTAACGGACCGGATTCCAGAGACATCAACACAAATGCGCCAGACTCTTCTTTGGTTCCGTACTGGTTCATCAGGCTGGCGTACAAACCGCCGTTGGTCATGTCCATCGCTGAAACAATTGCCAGTACCGAAAGACCGGCAAAGAACCCGGTTTGAATACCGGTATCAGGAATAAATGAAGCAGCAATCATTGCCACTACCCATGCCACGGCTATTTTAGTTAATACCAGTGTGCCGGATTTGCGTAATACCGTGCCGGTTGCTCGTAAATCAATAGATGCACCGATACAAAAAAACCACACTGCCAGAATCGGCACCGTTCCGCTGATCATTCCTTTGGTAAACGAACCGAAATACGCGCCGGTATCCGGAGCTAACGTATTTAACACTGCGCCTAATAACAGAGGAATCAACATCATTCCGCCAGGGATGCGTTCAATCGTGGCTTTAATTTTCATAAGCGTCCTCATCTCTTGTCGCAGGTAATACACGCGCAAGGAAATAAAAATTAATAAATTCAAGTGGTTACTGGTGTTTCTTAACAAAGAAAACAGCTATCTCTTTGTTTTATAAAATCTAACGCGGCATACGTTGAGCGTGTTGCTGCTCCCAGGGATATTGCGTCTGGAATTAGTTTGCATTCATGGGAACATTGATTCAATCAAAATAAAACGATGTTTTAGTTATCTTCATCACATATTCCGAGCAAAAGTTCCTGAGTGCTCTGATTATTAAAAAAGCTGTGATCTTTTTGTGAAGAGATTAGGTGGGTTTTTGCCTAGCAGAATAATAGTGACTATTGTGATTGTTGGTGCAACAAAGCGATTTATTCTTGTATTTAATTGCCAGAAAATCGCAAGCATTACATGTTAAAAAGTTGACTAAGAATGACCTGATTTACGCATGTTGACGAAATGGAAATCTATATGTGAAGTTGATCACAAATTTAAACACTGTTAGGGTAAAGAGGTCATTAACCGCCCAATCAGGCGTCAACAGGTTCGGTTGTACTGCTCGTTTCTCGTCAGTGTAAGTAAACCTGCTACGCTTGTTACAGGGAATGCGTCTGTGCATTCCCCGCTCGGTGATGACCTTGACGCAGGGGCGTTGAGGGACTCGATCTGTAGCGTGACAGGGCTAAGTCTATGAGGACGAGTATGCTAAAAAGGAAAAAAATAAAACCAATTACGCTGCGCGACGTTACCATCATTGATGACGGTAAACTGCGAAAAGCCATTACTGCGGCGTCGTTAGGTAATGCGATGGAGTGGTTTGATTTTGGTGTTTATGGGTTTGTTGCTTACGCATTAGGTAAAGTGTTCTTCCCGGGGGCTGACCCCAGCGTACAAATGGTTGCTGCACTTGCCACCTTCTCTGTTCCCTTTCTGATTCGACCGCTTGGCGGATTGTTCTTCGGTATGCTTGGCGATAAATACGGTCGTCAGAAGATCCTCGCTATCACCATTGTGATTATGTCGATAAGTACCTTCTGTATCGGTCTTATTCCCTCGTATGCCTCGATTGGTATCTGGGCGCCGATTCTGCTGTTGCTGTGTAAAATGGCGCAGGGGTTCTCGGTCGGCGGAGAGTATACCGGGGCGTCGATTTTTGTCGCAGAGTACTCGCCAGACCGTAAGCGCGGATTTATGGGCAGCTGGCTGGACTTCGGCTCGATTGCCGGGTTTGTGCTGGGTGCGGGCGTGGTAGTCCTGATCTCAACTATCGTCGGCGAAGAAAACTTCCTTGAGTGGGGCTGGCGTATTCCGTTCTTCCTGGCGCTACCGTTAGGGCTTATTGGCCTGTACCTGCGTCATGCACTGGAAGAGACTCCGGCGTTCCAGCAGCACGTGGATAAACTGGAGCAGGGCGATCGTCAGGGACTGCAGGACGGTCCGAAGGTGTCGTTTAAAGAGATTGCGACCAGGCACTGGCGCAGCCTGCTGGCATGTATTGGTCTGGTGATTGCCACCAACGTCACCTATTACATGCTGCTCACCTATATGCCGAGCTACCTGTCGCATAACCTGCATTACTCTGAAGACCACGGCGTGCTGATTATTATCGCCATCATGATTGGTATGCTGTTTGTGCAACCGGTGATGGGTCTGCTCAGCGACCGCTTCGGGCGCCGTCCGTTTGTGATTATGGGCAGTATTGCGCTGTTTGTGCTGGCTATTCCGGCATTTATTCTGATTAACAGTAACGTCATCGGCCTGATTTTCGCCGGGTTGCTGATGCTGGCGGTGATCCTCAACTGCTTTACCGGGGTGATGGCGTCAACGTTACCAGCGATGTTCCCGACGCATATTCGCTACAGTGCCCTGGCCGCAGCGTTTAATATCTCGGTATTGGTCGCTGGTCTGACACCGACGTTGGCCGCATGGCTGGTGGAAAGCTCGCAGAATCTGATGATGCCTGCTTATTATCTGATGGTGATTGCGGTGATAGGTTTAATTACCGGCGTGACCATGAAAGAGACGGCTAATCAGCCGCTGAAGGGGGCTACGCCTGCCGCTTCGGATATTCATGAAGCGAAAGAGCTCCTCGGCGAGCACTACGATAATATTGAGCATAAAATCGAAGATATCGATCAGGAAATTGCTGAGCTGCAGCTTAAGCGTACGCGCCTGGTGCAGCAGCATCCGCGGATTGATGAGTAATCATGTGATTTATCATATCAACTTAAGGTTGGCTTAATCTGTGTCAGGTAAACTCTCCTCCAGAGTATTGGAGGAGAGTGTCATGAAAAACCGCATTTATGAAAGTTTGACCGCCGTGTGCAGCGTGCTGATCGTCAGCAGCTTTTTGTACGTTTGGGTGAGTTCTTACTGACCTTTCGCTAATTCCACCCAAGCGCGAGTGCCGGTGGTTCCCTGACGATTTTGCAAATAGAAATGCCCGTGATGTAACTGGGTGATACGACTGACAATGCTCAGCCCCAGCCCAATCCCGCCAAAACGGCTGTCCATACGCACAAACGCTTTACTCAGCTCCCCGCATTTACTCTCATCAATGCCAGGGCCTTCATCTTCGACGGCGATAACGGCATCATGCTCTGTATTCAGGCTAATCGTAATATGGGTGCCTTCCGGGCTGTAACGATGCGCGTTCTCCACCAGATTTCGCAGCAGCATTCGTAATAGCGTCGCATCGCCACGTACGACAACGTCCGCCGTGCTTTGCGGTAGGAGCAGCGTCTGCTGACGCTGGTCCAGCATGGTGCTGAGTTCATCGTAGGAGGGCAAAATCACGTCCTCCAGCAGTTTGACGTGCTGGTAGCTCCCGGCCGAGAACGACTGTCCAACGCGGGCGAGTTGCAGCAGTTGCGACACGCTGTCCATCATTTGGTCAAGGCGGGCAATTAACGGTGAAACGTCGACCTTATGGGTTTTGGACAGTAATTCCAGATGCAGGCGAACGCCTGACAGTGGGGTGCGCAGTTCGTGGGCGACATCGGCGGTAAATAAGCGTTCGTTTTCAATGGTGCTCGTCAGCCGCGTCACCAGCTCGTTGAGCGCTGAGACGACCGCCTGGATCTCAATGGTTGAACTGTGAACTTCAATTGGAGTCAGGTTATCGGCTGCCCGCGTTTCTAACTCTTTTTGCAGATCCGCCAGCGGGCGAGTAATACGCCGTACTGCCTGGTAGCAAATCAGCAGCGTCAGGCTGACCATAAAAATACCGGGGACGATCAGACTGGCGATGGCTTCGCGGATTTCATGCAGGATGTGGCGATCGTTGTTACGATTTTCGCGTAACGCCTGTTCAAATAGCTGTATTTGTTCGGTGCTTTCGTGCCACAACCAGAAGGTGCTAATCAACTGGAAGACCAGCAGAATAAGACCGATGGTCAGCATCAGGCGATGACGCAGCGGGAGCGGTTTTTTTAGATATTGCAGTAGCTTCACTTAGCTTTCCTCAGTGGCAACCAGCATATAGCCAAATCCCCTGACTGTGCGGATACGTGATTTACCCACTTTGTCCCGCAGGTTGTGAATGTGCACTTCCAGCGTATTGGTCGACGGTTCGTTATCCCAGCTGTAGATGTCGTTATACAGGATCTCCCGGTGTACCGGGCTGCCCGCTTTAAGCATCAGGCGCGACAGGAGTGCGTATTCTTTCGGCGTTAAGATAACTTCTTGTCCATCCATCCACACCTGGCGACGACCGATATTCAGCGTCAGGTTACTGACAATGAGTTCGCTTTCACCCTGATTGTTATGACGACGCAGCAGCGCCCGGATGCGGGCATGCAGTTCTTCCAGTGCGAACGGTTTGACCAGATAGTCATCGGCGCCAACGTCCAGCCCGCTGACCCGGTCTTTCACTGTATCGCGGGCGGTGAGGATAAGCACCGGCACGGTGTATTTTTTCTGTCTGATGCGGTTCAGGAAGTGCAGGCCGTCTTCATCCGGTAAGCCCAGGTCCAGAACCACCAGACTGTAATGGCCGGTCTCCAGACACTGCTCCGCGGCACGGGCCGTTGATACGCCGTCGCAGGCATAGCCTTCTGTTTGCGCGGCGAGTATCAGTCCCTGTAATAACAACGTATCGTCTTCAACAATCAGAATTTTCATTCGTTTAGCCTCCCCGGCAGGGTTGCAGAATATCATCTGCCGCCTGATATTTCTGTGTTTGCACGCCTGTTAATCCCAGCAGGGTTGAGAAGAGATTATCCTGTGAGAAGTCCTCTGAGCCTGCCCGTTTTTGCAAACATGTCTGAGAGACTTGATAGCGTTGCTGATAATCTTCTGAGAGCCACAGCAGCATCGGCACATGTTTTTGCGTATCTGGCGCAATCGAATACGGCAGGCCGTGTAAATAGATGCCATTTTCCCCTAAGGATTCACCGTGATCGGAAAGGTAGACCAGGCTGGTGGTGAAATTATCCTGATGCTCTTTCAGTATATTGATTGCTTTATCAACAATATAGTCGACGTAAAGAATGGTGTTGTCATAGGTATTGACCAACTGTTGCTGTGAACACGTCTGGATTTCGTTGGTGTCACAGGTTGGCGTAAATTTCTTGAACTGCGCAGGATAGCGGTTGTAATAGGTCGGACCGTGGCTGCCGATGGTGTGCAGCACAATCACGCCGTCGCCTTGCAGGTTATTAATGTACTCTTCCAGCCCGTGGAACAGCACGTCATCGTAGCATTCCCCGTCAATACACTGCCCGGGCAGGTTCAGCTTAGTCATATTCTGGTGCGGTACCCGGTCGCATGCCCCTTTGCAGCCGCCGTCGTTATCGTTCCACAGAACGTTAATTCCCGCCCGCTGAATAATGTCGAGCACGCCTTCCTGATGCTGCGCCAGTTCTTCATCGTAGTGCGCACGTGGCATACCCGAGAACATGCAGGGGACAGATACTGCCGTTGCCGTTCCGCAGGATGTGGTGCGGGGGAAATAGACCACATCATCTTTTTCCAGCAACGGGTTGGTCTGGCGCGAATAGCCTGACAGCGAGAAGTTATCGCCGCGTGAGGTCTCGCCGAGCACCACAATCGTCAGGTTCTTACGCTTTTCTTTCACCATCAACGGATTGCGATGGGCGTCTTCGCCAATGCGCACCAGCGGCAGGTGGGCCAGCCTCTGGTGTGAATACCAGGAAGAGGTCGCCACAATGCTGTTGGATGGGCTGAGGGATTTCACCAGTTCTTTATTGTTGCGAAACAGTGAGGCGTAATCTTTGTAGAAGAACGCGGCGACCAGCACGATCAGCAGCGCGGAGATCAGAATATTCGCGCCACGGAACAGTACGCTGCGCATGGCCGGGGCGATCGGTTTGATTCTTACCCAGCAGGCAATGAGCGCGGCGAGAATGCCGCTCACTCCGAGCGTGATGAGCATTTGCGGCGTCAGCAAAGCAAAGGTTTCGGCGGGTGTGGTGTCCATCATATTGGCGATCATCGAGCGGTCAATGATGATGCCGTAGGTCATGATGAAATATTGGGCCGATGCGCCAACCAGAATGAAAACGCAGGCCACCAGGCGATTAAGCCACAGGAATGAGGCCAGCGTCAGCACAATGTTCATGACGCTGAAAGCGACGACCGGCATCGACAAAAACACCAGCAGGTTGCGCACAGAATCCAGGGGCAGTTCTTGCAGCACTTGTTTATAGAACGCAATGTTCAGGAAAGTCGCAAGATAAAATGAGATCAGGAGAAGCCAGCTGATTAGCCCGAGAGTGGGTCTTTTAAACAGGTGCTTTAACATTAAGGGGGGTTCCATCGACTAAGTGCTACAAATCCTCTCAAAGTAAAATTAAGCCAACCTTAAGTTCTTAATGTTGATTTCAGGAATCGCGGGGGGCGGCGTTGGCCCGATGAACTTACGCCATCGGGCAACGACGACTGTTTGCGTTAGTTATTGTTTACCGGAGCATCCAATGGATATGGGTTTTTATGGATCCGATTGTAGTTCAGTGCATACAGCGCGGTGATGATCATCAGTGTGACGAATGACCACATCACCTCTTTGGCACCGGAACCGACAACGGCCCAAATACAGTAAACAAAAGCGATAAAGGTCACCAGTAAGTACATCGGACGCGCTTTACCAAAGTGACCATGGCCGAGCAGCAGCAGCGCGGCGCAGGTGTACAGATACGGCACCAGCGTGAAGATAACGGAGACCGAAGAGACCAGACCAAACTCTTTCGCAGCGTTTGGCGACATGCTGCTGAACTGGAAGATGGTCATCAGAACGCCGACGATAATTAACCCGGCTACCGGCGTACCGGCTTTGTTAACGCGGGCAAAAATCGGTGGGAACAGGCCGTCATCGGCTGCCGCTTTGGCGGTTTGCCCGGCAAGCAGCGTCCAGCCGCCCAGGGAACCCAGGCACCCGGCCGCGGCACAGAAGGAGACAATCGCCCCAGCGGTGTCACCCAGCGCCATGCGTGCGGCATCACCGAACGGGGAGGCTGAAACACGCAGCGCCGCGTTAGGGATCATACCCATAATCGCCGTGGTGGAGAGCACATAGCAAACGGCGGCAATCAGCACGCCGCCCATGGTGGCGATAGGCACGTTACGTTTGGGATTTTTAACCACACCTGCCGCGACGGAGGCGCTTTCCACGCCGATAAATGACCACAAAGTTACGTTCAGAGTGCTTTGAATCGCACCGAAGGTGTTCATACCGCTGACGTTCCATGCCGCCATATAGGTTTCACCCCGGAACCAGAACCAGCCGAAGACGGCAATACCGACAATTGGCACCAGCGCCAGTACCGTTGCGACGGCCTGTACACGGGTGATCATTTTCGGTCCGACAATGTTCAGCAACACGAAGATCCACAGCACCACGACGCAGGTCAGCGTCAGGACCAGCGGATCTTTTAAGATGGGGAAGAAGTAGCTCAGGTAACCGACGCCAATAACCACCATGGCGATGTTACCAATCCAGCAAGCCAGCCAGTACAGGACGTTGGTCTGGTAGCCCAAAAAAGGACCGAAACAGCGGCGGGCATAAGCGTAAGAACCACCGGGACTGGAGTCTAAGGACGACATTTTCGCGTACACCATCGACAGCGCCAAAGCACCGATAATAGTGACCAACCATCCGTAGATTGCAATCCCGCCAGTTGACGCAAGGTTTGCGGGTAGCAGGAATACACCGGAACCCATAATATTCCCCGACACCATAAGGGTGACGGGGATTAAGCCCACTTTGTGAGCATCAGCATCCGTCGACATATTTAGTAACTCCTGATAAGGATAAATGACGTCTTATCATACCTCTTCAGAAGACTATTTTATGATGGCGGACTGGGGGTATCGCTAATGCTGATATTATTATGGCTTATCGCTAACTGATTAAAAATCAGGCAGCGGATGGCTCCCTATGTTGACTGACATAATGCAGAGGCGTCATCCCATAGAACTCTTTGAATACGGAAATAAAGTACGAGGTACTGTTATATCCGCACAGTTGAGAGACCTGGGAAATGTTTTTGCCATCCATCAATAATTGATTGACGGCATAACGCATGCGACACGTGGTAATTATTTGGCTGTAACTTGTATTTTCACTTTTGAGCTTTTTCTTTAACAAACTGGGGCTCAGGCATAAGCAACTGGCAACCATGCTTAAATTCCAGTCTTTATGTATATCGCTCTCAATAATGTGATAAACGCTGTCGCTGATACGACTGCGTAGTATATGCATGAGCAGAGAAATAAACTTTTTGCTGCCGAGAAAGCGTGATAACACCGTGAACAGTAGCGAGCGCGTGCGCACACTTTCACCTTCGTCCATTGTGTCCAATACGCTATATTGGGCAGCCACCCGGAATACATCCGGCGTCAGACAGACGGCGGTCATCACTGGGTTGGCACTGCGTTGCCAGAGTGGGATCTGTGAAAGGTCTTTATTTAAAAAACGTAGATAGTCTTTAATGATATCACGGCTGATATGTACGACCAGTGCGTTATTAAGTGATGAGAAATCGATAATATTATTATCGCATGCTACCAGCGCCATATGATTAGCTTTTAAGCTGATGGCTTCTTTACCGTTAATCCTTAACCAAACATCCTTCTCCGTTAATACAACAACACAAGCTGCTCTGCTGCAAACCCTCATACCCAAACTCCAGGAATATGAACATAAAACACCGTAGCTCACCATCAGATGAACCATATCGGCTAAATTGAAATTGTATGATGAATCCAGGACCGCATTAAAATAACGTGTCTGAAATTAATTACAATGTTTGGTGGGAATTTTCTTATGTACACTTTTTTTTACGCAAGTGGAAACGTGATATTTGCGTATAAAAAAAGCGCGGGGTGGTCCCGCGCAAAAAGGTATGACAATGTTATTGTTTTGCAGCAATACTCAGGAATTACTCAAGCATGACATGTCTACCTTAAAAATCGGACTATCTATAAAATGACATTATGCTTTCACGCACATGACGTGATATACACCGTCAATAATTTCCGTTCCTTCGGTTTCATGTTCAAATCCAGGGAAGTGGTGGTCCCAGGACTGCAACGAACGTAGATAACTAATCTGCGGGCTATTGGCGTCGCCAAAGTTTTCCCCGGACAGCAGCATTGGAATTCCCGGTGGGTAAGGAATCACGGAATTCGCAGCTATACGACCCGGCAGATTTTCAATGGCCACCATCTCAACGTTATCGCTGACTATCGCGTTATAGGCTTCACGCGGGGTGATTTCAGCAACAGGCAGGCCGGAGTAGGCCGCGTTGAGTCGGCTGCCAGGGTTGTTCTCTTTCAGCCAGGCAAACATGGTGTCGCCCAGATCGTGAATGCCCATGTTGGCGTAAGTGTCAGGATGTTCCTCAACCAGTTCTGGCATCACCTGCGCCAGCGGTGTATTGGCATCGTAATGGTGTTTGAATGAGCACAGGGTATTGATCAGCGTGCCCCATTTCCCACGGGTAATCCCCATTGAGAACAGGAACATAATCTGGAAATCGGTGGTACGGGTCGGCACGATACCGTGGCGGCCAAGCCAGGCGGTGACCAGCGCTGCCGGTACGCCGCTCTCTTCCAGTTCGCCATCATCGCCCATCCCCGGCGCCAGAATACTGACTTTGATTGGGTCCAGCATGCTCCAGTTATCCGGCAGGTCTTTAAACCCGTGCCAGGATTCACCCGGACGCATCACCCAGCAGTTCTGGTCAGTGGTCAGGAGTTGGGTTGGCGCATCGGCAAAGTCATAAGTTTTGCCGGTTTGCGGGTCAGTCACCACTTCTTTGTTCCACGGTTTGAAGAACCAGTCGCCTTCGGCGGAAAATTCTTTGTACAAACGCGCCATGGCCTGACGGAAATCGACCGCTTCGTCGATCACTTCCTGAGTGAGCGACAGACCGCTGTTGCCGTCCATCATGGAGACCGCCACGTCGTTTGATGCGCAGATGGCATACAGCGGAGAGGTGGTGGCGTGCATCATGTACGCCTGGTTAAAGCGGGAGAAGTTCACGGCCCCACGACCTTCACGGACGTGAATGTAAGACGCCTGAGAGAGCGCGTTCAGTAGTTTGTGGGTCGAGTGGGTCGCAAAAACGGTAGGGCCGTTATGATCGCCCGGCGCGCCACGCATAGCGTAGTGATCGGTATAAATTGGGTTAAAGCGGGCATAGCCGTACCAGGCCTCATCGAAGTGGATGCGATCGCTGGTTTGCGCGAGCAGGTCCTGGGCCTCTTTGGCGTTGTAGCAAACACCGTCATAAGTACAGTTGGTCACAACGCTGTAAGACGGTTTTTGCCCGGCCTTGCCTTTGGTCAGCGGGCTTTCGCTGATTTTTTTCTGCAATGTTTCAGGTTGCATTTCTTGCGGGTAGATAGGGCCGATAATGCCGTACCGGTTGCGGCTTGGCACCATGTACACCGGTTTTGCGCCGGTGAGGATCAACCCCTGCTCGATAGATTTGTGGCAGTTACGATCCAGCACCACGACGTCGTTGTCGGTCATACAAGCCTGCATGATGGTGCGGTTAGAGCCGGATGTCCCAACCACTACAGACCAGGAGCGGTCAGCGCCAAACACGCGGGCGGCATATTTTTCGCTCTCGCCAAATGCGCCGGTATGATCCAGCAGTGAGCCGAGCGATGCGCGTTCAATACCCATGTCGCTACGGAATAAGTTTTCACCGTAGTAATCATGGTAAAAACGACCCGCCGGCGTTTTGGTAAATCCGACACCGCCCTGGTGACCAGGCGCCGCCCAGGAGTATTCATGGATGTCGCCGTACTTCATCAGCGCGCTGAACAGTGGCGGCAGAAGCTGCTGGCGGTAACGGGTCATCGCCGCAACGGCACGTCCGGCGATAAAGTCTGCGGTATCTTCCATAATCCAGGCGAATTCATCGACAAGCTCCAGCAGGTCGCGATCCAGCGATGCGGTGGCTTTTTCGCGATCGCCCAGCAGGAAAACGGGAACGTTTTGCTGGCGCTCGTGGAGCTTGCCGATCAATTGCCTGACGTTCAGGTGCTCGTCTTGTTGTTCCATTTGATAGCTAAACATCAGGCAATCAATGGCTTCATTAGCGGCGAGGATTGCGTAACCATCGTCGAATGAGGTGGACTTAATGACGGTAACATTTTGGCGGCTTAATGCGTCAGCCAGACGTTCGACAGCGCTACCGACCCAGGTGTCCTGATGCAGAAACTCACTTTCAACAATTAATACTTTCATCATCTTTTACCCGGTTGTGGAAAGGTTGCAATTTATGGATTGCAGACACACCGTATGAATGTGACGCAGGCAAGTATTATCCTGACAAAATGGGCTGTAAAGCGGGTGATAAATAGTCTGATTTGTGTTTAATTTGTTTTTAAACAAATACTTATGTTTGCTTATTGGCGATTTTTCACCGCTGTTTATCGACAGGGGGAATATTTTTTTGGCTGATACTGATATCGGCGAACGATAGGGATTGTAGGCCGGGGTAACGCCGGTGGTTTCTGGCTGCTCAGCCAGCCATTGTTTGCCGGCGCTGCTGGCTCAGTTTGCGGTACTGCTGCGGCGACATGCCGACAAACTTGCTGAAGGTGTCATAAAAACGGCTGCTGGATCGGAATCCCGCGGTCAACGCGACGTCAAGAATGGTTTTATCGGTATCGCTAAGCAATGCGCGGACGTGATTGATCCGCATTGCGGTGATGTACTGCTTCATGGTGAGTTGCATCACGCGCTGGAAAATCCCCATCGCGTAGTTGGCGTTGAGCTTCACGTGTTCCGCGACGTCGTTGATAGTGAGCACCTGATCGTAGTTATCGGCAATAAAACTCAGCATCTGGCTTACGTAAAACTGGGCGTGCCGCGAAACGCTGTTTTTGTGCGTCCGTGAAGTTTTATTGACCAGGATTGGCTGCCAGCCGGAAAGGCTAAACCGCTTGAGCATCAGACCAATTTCATCAATGGCGAGCTGGCGAATTTGCTCGTTCGGGTTGCTCAGCTCCTGTTGCCAGCGCTGAACTTCAAAGGTACTTAGCTGCTGCGATGCCAGCGATTTGATGACCATGCCATGGGTAACGTGGTTGATCAGTTCGCGATCCAGCGGCCAGGAAAGGAAAAGGTGCATCGGTAAATTGAAGATAGCCATGCTTTGGCAGCTGCCCGGACGCGTGAGCTGATGCGGCGTACAGGCCCAGAAAAGCGTAATGTGTCCCTGTTTTATCTGCACCACTTCGTTGTTGATGAGGTACTCAACGTCGCCATCAAACGGCACATTAATCTCCACCTGCCCATGCCAGTGGCTGGCAGGCATAGCATGCGGTGAGCGCAGCTCAATATCCATCCGTTGATATTCTGAGTACAGCGACAATGGGCTGCGGGTTTGCTCTTCATCGCTGCTGCACATGTGCGGATCGGGGGGAAGAGGCGATGTCGGTAATGTACTCATGGTTGCTCCATTTCCTGAATTATCAGAATCATGTCATTTGCTGCGCATTAAGGCTGAGAATCAGGACACAAATCGGACCGATATCATTGAGCATAGTGAGATTTTGGGGCCGCATACTCTGCTTTTCGTGCAATTTTGTCCCATAAACTCAGATCCAGTATGGGACAAAGAGGCGATCTGAGTTTATGGGAATGCTCGCCAGGGAAGTCGGAAGTTTTCATCAATGCGCTGTGCCACCATGACTGTGTTCACTAATGTTCTGGAGAGTCATGATGTCTGCACCCAAAATTACCTTTATCGGCGCCGGTTCCACGATTTTCGTCAAAAATATCCTCGGGGACGTCTTTCATCGCGATGCGCTGAAATCTGCGCATATCGCCTTGATGGACGTCAATCCTACTCGGCTGGAAGAGTCACACATTGTGGTGCGTAAGTTGATGGACTCAGCGGGCGCGTCCGGGCGTATCACCTGCTATACCGATCAAAAAGCGGCATTGCAGGATGCTGATTTTGTGGTGGTCGCTTTCCAGATTGGTGGCTATGAACCTTGTACCGTTACCGATTTTGCGGTGTGTAAACGTCATGGTCTGGAGCAGACGATTGCAGATACGTTGGGGCCAGGCGGCATTATGCGCGCGCTGCGCACTATCCCGCATTTATGGCAGATTTGTGAGGATATGACCGAAGTCTGCCCGCAGGCCACCATGCTTAACTACGTTAACCCGATGGCGATGAACACCTGGGCAATGTATGCGCGCTATCCGCATATTAAGCAGGTTGGATTGTGTCACTCGGTGCAAGGGACAGCGGAGGAGCTGGCCCGCGATTTGAACATCGACCCGCCCTCTTTGCGCTATCGCTGTGCCGGGATCAACCATATGGCGTTTTATCTGGAACTTGAGCGTAAAACGGCTGACGGTGCTTATGTGAATCTCTATCCGGAGCTGCTGGCGGCCTATGAATCTGGTCAGGCGCCGAAACCGAATCTTCACGGTAATACCCGTTGTCAGAACATTGTGCGCTATGAAATGTTCAAAAAGCTGGGCTATTTCGTCACTGAGTCGTCGGAGCATTTCGCGGAATATACGCCGTGGTTTATCAAACCAGGGCGTGAGGATCTGATTGAGCGCTATAAGGTTCCACTGGATGAGTATCCAAAACGCTGTGTGGAACAGTTGGCGAACTGGAACAAAGAGCTGGAAGAGTACAAAACGGCGGCGCGGATCGAGATTAAACCGTCACGTGAATATGCCAGCACTATCATGAACGCTATCTGGACCGGTGAACCGAGCGTGGTGTATGGCAACGTTCGCAATGACCATCTGATCGATAACCTGCCGCAAGGCTGTTGCGTGGAGGTGGCTTGCCTGGTCGATGCGAATGGTATCCAGCCAACGAAGGTGGGTACTCTCCCGTCACATTTGGCGGCCATGATGCAAACCAATATCAATGTTCAGACCCTGCTAACGGAAGCCATTCTGACGGAAAATCGCGATCGCGTTTATCACGCGGCGATGATGGATCCGCATACCGCTGCGGTATTGGGGATTGAGGAGATTTATGCGCTGGTGGACGACCTGATCGCGTCTCATGGCGACTGGTTGCCGGCCTGGTTACACCGTTAACACACCATTACGCCGGGCAGAGCATCCGGCGTTTAACCTCTGACGTTTCCTCTAACAGAAGGCGGGCGCTGGTAACGGCGACCCGATACCCTATGAGCATCTCTCTGAAAACAAAACTCAGTTACGGATTTGGAGCGTTTGGTAAGGATTTCGCCATCGGTATTGTGTACATGTACCTGATGTATTACTACACCGACGTGGTGGGATTATCGGTGGGGCTGGTCGGAACGTTGTTCCTGGCGGCAAGGGTCTGGGATGCGGTAAACGATCCCATCATGGGCTGGATTGTGAACGCCACCCGGTCGCGGTGGGGAAAATTTAAACCCTGGATCTTACTCGGTACGCTGGCGAACTCATTGGTGCTGTTTTTGCTTTTTAGCGCACATTTGTTTGAGGGCACTGCGCAAGTCGTATTTGTCTGCGTGACGTATATATTATGGGGAATGACCTACACCATTATGGATATTCCATTCTGGTCGCTGGTGCCAACTATTACGCTGGATAAACGCGAGCGTGAAAAACTGGTGCCGTTCCCTCGTTTCTTCGCAAGCCTGGCTGGGTTTGTCACCGCGGGGGTGACGTTGCCCTTTGTGAGCTATGTCGGCGGTGCCGATCGTGGCTTTGGTTTCCAGATGTTTACGCTGGTGCTGATTGCATTCTTTATCGTTTCTACCGTTGTTACGCTGCGTAATGTGCATGAGGTTTATTCGTCAGATAGCGAGGCAACGACGGACAGCAGTCGTCTTGGGCTGAAAGCGATCGTTGGGCTCATCTATAAAAACGACCAGTTATCCTGCCTGCTAGGCATGGCGCTGGCTTACAATATTGCCGCCAATATCATTGCTGGCTTTGCCATTTACTATTTTACTTATGTGATTGGCGATGCAAGCCTCTTCCCGTACTACATGTCTTACGCAGGAGCGGCAAACCTGCTGACGCTGATTTTCTTTCCTCGATTGGTAAAAGCGTTGTCACGACGGATCCTGTGGGCTGGGGCATCCGTGCTGCCGGTGCTCAGCTGTATCGTGCTGCTGGTGATGGCGTTAGCCGGTTTCCATAATATCTTACTCATTGTTATTGCTGGTATTTTACTGAATATTGGTTCAGCGCTTTTCTGGGTGTTGCAGGTCATTATGGTGGCGGATACCGTTGATTACGGTGAATACAAACTTAACGTACGTTGTGAAAGTATCGCTTATTCAGTGCAGACGATGGTGGTAAAAGGAGGGTCAGCGTTTGCCGCTTTCTTTATCGCAGTGATACTTGGGGTGATTAATTACGCGCCGAATGTCGCGCAGTCTGCAGAAACCATTGTTGGTATGCAATTCATTATGATCGCGCTACCAGCACTCTTTTTTGTGGTGACCTTAGTCCTTTACTTCCGCTTTTACCGGCTGAACGGCGACACGCTGCGCAGGGTCCAGATTCATTTGTTGGATAAGTACCGTAAGGTGCCGCAGCAGCATGAGCAACCGGATATCCCGGCTATTGCGATAGTCACCCCAGGTGATGTGAAGGCGTAGCTATGGAATGGCATTCGTGGATTGGGTATTTGGCGGCTAGCCTGACGACGCTCTCATTCTTACCGCAAGCGATTAAGGTCATTACCACCCGCAACACGCAGGGTATCTCCGGTTTAATGTATGTAATGTTTGTGTGTGGGCTGGTGTTGTGGCTGATTTATGGATTATTGATTGAAGATACTGCCGTCAGCATGGCGAACTTTCTGACACTCCTGTTCGCCTTGCCGATTCTGGTTATCAAGTCTCGCAATGGGTAAGGCTGATTGCCGGATAAGCGTCAGCGCTATCCGGCAGTTTTTAACTGTCTGTTGTGCCAGCCCGCCAGCACGAGCACCGTGGTGAGCGCACCGAGCAGGGCGCAGAACATATCCGACTGGGTATCCCACGGGTCGCCCTGCGTCCCGAGAAAATCATCTGCTCCCTGACCCATCGCCAGCGCTGCCCACCATTCGATCAGCTCATACATCGCGCTAATCGCCAGCGCCACGCAGCAGACCAAAAATGCCAGCATTTTGCGGCCACGAACTATATTACCGCGCACTAAAATCTCTCTTGCCGTCAGGGCGGGCACCAGACCCTGGAAGAAGTGACCCAGCTTGTCATAGGGGTTACGACTGAGATCCAGCCACTCCTGAACCTGAAAACCGACAGGGACTTTAGCGTAGGTATACATACCGCCGATCATCAGAATGATGGCGTGCAAGAAAATGAGCGTGTAGAGCAAGGGCGTCAGCGGGTAGCGCTTCATGGTCGCCAGCAACAGTGGAACGACAATAATGACCGGCGTAACTTCCATCAGCCAGGTGATTTTCTCTGTGGCTGAGATACCGGTGTAGATAAGTATTAGCGCCAGGAGCAGCGCGCCAGAGTGCAAGATTGTGGAGTTCAGTGTGCGGAGCATGGCGAATTCACAAGTAATGGAAAAGGTTACTATTCCCTGTGAGCGACAAAAATTCAACGCCAGTAAATGGGGGGATAAAGTTGGCCCGGGGGGATCACTGGACTGACGCCAAAAATCTGTTGTCAGTCCAGTGCCGGGCCGAATGGGTTACTTCGCGCAGTTAGCGCATTGTTTGCTGACGATTTGCTGGAAGAAATCGTTGCCTTTGTCATCGACCAGAATGAAAGCCGGGAAATCTTCGACTTCGATTTTCCAGATAGCTTCCATACCCAGCTCCGGGTATTCCACGCATTCCAGATGTTTAATACTCTGCTGCGCAAGTACCGCTGCCGGGCCACCAATGCTGCCTAAATAGAAGCCGCCGTGTTTATGGCAGGCGTCTGTCACCTGCTGGCTACGGTTACCTTTTGCCAGCATGATCATGCTGCCGCCGTGAGACTGTAGCAGGTCAACATAGGAGTCCATACGACCCGCAGTGGTTGGCCCTAAAGAGCCGGACGGATAACCCGCAGGTGTTTTGGCCGGGCCCGCGTAGTAGATAGGGTGATCTTTCACGTACTGCGGCAGACCTTCACCGGACTCAATACGTTCTTTTAGCTTCGCGTGGGCAATATCGCGACCGACAATGATGGTGCCGCTCAGCGACAGACGGGTAGAAACCGGATACTGAGAGAGCTGAGCGAGGATCTCTTTCATTGGGCGGTTAAGGTCAACTTTAACCACTTCACCTTCGCCTGCCTGGCGCAGCGACTCCGGAATGTACTGGGCTGGGTTATGTTCCAGTTTTTCGATCCAGATCCCTTCGCGGTTAATCTTGGCCTTGATGTTACGGTCTGCGGAGCAAGACACACCCATACCAACCGGGCAGGATGCGCCGTGGCGAGGCAGGCGGATCACGCGGATATCGTGCGCGAAGTATTTCCCGCCAAACTGGGCGCCGAGGCCGAGTTTCTGCGCTTCTTCCAGCAGTTCCTGTTCCAGTTGCAGATCGCGGAACGCCTGGCCGTGCGCATTACCTTCAGTCGGCAGTGCGTCATAGTAGTGTGTGCTGGCCAGCTTCACCGTTTTCAGGGTGCTTTCCGCTGACGTGCCGCCAATGACGAATGCAATGTGGTACGGCGGGCATGCTGCGGTACCCAGCGTGCGCATTTTCTCTACCAGGAAGTTTTTCAGTTTGCCGGGCGTCAGCAGCGCTTTGGTTTCCTGATACAGATAGGTTTTGTTCGCTGAACCGCCGCCTTTGGCCACGCACAGGAATTTGTATTCGTCACCGTCCACGCTGTACAGGTCGATTTGTGCGGGCAGGTTGGTGCCGGTATTCACTTCTTTGTACATATCCAGCGCCGCGTTTTGCGAGTAGCGCAGGTTATCTTCAATATAGGTATTAAATACGCCCTTGGAGAGTGCCGCTTCGTCGCCACCACCGGTCCAGACGCGCTGACCTTTTTTACCCATGATAATTGCCGTACCGGTGTCCTGGCAGGTTGGCAATACGCCTTTAGCCGCGATTTCGGAGTTTCTCAGGAACTGCAGCGCTACGTATTTATCGTTTTCGCTGGCTTCGGGATCATGGAGAATTGAGGCGACTTGCTGTTGGTGTTCAGGGCGGAGCATGAAGGAGGCATCGTGGAAGGCTTGTTGGGCCAGTAGCGTAAGTGCTTCAGGGGCTACTTTCAGGATTGTTTCGCCTTCAAACTCGCCGACGCTGACGTGATCGGAGGTCAGCAGGTAGTACTCAGTTTTGTCTTCCCCCAGTGGGAAAGCCGCCTGATAAGTGAATTCAACTTTTGACATTTGCTTCCAGCCTTTTCATTTTTCTCAGGAATTTTAAAATTCTCTGTGTCTTGACGGTGGCGTGCCGTTCCAAAGCGGACGGCACGCGCACTGTAATTACAGGAAACCGTACATTGCAGCGAAGATCCAACCAAAGACACAGGATACGCTCACGCCGATCAACCCAGGTAGAATGAAGCTGTGGTTGATAACGAAACGGCCAATGTGGGTGGTGCCGGAACGGTCAAACTGAATAGCCGCCAGATCGCTCGGGTAAGTCGGCAGAATGTAGTAACCGTAACATGCCGGAGCGGAAGCAACGATGTACGCTGGATCAACCCCAATTGCCAGTGCGACCGGAACAATCGCCGCCAGCGCCGCAGCCTGGGAGTTTACAAATTTGGAAACCAACAGCAGAACAATTGCATAGGCCCACGGATACTCTTTCACCATATTGCCCAGCACACCTTCGATTTCCGTCATGTGCGCGCCGAACATTGTTTCGGCCATCCAGGCAATACCGTACACCGCCACAATCGCGATCATACCGGAACGGAAGACTTCGTTTTTAGATATTGAAGCGGGATTGGTCTTCGTCAGGATAATAATCAGCGCACCGGTCAGCAGCATGAACATCTGGATAACCAGTACCATTGACAGCGGTTTGCCGCTGAAGGTAGGGCGCAGCTCAGAGAACGCGCCGAGCACGGCAACAACGGCGATAGCGGCAAGGAAGATCCACATGGCCAGCCAGTTGCTTTTCGGCAGCTTTTTGTCTAACAGTGTGGCGGTATCGCCATAAACGTAGTTGTGGTTTTCAGGAACGGAAATAAACTTCTGGAATTCTTCATCTTTATCCAGATCTTTACCGCGGAACCAACTGAAGATACCGATCGCCAGGATACCCAACAGGGTAGACGGGATAGTGATGCTGAGCAGGTCGAGGAATTCAAGATGCTTGCCTTCAAACGTTACGTTACCCAGCATTGCGACCAGTGATACAACGGCCACGGACACCGGGCTGGCGATAATCCCCATCTGCGCACCGATAGAACTCGCTGCCATCGGACGTTCCGGGCGAATATTGTTCTTAATGGCAACGTCATAAATGATTGGCAGGATGGTGTATACCACGTGGCCTGTACCGCAGAGAATCGTCAGGGTGCAGGTAACGAACGGGGCGACGATGGAAACGTATTTTGGGTTACGGCGCAGCAGCTTTTCAGCGATTTGCAGCATAACGTCAAGGCCGCCGGAGGCTTGCAAGGTTGCCGATGCGGCCACCACGGCAATAATAACCAGCATTACATCTACAGGTGGTTTACCCGGCTGGAGATGGAAAACGAAAACCAGAATGACCAGGCCGATACCGCCTAATAAACCCAGCGCGATACCGCCCTTTCTGGCACCATAAAACAAACATATTAATATTATAAGAAGTTGTATACTAAATAACATTTTATTTACCCTCGCGAAAAAACCAGTCAATTTTTTGAAAAATGGATCTGTGCCACATTCTTTTTTGCCGAAATAGGCATCAAAAAATGGTCAGTATTCGATATGTCCGTATTTGCGATTAATGTTCAAATGTCTTGCTAGAATGTTTTTTTAACGTTATGGCGATATTTAGCTTTTTTCTGTGGCTTTGATCAGAGGAGAGAATCCTCAGGCGATTGGAGGCAGAGCTGGACATGGAGAGCTGCGGTTGACGCTGTAATTTATCTGTTTTGCGTTTTCCGCTATTACGTGAACCACCGACAGAATGGGTGAGTAGGTTATTTGTGTGATCACGATCACGCCATTTCATAATGTGATGAGGTTGGCGTGCGGATACTTTTATTTGCTCACAAAAATGTACGGTGTCCATGGTACGTAGCATGGTCTCCATTGCTACCAGTCTAGATTTTGTATGTCTGGTTAATTTCAGACTAATCCTTTATGGGTAAAAATACACACTCTGCGAGCTAGATAATACTTAATTAACTTTTGTTAGCGATTTTGAAATTAAAAACAGTGTGACGTTAATCAATATTAAAATAATACATTTAACATGCTGGATACAAATATATTTGATCTAACGCAAATTTATAATTCTGCAGCATGATTCAGAAAAGAAGGGATTTTTCATTATTTTAATAATTGTTACTTTCAAATAACAAATAATCCCAAATTGTTTTTATTGGCAATATTGTTTTAGTAATGAGTAATGTTCAGCCTGAACGCGGTAACGATAAACCGGTCTACCGGTTACGCCATAATGGATGCTGGTAAATAGGATGTGACAATTGACGAGCCAGATAAGATATTTACGGCAAGAAACGCGCGAGATATTGACCTCGTTGGCCAGTTCATCGGTGGAGAATTCCTGATCCTGATGCTCATCAATCCACTGGCACAGCGTGCGTAACGTTTGTGGCGTTAATCCTTTAGGTAAGCGCCGCGCTTCCTGTTCATTGGAGGAGCTGCCGTGAATCAACTGGTCAAGCTCAGACTGTTCATAGTACTGATGCTTTTCCATCTCGGTTTTCTTCTGTAGCCAGCCGGTCAGCGCCTCTTCAAAACGGGACGCCTGGAACGGTTTGATCAGGTAGTCAACGACACCATAGTGGAGAGAGTCTTTGATGGTGGTCGCGTCAGCGGCGGAAGAGATGACAATGACATCACACTTGCAACCTTCGCTGTGCAATACAGGCAACAGATCCAGACCGTTTTCTTTTTGCATATAAATATCAAGCAAAATCAAATCGATATGATTACCGCTATGAAAGATTATCTCTTTTGCTTTCTCCAGCGTGGAGGCTGTGCCGCAGCAATGAAAACCGGAGAGTTGCGCGACATAACGGCGGTTTAATTCCGCTACCATTGCATCGTCATCGACAATTAAGACATTGATCATCTGCTGGCCCTCTCACCATTCCACGGTAACTGTACAAAAAATTGGGTGAAGATCCCAGGTTCAGACTCGACGGAAATATTGCCGCCAACGTTTTCAACCTGTTGTTTAACAAGCGCTAAACCAACGCCCCGTTCGGTTCCTTTTGACGAAACGCCCTTCTCAAAGATGTGCTCAATGTGTTCGGGGGCAATCCCCGGACCATCGTCATTCACTTCGCAATGCAACCAGCCGTGTCGATAATGCAAGGATACGCTGATCTCGCCACCAGGTTCTTGACCTAGCGCCTCCAGGGCGTTTTCAATTAAATTCCCCAGAACGGTAATCAGCACAGCCACCTGATCTTCGTTGCTGTTTTCCGGCAACTGGCTTTCATTGCTGATCACCAGGCTATGGCCTAAATCAGATGTGCGATTAATCTTACTGAGTAAAAATCCTGCGATCACCGGGGATTTTATTTTTCCTAATAGTGAGCCAATCTCTTCCTGATAACTGTTCGCGGTCTTCAGGATGTAATTTTCAAGCTGCTTATAACTTTTCAGATGCAATAATCCCAGAATCACGTGCAATTTATTCATGAATTCGTGGGATCGTTCACGAAGTGCGTCGGCATAGTTGACCATGCCGTCCAGTCGTTGCATTAATTTTCGGACTTCAGTCTTATCTCTGAATGTTGAAATGGCCCCGATGATTTTACCGTTGCTGAGTACCGGAACCGTGTTAATTAAGAGTAGCCGATCCTTCACCATGATCTCTTCATCGCGACGCGGCGTTCCGTCATGCAGTACCTGTGAAAAATCGACCACTTTTGACCATGCGTGGTTGAGCGTGGAGAGCTGGGCATCGTCTTGCGATTTGTGGTAATCCAGCAATTCTTGTGCTGCCTGGTTTATCAGCGTCACTTCACCGCACTCGTCAACGGCAATGACGCCTTCCTTTATAGAGTGCAGCATCGCCTGGCGTTGTTCGAACAGATTGGAGATTTCATAAGGCTCCAGACCAAACAGAATACGCTTGAGGACTTTGACAAATACCCATGTGCCGAGCAGCCCAACCAGCACGCCAAATAAGATGGACCAAAAGATGCTGCCACGGCTGTTATTGATCTGCTCAGTCACCCTGCTTAGCTCAAGGCCGATCGACACGACGCCTATCTGCCGGTGATGCTCGTTATAAATAGGGGTAAATACGCGTAGGGCTTGCGCCAGAAATCCGCGATTAATGGCGACATTCTCTTTCCCTTGCAGGGCCAGCAAAATGTCATCGCCTTTAAACGGCTGACCGATTCGCTGCGCTTCGGGATGGGAGTAACGAATGCTTTGCATATCGGTGACGACGATGAACAAAAAATCGTTGCTCTTATTCACCGCCTGGGCAATCGCCTGAATACCGCTTTCCTCGGGCTTTTTCATTAGCCCCTGGCGGATCTCAGGGGAGTTTGCCAGCGTTCGTGCGACCGCAAGCGCTTTACCTGCTAATGCATCGCGCGTCATGTTGCTGATTTGCGAGAAATAAATCAGATGAACGACAAGCAGTACGGAGAAGAGTACCGCACTGACCATGAGGATCACGGTAGTGCCGAGCTTCATTGGGCGTTTGCGTATAGCAGTACGTTGCAGAGAGTGTCTCATCACGGTCCTGGAATCACGGTTTGTATGGGTATTATCGCCTGATGGGATGCGTAATTCAAAGGTGGTAGGGATGATGGGGCATGGCCTGCCTAGGCTTTTCTTCTATATATAGCGTAGAGCGAGTCTCTTTTTATATAGAGATTTCCTTATCTGTTTTCTCTTCTTTCAGGGATGCTGACCGCTATTTTGCTTACGATTGTGGATAACTCTGTGTGTAAATGGGTATAAGGCGGGTTTTTGCTGTGGAATGCAGCAGTCAGTCATTTTTCTGCAATTTAAGGGTTGCGGGCCGCAGGAAACTCCCTATAATGCGCCTCCATCGACACGGCGGATGTGAATCACTTCACACAAACAGCCGGTTCGGTTGAAGAGAAA
>NZ_JANYUK010000017.1:0-119110 GCF_025106035.1 Citrobacter sp. XY323
ACAGCCCCTTTTTCTGGCTTGCTTCTTTTCGCCGTTTCCAGGTATAGTTTTCCCGCTGTCGCAAAATCGGCAGCCGGGCGTAGGAACCCGAGTTACTCAATGGCGACACCGGACGCGCCATGCGTCTTTTTTTACGTCGTTGCTCAGGCACACCCATTTTTCGGGCTGTGGTGTTTACACCTTAGCCCCTGTCAGATAATGGTGATCCGGGCGGGGCAGCCTTCGGGCTGGCCGGTATTCATTGAGGCCGGTATTCCTACCCCCGTTCGGGTCACCACCCATGAGCGTAGGAACTCCGGTGGTGGCAATAACCGCTACTCAATGGAGGTTGCCACTATGGCTACGACCCTCACCCCGTCACACCCGCAGTTTGTCTTTGTGTTTGCCGCCGTTCGTCGCGCAGACCGTAAACCCCGTATTTGCATGCTCCGTACCGTTGCCGGTGATGAACACGCTGCACGTCGTTCCCTCGTTCGCGATTACGTCCTCTCGTTCGCTGGCCGCCTGCCGGTTGCGGAGGTGCGCGCATGAGACACACCACCATTACTGCCCGTGACCTCGAATGTCTGGAGCATATGCGCAATGTCGGCCAGCTCGTTGGCGACCTGATGCAGGTGCAGGACTGCGCCACCGTTCGTCGTGACCCTGCGCAGCAGTTACAGCTCACCTCCGTGATTTACCTCATGACCGCCCATCTCGACGGCGTGGTCGAACGCTGCAATCAGCAGTGGCTGACCGGGGAGGGCAACGTATGAAAAAGCCATTACCGCCTGTATTACGCGCCGCACTCTATCGTCGCGCCGTGGCCTGTGCATGGCTGACCCTGTGCGAACGCCAGCACCGCTACCCGCAACTCACCCTCGACGCGCTGGAAAGCGCCATTGCCGCCGAGCTGGAGGGCTTCTACCTGCGCCAGCACGGCGAGGAAAAAGGCCGCCAGATTGCCTGTGCGTTACTGGAGGATTTAATGGAAGCCGGACCACTCAAAGCCACGCCGTCGCTGTCCTTTCTCGGGCTGGCCGTGATGGATGAGCTTTGCGCCCGTCATATCACGTCGCCGGTACTGCACTGAGGGAGAAAACAACGATGAAAATGAACGTAACAGAAACGGTAAAACAGGCATGTGGCCACTGGCCGAACATTCTCCCGGCGCTGGGTTTGAAGGTGATTAAAAACCGCCATCAGTCCTGCCCGGTATGTGGCGGCTCTGACCGTTTCCGCTTTGACGATAAAGAAGGGCGCGGGACGTGGTTCTGCAATCAGTGTGGCGCAGGTGACGGGCTTAAGCTGGTAGAGAAAGTGTTTGGCGTGACCCCGTCAGTGGCTGCCGGAAAGGTGAACGCCGTGACCGGCAACCTGCCGCCGGTTGCCCCGGAAGTGATTGCGGCCGCAGAGGCTGAAACCGATGCCGACCACAAGGCAGCGGCCGCGCTGGCGGTCAGGCTCATGGAGAAAATCCGACCGGCCACCGGCAACGCCTACCTCACCCGCAAGGGTTTCCCCGCTCAGGGATGTCTGACGCTCACCGTCATGCATAAAACCGGCGGCGTGACGTTCCGCACCGGGGATGTGGTTGTCCCGCTGTATGACGATACCGGCGCACTGGTTAACCTTCAGTTTATCAATGCTGACGGTCTCAAACGCACCCTGAAAGGCGGGCAGGTCAAAGGGGCATGTCATGTCATCGAAGGGAAAAAACAGGCCGGAAAACGCCTGTGGATTGCAGAGGGGTATGCGACCGCGCTCACAGTACATCACCTGACCGGGGAAACCGTCATGGTGGCGCTGTCCTCCGTAAACCTCCTTTCTCTGGCGAGCCTTGCCCGTCACAAATACCCGGCCTGTCAGATTGTCCTCGCCGCCGACCGTGACCTTAACGGCGACGGCCAGAGTAAAGCCGCTGCGGCCGCAGATGCCTGTGAGGGCATTGTAGCCCTGCCACCAGTGTTCGGTGACTGGAATGACGCATTTGAACAAAAAGGCGAGGATGCGACACGCAAAGCCATTTATGACGCCATCAGGCCACCGGCGCAAAGTCCGTTCGATACCATGAGCGAGGCAGAATTTACCGCCATGAGCGCCAGCGACAAGGCTTTGCGGGTGCATGAGCATTACGGCGAAGCGCTGGCGGTGGATGCGAACGGCCAGCTCCTGTCCCGCTATGAAAACGGCATCTGGAAAAATATCCCTGCCGCCACTTTTTCACGGAATGTGGCTGATTTATTCCAGCGCTTACGCGCCCCGTTCTCGTCGGGGAAAATTGCCTCGGTGGTGGAGACCCTGAAACTGATTATTCCGCAGCAGGATACACCGGCGCGTCGTCTGATTGGCTTTCGCAACGGGGTACTCGATACCCAAAGCGGCGTATTCAGCCCGCACCACAAATCGCACTGGCTGCGCACGTTGTGCGATGTGGATTTCACCCCGCCGGTGGAGGGGGAAACGCTGGAGACGCACGCGCCGAACTTCTGGCGCTGGCTCGACCGTGCAGCCGGTAAAAATCCACAAAAGCGCGAGGTGATACTCGCTGCGCTGTTTATGGTGCTGGCGAACCGTTACGACTGGCAGCTCTTTCTCGAAGTCACCGGTCCCGGCGGGAGCGGCAAAAGTATTCTGGCCGAAATCGCGACCCTGCTCGCCGGGGAAGATAACGCCACATCAGCCGATATCGACACGCTGGAAGACCCGCGCAAGCGTGCCTCCCTGATTGGCTTCTCGCTTATCCGTCTGCCAGACCAGGAAAAATGGAGCGGTGACGGCGCAGGGCTTAAGGCCATCACTGGCGGCGATGCGGTCTCGGTTGACCCGAAATATCAGAACCCCTACTCAACACATATTCCGGCGGTCATTCTGGCGGTCAACAATAACCCGATGCGCTTCACCGACCGCAGCGGCGGTGTGTCGCGCCGCCGGGTGATTATTCACTTCCCGGAACAGATTGCCCCGGAGGAACGCGACCCGCAGCTCAGGGATAAAATTGCGCGCGAGCTGGCCGTCATTGTGCGCCAGCTTATGCAGAAATTCAGCGACCCGATGACTGCACGCGCACTGCTCCAGTCGCAGCAGAACTCCGACGAGGCACTCAGCATTAAGCGCGATGCTGACCCGACGTTTGATTTTTGCGGCTATCTGGAAATGCTTCCGCAGACCAACGGGATGTTTATGGGGAATGCCAGCATCATCCCGCGTAATTACCGTAAATATCTCTATCACGCGTATCTGGCCTATATGGAGGCCAACGGATACAGGAACGTGCTCAGCCTGAAAATGTTCGGGCTGGGGCTGCCCATGATGCTGAAAGAGTACGGCCTGAATTATGAAAAGCGGCACACAAAGCAGGGGATACAAACCAACCTGTCGCTGAAAGAGGAAAGCTACGGCGACTGGCTGCCGAAGTGCGACGACCCCGCAGCAACATAACCTAACTCAGACCGGCAACAGCCGGTCTTTTCCTTTCAGGCCATTGCCACAAGGTGAACAATCCACTGTTCACCCTTCACCGAATATTCACCCTGTATCGCCATGAAATTATTAATAAAAAACCAGAGGTGAACAGTGTGAACAGTAAAACCTGAAAAAACTTTTTATCCCTCCACCACATCGCCTGACCGGGCGCATCCAGAGCGAGAAAAAATCACAAAGGTGAAGAGTCGACTGTTCACTCTTCACCAACTCATCACCATTTATCTTTATGATTTAAAATAGAAAATACGCATGGTGAACAGTGTGAACAGTTAAATGCAAAAAAAGTTTTTTTGCGTATGATGTCGGTATGAGACTTCACAAGAGAATTTGAATAATGGATAAGACTAGAGACTTTATTCTTGGAGGGCTTTCTCGCTATGGCTTGGCTGATTTGCCCGGCAGACCTTACGATTCTGCTTTTGAATTAATAGCCTCCCCACCTATACGCAAACGCCTCATTGTGATGGGCTTCAATGGTTCGTCGGCTGATTCCCATATGACCAACAGCCAGTCTATTATTCAGGATCATTCAAAGCCTCTTGTCTCGAATGTCCATTTAGGGACGCAAGGGGAATGGGGAATTACTCACCTAGCTAAGCGACTACAACAGCTACCTATCAGCCTCGGTTACAGATGGGAAGACGTAGTATTTACGAATGCTCTAATGATGTGCTCAACCAATGCCTCAGCACTCAAACAGGAAGCGAGTCGACACAAACTAACTGTCCAACAACTCGTAAATTACTCAACAAGATTTTTTGAGAATGTCACAATCCCTCTGTGTAAGCCTGAAATGATTATCGCTTATAGCAACAGTCTACAATCCCTTTCAGCAGCAAATATTTTGCTAAAACACTTCGGTGATCCAAGCACTCTCATCTATACGCAGCAAAAGGGTTATTACACAACTTTCGCTTTCTCAGCCGTACTAAATGATGTGAAAATCCCTGTAATATGTGTCCGTCATATGTCTAGATTTAAACCTTCAGAAGAGTTAATTGAAACAGCTCTAGAGATGATGAAGGGACTTTAGCTTTATCCGTCAGATTGAACCATACACTTGGAACAATGTGTATAGCAATGTGTATAATAAAAACAACACATTAAAATAAAATCCAATAAAAACATAAAGTTATATCAAAAAAAGAACTCCTGTGATCTTCCGCCAAAATTCTCATATCATCCTCAAAGATTTTATTTCGTTTCAATTTTCATAATCTTCAGATAAAAGAAACATAAAAGTTAATATATTCACCGCGCTAATGGCAACAAGATCGGCCGCAGCTCGCCTTTCCAATGAGCATGTTAGAGCGCTGAATATGATCGACTTAGCATTCTATGGTGATATAAAAGGAAGTATAAACAAAAGAACAAAATCCGAGAAAAAAGTCCTTGATGCCTGGAAAGAATATTTCACTCATTTATGTACTCACTGTCCAGAAAGTGAGAGTGGTAACACGATGTGGAATCAAACTAGCGATAGACTATTTGTGAATTTACTTTCTGTTATGGCTGAAGATATAGGCTACGATTTTGATCGAGTTTATTTTCAGAACGCTATTTATATACCTGTAGCTCACGGACAAATGAATTTAGATAATCAAAAAATTCGTAAAGGCCTAGCTTCAATTTTCTCTGGTGAAACAGCATTAAAAATGGATGTAGTTTCTTTTCCCGAATCTTCTGACGCTCAAAATTCTCAATTGAACTAGCCTACATTTCTGGCTCAATACCTAATTTACGTAATTCATTTCTCCCCAAGGTTTTGAGCCAATTCCCCAAACTCATCCCTTCTGCTTTTGCAGCAGCCTCGAACTGCGCCTTTAACTCAGGCGTGATACGAATCTGAAAAGTTGGAGCCTTTCCGGATTTGGACTGATTTGGGTCGCGTTTAGCCGTTGACATGTACGTACCTACAAGCGCAAGATATCACCAATCAGGTACGTACCTTTCTTATCTGACGACCTGACTTATAAACGCCCTCGCCCGGTATTCGCAGTACCCGACGAGAGCTAACCTCACCAACTATCAAGGAGTTGATTATGGCTGATTCGCATTCTACCCCAGATAGCGACCAATCCGGAACCGAACGTTCGTTAATTGTGGGATACCGACCGAATGTTTTCGACAAATCCACACCCAAAATTATCCTTTCAGGCAAGTGGCTCCGCGCGGCGGGGTTTGATACCGGGCAACAGATTAGCGTAAAAGTGATGAACGGTTGCATCGTCCTGATAGTCTATGGCGAGCAGGAGCAACGATTGCAGGATGAGCTAAAAGAGGCAAATCAGAAGTTGAATAGAATTGGGAGCACGCTGGCGACTCTTCAGTAACGTATAACTGAACCTGTAAGCGTTACTTATAGGTTTACCAGGTGCCGGATGGCGCTAACGCTTATCCGGCCTACTTTCACCATACCCTCTGTCTGACCGCTCCTCATAGTGACCACCAGAAAAATATCGACTATAATGAATGAATCGAACGATTCATGCGAAATGGTGACAATATGCATACTCTTACGGCAAATGAAGCCAAAACCCAGTTTGGCGATATGCTACTTAAAGCGCAGCGAGAACCTGTGCAAATTAATCGTAACGGTAAGCCTGTTGCAGTTGTCGTTTCCATTGAGGACTATGCACAAATGGAAGCCATGAAGCTCCAGTTACTGAAAGCCAAAATTCAGCGTGCTCAAAACGATATTCATGTCGGCAATACTGTTGATGGTGATGCATTTTTTGATGAGTTGATGGATCAACACAAAGGATAAAAAGTGAGTTACAAACTTACTGGGGAAGCACAGCGCGATATTATTGAAATCCGTGATTACACATCAAGAAATTGGGGCGCTAAACAGTCCAGGGATTATCTAAGGAAATTACAAATAGTGCTCTCTCAGTTAGCTGAAATGCCAGGAATGGGGCAACATCGCATTGATGATTTTGGTGCAGATGTTTACAGTTTTCCTTATGTTAGTCATATGATTTACTACTGTGCACAAGACACAAATATTGTTGTATTGGCAGTCTTACACCAAAGCCGAGTACCAACAAGACATCTGGGACAACGTTTGTAACTCACCACCTTATTTGCCGGATGGCGCTAACGCTTATCCGGCATCCCCCCACAAAAAATAAAGCCGCTGACCCATTAATCAGCGGCTTTTCCATTACTGCATTACATCAGAAGTTATATTTCACGCCCAGCATACCCCGAGTATCGCTGTAACCTTTATCGCCGACCTGTTGGGCCACGTTGCTCCACACGTTGAGCCGCGGAGTGATTTGGCCTTCAACACCGACTTTCAGCTCGCCAATGTTCTTGGTGCCACGCATGTCGTTGCTCACATCATCCATCTTCACGCGAGTCGTCTGCGTGTTGTGGATCCAGTTGGCTTCAACAAACGGCTGGAACTCACGAGATTTACCGTCGTCGATGGCGTTGTGACCGTTGATAAAGGCTTTTACCCCCAGACGGGTCATCATGTTGCCATCGGTGTTGTCCTTCACGCGGGTGCCGTTCGCTTCGCGGTGGCTGTCGGCCTGCACGTCCATCCACACCACCTGAGCTTTCGGTTGCAGCCAATAGCTGTTGCGCTCGTTTTCACCCAGTTTGAAGCTGTAACCGGCTTCAACAGAAGCGGTGATCCCGCTGGATTTATATTTCTCCGTCGCCTGCTCCTGACCCATCACCTTGTTATCAAACCAGTTGTACAGCATCCAGGTGTCTACGTAAGTGCCGGTCTTGTCAGCGTCATTGGCATACCAGGTGCCGTACAGTCCCACGCTGTAACCGGTGACCTGACCACGTGAATGGTAGCCGGTCAGACTGGACTGCGTGCGGTTCTGGCTGTTGGCATAACCAGCCATCGCACCGAGGTGCCAGCGGTCGAGGCCGTCGCTGCTCCACTGCGCCAGGTCACCGCCTAACTGCAGGACATAGCTGTTGCTTTGGGTTTTCAACTGTCCGCTACCGTCTTTGAAGCGGGTATGTGCCCCGACGTTACGCATCCACAGACTGGTGACTTTTTTCTCGCCCGTCAGCATATCGACGTACTGCGTTTCCCCTAGACGATCGTGGAGTCGGGTCATGAACAGCGTGTTAGCAGCGTAGTTGTTCGCCAGATAACTGCCTGCTTCCGGGCGGTACTGCTGCTCAGTGACAGGGGGCGCAACAGGTTCTTCCGGCTCAGGGATAATCGGGTCGACAGGATCGACCGGGTCCGGGTCAACAGGACCTGGGTCAATAGGGTCAACCGGGTCCGGGTCAACGGGATCTGGGTCAATAGGGTCAACCGGGTCCGGATCGACGGGGTCCGGCTCTTCCGGATCCGGCGGAGCAGGAATAAAGCTGGTCAGATACCAGTTGCTGCCCTTTTGCACCACGTTATAGTCGTACGCACCGGCAACAATACGGCCCGCTTTCTCAAAAGTACCGTCAGAATTACCGGCCACTTCGATGATCTCAATTCCCTCAACGGTTTGCGCCCCGGTTCCGCCAATATTGTTCACTGCCACAAATGCGTTACCCGCGGTGTTGCCGAGCACTTTCAGCTTGTCGGTTTCGGAGGCATCGTCATTCAGGACGGTATTGAAAACGAGTTTTCCGCCGTTGCCGGTAAAATCTTCATTGATAGTAAGCGTCTGCCACGGTTCGCCGTCAGCATGCCCAAAGTTCACCACTGACCCGCCGTTCAGCGTCAGGTCGGTGAGCGTTGAGCTGTTGGTCATGTTCCAGGTCGCATCGCTCATTTGCAGCGAGATAACCCCCGTCCCGGCAGTGGCGCTGGTGACGTATGACGCCCCACTCCACAACGAGTTGTCGGTCATATTGAGGTTGATGGTACTGTTTTGCTGCGGCTGGGTGTTGTTTGCGGCAGTAGCACCGGCGGCGTGAAGATCGCCGTCGATAAGGAAACGCCCGCCAGCAGAACCGTCGACGATACCGCCCGTTTCTGTACTGATGGCATAACTTTCATTGCTGTGATTGCCCGCCATGGTAATGGCGGCGCCACCTGCCAGGTTTATCGTACCGCGTGAAATCGCATACAGGCCGCGTGGCGCTTTGCTGTATGACGCCGCTTTCGCCGAATTGTTGACGTTGATCGTTGCGTTTTCGCCGAGATTCACGGTTGCATTAGTGGAATAAACCGCATGTGCGCTGGCTCCGCTCACCGAAATAGTGGCGTTATTGCCCAGTTCCGTTTTGGAAGATGAGGCGGCATAAATCCCCGTCGAGGAAGCACCCGACGTCTCGATGGTGGCGTCATTGCCAAGGCGGATTGAGGACCCGCTCTGCCCGGTGCGGAGACCTTCTGAGCTGCTACCGGTCGTCACAATGTGTGCCCGGTCGCCGACGATAATCGTATTTTTAGCCAGCGTTTCGTCTCTCATCGCGTTTGCCGTGATGCCACGCCCCTGATTACCGGTGGTTTGAATATACAGATCGTCGCCGACGTAAATGTTGGCCGAGCCTTTCCAACCCTGCCCACCATTATAGGCGTTGTAACCGGCGTTAATACCATCACCATCCTGGCCGTCCACATAAATACTGGTGCGATCCCCGGTGATAATAAAGACTGGGTTATCCGGCGTATTAGCCCCGTGCGTGCGGATACCGTCAACATCTTTACCATTATTAGCGGCATTCTTTGACTGTGTGCGAATCGTCAGGTCGTCACCGAAAATAACGCCCGGGCTACCCGTCGCGCTGTTCTGAATAACGGTAATGGTGTGTTCGAAGGCTTCGCCTCCTGGCCCATTCAGCGTTAATCCATGACCATAAACGGGAATGGTACCGGCACTCCACTGATAAACATAATTCGGCGTAGCGCTGGTTTTTTCGAAACTGGCATTCGCTTGTGCAGGAAATAAAGCCTGCAACTCCGGCGAAAGACTGCTCACCAATCCACTGGCAGGAAGACTATCAATATCAATCCAGGCCGCGTGGGTTGAAAATACCATTGACGTTAACGCGGTTGATACCGCTATCGCAATGCGTGAGTAATGCTTAGGTTTTTTCATAATAGCCTCCTGCTTTCGGGCGTAGGGCGTCCACCACATCGCAAAGATGTGAAAATAGTAAAAATCAAAAATGCGTTATAAAATATTCGACAGTATTTGATGAATGCTATGGCCTAATTTATCTTCAAGCCTGAGCTTGTAGACATATATTTTCTTAATATCTATATTATCTATTTTGGTAATTTGCTGAATACTTTTCCCTGACACAAATCGCTTCAGTAATATCATTTCTGTATAGTTGAGTGAGCGTCCGCGTTTACTGTTCGCAAGGTGGCCGGTAAATAATCGGCGAATTTTCTGATGCTGAACTTCATCATCATCATCGGAATATATAATCCCTTGTATTTTATTGCTTTTCGACAGCCAGTAGTTGGCTAACGGCGCGAGATTCCTGTCCGCTATCAACACAATATACATACCGCTGTAGGCCAGCCGGTCAACCCATTGCGGATCGGCGAACAGGCGCAGGTTTGGGAAGGAAAAGTCCACAAAAATAAACCCACGCGACAAATGATTTTGATTATTAAGGAGAAGTTTTTCAATAATTCCTTTTTGCAGAAAACTATTTCCCTCTGGCCAGATCGCAAAAGTGGCTCGGTGACAGTAGCTGGCGCGTACCACAGTATCCGGAAATAATTGACAGGATAATTCACAGCTTATGCAACGAACACTCTGTGATGGTGATCTCTTCATCAAAAATGACTCCTGTTATTTTTCCATAAATATTTCATTGGTAAATAAATGTGTCAATCCGACACGTATGACATTCCTTGTCAGTTAATAACAGTGACACTTAAAAAATGTAATAAACTCCTGATACGCTATTATGTATAGGCTGTAAGCAATGCGATTGCGCTAAGCTTTTTTCTGCTTTATCTCAGAATAACAGTCTGGGTATTAGGAATTTTATGCATAAATCCAAATCCCAGAATAAAAATTAAAAAAGCACTATTTGCTAAAAATTAACCAATGAAAGGGGCTCTTATTAATTACACAATTCTGATAACTCAATCCCCCTTGAAGTGCTGTTGATAAATATAATGAGAATTCAGATAAAACTGTAATGAATTCTCATTATTTAACATTAGTTAATACTTACCTAAGAACCTACACACGTAACGCATTGTATTTAAAGTGTTTTTAATCCTTAAGTGAAATTCTTATCTTCGATCACGTACAAAGAGTGAGGCATATTCACGATTTGGATGTAAAATTTAAGGTATGTGTAGGCACACGCGGTGATACGTTATAGTTACTGAGGGCTGGGCAATTGTACCTTATCAATCAGTTGGTCGAATTTAATCCTGACAGCAAAAGTCTGGTCAATCGTCAGACCGGGCGCGCAATACAACTTCAGCTCCCAGCTTCGCTTTGCTTTCTCTATTTAATTACTCACGCAAGTGACATTGTTTCGCAGAACACATTGATAAAAGTGGGTTGGGGTGAGAGAAATAATGTGACCACAACCAACACATTTTACCAGGCTATTCTGACGCTACGTAACGCGCTGGCGGATGTGGGTCTGCCACGTGATACGGTGAAAACTATTTCACGACGCGGACTCAGATTAAATGAAAATACGCAGGTAGAGGCGATAACGCATCCTCAGAGTGAAGTTTTCCAGTCACCGCTAATAGAGGAATACGCGCCCCCAAAGATAATTCCTCCCGCGGCACAACAAACGACGCGGGTCCCCTGGTGGAATATTATATTTAGCGCTGGCATCGTTATTGCCACATTGATTATCTGGCTGGTGTGGTATCAGACACGTCCTGTTATGCCGTTTAGTAAATTCATTTCTGTTTCTATGCAGGTCCCATCTCGGCAAAACTGTAAAATTTATTACTCACTGAATGATCACGATCAGGAAAATTATTTCAATCTGATGCAACTGCACCCTTCTCTCTGTGAAAACAACAAGCATGTTTTCCTTTCCGGCTACCGTAAAGCGGAGAGGATCGTGGCATTTGTTTGTGATAAAGATGCACGGGTAGATGCGCACGCGTTTTGTACTACCCATTATTACTGGATGCGCGGGCAATGAAAAAAATACACCACCTTATTTTAATCGTAATCGGCGTGGCGACATTGCTCGGCTCAGGCGGATGGCTATGGCATTCACGCTATGCCGAAAAGCAGCTAAATTGCGTTGGAAATGTCGAATGGAATATTGGCAGCAACCGCTTTGCTGGTACGGTTTCATTTCGGATGTACAAAGATGCAGGGCTAGCGACCATTACCGGAAAACTGTACGGACGTAATACCTCAGACATTAGCAGGAACATCTATTTCAGTTATACCCGGCAGCACGAAGCCCGAGTGCTACAGGCAATGCAGGTGGTCAAAACCTTCGCTGATAGCGCCGATGAAGCTGATATTAACAACACATTACCCGGATTTTACCGTCAAAGCGGACGAAACCTGAGCCTGGTTATGGAGGAGTATAAGGGCGCATGGATTTTTGCCAGCTCAAATGTCCCCTCGCTGTATTGCCGCAAAAGGTAACGTCATATCCGGATACAAAAAGCACGCCCCCTTCAATAGAATTCATATTTGCCATCATCGACTTACGCGACATGGGTCACTGAATCCACTCATATCCCATTGCTATTCTTCATCCCGAATCAGGAAACATCCTGAATACCACGATATCCATTGCGCAATAATTAAGCGAAATGGGCGTTTTATTTTGCCCAGAAGACTTCAACCTACGGATGGATATTTGGAGAAGACGTGGACAGGGGCGTTTATCTCTCTCGCGAGCAATGTCTGAGCGTTCAGGCGTTATCGCATTTCAGGAAACGGTGTGTTTCCGGTGTATTTTTGGCGTACATATGAGGGATACGTAATGTTTACTTTTAAAAAGTGCCTGATTGCACTTTCTATAAATTTGGCCGTTGTTTCATCAGGTTTTGCTTGTACGACCCTATTGGTCGGTAATGAAGCATCAGCGGACGGCTCCATGCTGGTAGCCCGTAGCGCTGACAGCGATGCCCTGAAAGCGCAGCATTTTGTCATTCATCCGGCCAAGCAGAATCAGACCGGGATATACAGCACCAAAGCACATAATGGCGCGAATGACTTTACCTGGCCGCTACCCAAAAACTCTCTGCGTTATACCACCGTTCCAAACTGGAAAACCCAACTGCACGGCGCGACCGGATTTAACGAATTGGGCGTTGGCGTGAGCGGTACAGAATCTATTTTTGCCTCAGTAAAAGCGCTGGCTGCCGACCCCTATGTCGAGGATAAAGGGATCACCGAAGATGATATCCCGGATATTCTGTTGTCCCAGAGCAAAACCGCGCGTGAAGCCGTGGCGCTACTGGGTCATATCGTTGAGACCGTCGGCGCTGGGGAAGGTTTTGGCGTGGCCGTCGTCGACGATAACGAAATCTGGTACCTGGAAACCGGTAGCGGTCACCAGTGGATGGCGCAGCGCCTGCCGAATAACCAGTATTTTGCCACCGGTAATCAGGGCCGCTTACAGGATTACGACCCTAAAAACCCGGACATGATGGCGTCAAAAAACCTGATTCAATTTGCGACCGAAAAAGGTCTGTACGAACCGGCAAAAGATGGCAAATTCAACTTCTCCAAAGCCTATACCCGTGATGATGAGCGTGACCGCACGTATAACGATCCTCGCGTATGGACCATCCAGAAAGAGTTCAATCCTTCCGTAAATCAGGATATGGCCAAAGGGCGCGAATTCCCGGTGTTCATGACGCCAGAGAAGAAGATGACGCTGGATGATGTGAAGGCCGTGCTGCGTAACCATTACGAAGGCACCAGCCATGACCCGTACACCAACGGTCTGAACGGCAAAGAGCCATGGCGTCCGGTTAGCGTCTTCCGCACCTATGAAGCGCACGTGATGCAGGTCCGTCCGTGGTTGCCAAAAGAGATTGGTGAAACGACCTACATTGGTCTGGGTATGGCCGACCTCACCGCGTTTGTTCCGTACTACAGCGGCCTGAAAGCGTATCCGGCAAACTATACGATGGGCACCGATAAAGCGGACGATCAGTCCATTTACTGGAAATACCGTAAGTTACAGACGCTGACGATGACCGATTATCCGAAGCTCGCGCCAATCGTAAAAAAAGCCTACAAAGCATGGGAAGATAAAGTGGCGAAGGAGCAAAAAGAGGTCGAAGCAAAATATCTGAAGATGGCAAAAACCGATAAACCTGCCGCAGATAAGATGCTCAATGACTTTAACTTGCGCATCATGGCCGATGCCGAGAAGCTGACGGAAGATCTGACTAATCAGCTCTTTACCATCCGCACTAAAGACATTCAGTCTGATATCTTCTTTGCAAACGCTGCGAAAAAAGACTGAGTAACGGCACGATGACATGCTGGCGCAAAGTAAGCTTCAAAACTTTGCGCCAGTAGTACGGCTTACATTTCCTTCCGCGGCAGTTGATCGACAGCCAGGCTTCTTAGATGCAAATTGGCCCAGCAGGCTGCCTGTGTTCGGTTATTCACAGATATCTTTTTAAATATATTATAAACATGCGTTCTCACTGTATTTTCACTAATAAAAAATGCGTTAGCAATTTCTACATTAGACGCACCTTTCGACAACTCAGTTAAAATTTCATATTCTCTTTCGGTTAAAATTCCGTAGTCACTATCTGATGGCGTGAGGTTTGCATACTCTGGCGGCGGTGACAGTGAGCGTGGTGGACGGGAGGTTTTAAGCCCCTCTTTAAGGAGTTCTAACAAATATTCTGTAGAGCAATTATTTGGTACGATCGACTCAAAATTTGGCCATAGCATACTCTCATAGAGTGGGAGCGACCGCAGGCAGTTAATAATATAAACGCGCAAACTATATGCACTGTCATTGAGTAATTTTGACCAGACATTTTTTAATTTACGGCTTGATGCCTGTATATCATAGAGGATGATACTTCCCTCAACGATAAATGACATGTCTGGTCTGCTAATGTTAACAAAATCAACCAAGATATTGTTTTGCTTATTGAGATAATCCAGCAAGAGTTGCGTCTGTATTGATTGGTTGCTAATGAGTATTATCTTACTGTCCATGTTAAGCATATCTAGCCTTCATTCAAATGATGATTGACAATATTCCTTATCGTTATTGCATGCCAAGCCAATAACAAGTCACTACTTAAGATTAAAGATAATCTGATTGAATTATAAGAATTTAGCTAATTGTGCAATTCGATCATTCGCTTTTTCCGAGCGCAGGATTCGATTTTTCTTTATAGCATTGAAAGAAGTATCACAATACAAACATAACATATTGTATTCCAAGTGTTTTTATTTCACCTTAGAGTTGAGTACTATCTCAATCACAATCTGCTTATAGATAATAATAATTCATTAATATTCATAGTTAATGATCATTATTAATATTATAGGATGAGTGAAATACGTCCAATCTACGATGTACAACAATAATTTATCTAACATAATTGATAGCGGGCGACAGCCTTACAGGGCGCAAGAAAAAAGGAGCCCAGACAATGTTACTGATAATAGGGACGATCTATCTCTAAATGAGGAGTACATTATGAGTAAACTATCCATTATAAGTTTAATTAGCTGTGCCATCGCAATTCCTTCCGCTATGGCAGATTTTGGACATGGCCCCAACAGGGATCAAAAAGGCGTTGTTAATTTTTCCGGTCATGTTTATTCCAATTCGTGCATAATTGAAGCCGGTGATAAAGATAAACAGGTAAAATTAAACCCAGTTCTCAATACATTAGTTAGCAAATTACATGCAACGCAACTCCAGCAATTCAGTATTAAAGTGAAGGGTTGTTATATTAATGAAAAAATAGTTCCCAAATTAGCCTGGAATGTTAATTCCCCTCTAACTCACGATGGATATCTCAAAAATACGACAAGGGGTGGAGCCCAAAACGTAGCGCTAGTCCTTAAGGATAATCGTGAAAAAAATATTAACCTGAGGAATAAGAATGACCGATTTGAACCTGAGAAAGATTATCTCCTACATGGCAATGATAGCCCGACTTTAACTTATAAATTCAGCGTGGGTTACATTATACCACGTGAAAATAGTGGTTCATCATATGTTCAACCGGGACCGGTAAGCGCTCAGGCAAACTATAGCATTACTTATCTCTAAATACACAATGCTATAGCTGCCTTGCGCTATAGCATTTATTTTAATAGAGGCTTCATGAAAATTTTCATTTATTTATTAGCTCTATTTGCTCTCTCTACCGCACATGCAAATAATATCATTGTCAATGGCACCCGATTTATTTACTCTGAAGATTCCGCAGAGATCACGATACAAATGACGAATACGGGAAACTATCCATCGTTGGCCCAGGTATGGTTGGATGAGGGAAATCCAGAAAAGTTACCGGAAGAAATTTCCACTCCATTTATTATTTCTCCACCCATTGCCCGCGTTGACGCAGGCAATGGGCAATCACTCAGAATAAAAAAAGCCGTTGATAAAAATATTGTCGCCACCGACCGTGAGTCTATGTGGTGGCTTAACATACTGGATATTCCTTCCGTGGATAAGAATAGCGTCACGAACAATTCAGCTGTGCTCAATTTAGCCATTCGCTCACGCTTTAAGTTTTTCTGGCGACCCAGTGGGTTAGGTGACCGTCAAAACGCGGAAAATAAGATAAAAATTATTGCTAACCAACGTGACATAACGCTGGTAAACCCCACCCCCTTCTTCATCACGGTTGCGGATATTGTGACGTCATCAGGCCATGGACTCATAAACGAAGGGGTCATGGTCGCCCCGAAAAGCAGAACGACTATCAATGCAAAACAACAAGTCAGCCAGGGTGAATCGGTTGTTTTACAAGCAATCAGCGATTACGGCGGAATTGTGGAACACAAAACAACCATTAATTAATAAAAAGGGATAAAAGGAATTAGTAATGGGTTTATGTAAAAGGATCCTCACCATACCCTGTTTCATTTTTTTTCATGGTTCATTATTTTCCGTTGGAGCTCACGCAGAAGACAGCACTCGCTACGAGTTCGATAACGCCATCTTAATGGGCAATGCTTCACTTAACGATTTGCAGTCCTTTAATGCCGCAGGCTTATTGCCTGGGACATATATCGTAGATATTTATATTAATGATAACTGGCGTGGACGTCGTGAACTCTTATTCAAAAAAGATAATCACGGCGATTTAGTTAGCTGTTATTCAGAAGCATTTCTCAAAGGCGTGGGCATTAACCCAGAAAAAATGAATCAAACGTTGGCCGCTCACCCTTCACGCTGCGGCAGCATTGCCGATTGGGACACCAGCGGGAAAGCAACGGAGAGACTCAACACCAGCCAGCTTGAGCTGCGCATCACCATCCCGCAGGCTTATGTTGATAATATCGAAAACAATTATGTCCAACCTGAACTCTGGCAACCAGGGGCGCCGGCGATTAATTTCAGCTATAACGCCGATTATTACAGCACCCAGCAACGTGGTAACGATCGTTCAAGTACGGACAGCGCCTGGGTGGGAATGGATATCCGAAGCTCTGCTGGAGGGTGGCTAATTGAACATTTTGGTAGCCAAAATTGGGACAGCAAAATAGGTAGCCATTACGCCAATAATCGCACGACGCTAAAACGGCCCATCACTCGTTGGAAATCCATGTTAAGCGCTGGCAAGTTCTATACTGACAGCCAGATGTTCGACAGTATGGCTATTCTCGGAGTGGGATTGGCTTCTGAGGATTTAATGCGCCCGGATAGCACGCTGAACTGGGCGCCGATTATTCGCGGCGTAGCTGAGACCAACGCCCGTATTACCGTCACCCAGGATGGTCAAACCATTCATCAGTCCTCGGTTCCGGCTGGGCCATTCTCGATTGATTCCGTGTTGCCCGCGAATACTGGCGGCGAGTTGCTGGTCACGATTCAGGAATCAGACGGGCGTATCCGCCGCTTTACCGTTCCATACTCTTCGGTACCACAGCTACTAAAACCCGGCATTTCGCGCTATGGCATCACTCTCGGCACCGTCGATGAAGATAATTATGATGAAGATCCGTTTTTAGCCCAGGCCTACTGGCAGTATGGCCTGAACAACTATTTAACGTTGTATACCGGCGCCTCTGGATTCGAGCGCTATCAGTCAGCCCTCATCGGTAGCGGTCTGAACACCCAACTCGGCGCATTCGCCCTTGATATCACCCAATCGCGCCTGAAGCTTGAGGACAATCGTCAACAAGGACAACAGTATCGTCTGACATGGAATAGCACCCTACCCTGGTCGGCAACCGCGCTCTGGCTGGAAGCAAAATACAGTTCACATCACTTTTACGGTCAACGCGATGCGCTGGATGCCCTGGATGCACAGGCATTCGTCAGCCAATATTTCTCGTCACGCGAGAAGCAGTCGTTTAGCGCCAGTATTAATCAGCCGTTATCCGATACCTGGGGCTCATTCTATTTATCCGGCTCTCTTAAGAAGTTCTGGGATCAGCAGGATAATTATCGCCAGTATGCCGTGGGATACACCAATGCCTGGGGCAACCTGACCTGGAGTATATCCGCCCAGCGTTTCTGGAATGAGGATCAACAGGGTTCGGTCACCAAAGATGACCAAATCATGCTCTCATTCAGCTATTTCCTGCCCCGGGATAACGCCGGTTTTACGCAGATCTCCTCTGATAGCTACAGCAATAACGGCAAAGCCAGCAATACACGCCTCGGCTTCACGACCTCGACTGATGAGGAAAACAATATCGTTTGGGGGGTCAATACCGGCTATCTCCGCGGCGGTAGTGTGGAATGGGGAGCAAACGGCATGGTGCGTACGCCTTATACCTCGCTGAACGGGACGTGGAGTCAGAGTAACTCATGGCATCAGGTAAGCGGTGGAATGAGTGGCATGCTGGTTGGGCACGCGGGGGGAATAACCTTCTCGCCAGAGCGCTCAGATACCGTCGCGCTGGTCTATGCGCCTGATGCGCATGGCGCTCATCTTGAAGGCGTACCTGGAACCCGCTTCGATAAAAATGGCTACGCCATTCTGCCCTGGCTTCGTCCGTGGCGCGTGAATGACGTTACTATCGATCCAAAAGGTTCAACTGAAGGTCTGAACTTTACTAAAACCCAGGCCAAGATTGCGCCTTACGAAGGTAATGTCATTCCAGTCACCTTTGAAACGACGCTCAGAAAACAGAACATTATTTATCCCCGCCTGCAGGGTCAGCAGAGAATGCCATTCGGTGCCATCATCCGCGACAATGCCAATAATCATGTCGGCTACGTCGGACAAGGCGGTGCGCTTTATATTGATGAAACCACCTCACCAGAAGTGTTCGTTTCACTGGAAACAGGGAAATGCACGATCGTGTTAAAAAACCAGGAGGCCACATGTCGGTAATACGTACCGCTTTAATTCTGGGCTGTGCCTTGGGCATTCATCAGACAGCCAGTGCTGCATGTACCCTGACCACACAAAAGTTTATTTTGTCGCCGGAAATCGTTAACGATAAGCAATCAATCCAGTCAGGGGGAGTTATTCAGACGCGCACGCTTTCGCTACAGAATATTCAGGCGTCAGGCTGTACTAACAACCAGCCTTTTTTCGCACAGATTATTGGCGATCGGTCCGCAATGAAACAACCCGGTATTATACGCAGCAATGTGAGTGGGATTGGCATTAAAGTCACCCTGGAAACCTCAACCGGACAAACGATCCAGTGGCCATCAACTTTCAGAGCGACGGCAGATGAATTCAGGAACAGCAAAATAAAGATTGAGCTGATCAAACTGGATGATCAGCTTGCGGCAGGAGCCGCTGCGGGTTCCATCAACCTGCAAATCAGAAGTGAGGCTCAATCGTTGCCCGTGGTGGATATCATTGTGCCGGCAAAATATATCACGATGCTCAACCGTTCATGCGCAATCAAAGGTAACCGCTCGATCAACGTCAAACTGCCCGATATAGCACTTGAGCAATTCAGAGGCTATGGAAGCACTGCGGGAAGAAAACCATTTACTATCGACCTTCTCTGTAAAAGTGATTTTACGACGCCTTCCCGGGTTATTCTAAGCTGGAGCGACACAGATAATGGTCACCGCAGTATTATCGGTGTACTAAAGAATATCCACCCCAAAGGCGCTGCTGGCATCGGCATTCAGGTGTTAGATCAACAACAACAGCCTGTTAAATTCAATACACCTTCATATATCAATTTAGCGCCTCAAGATAAAGGTAATCATTCCATCCCGTTTTATGCTCAGTATTATCAAACAGCTAACAATGTCAGTCCCGGCATTGTACGTTCAGTTTTGTATTTCAATGCTGAGTACCAATAATTAATCCTAATTTAGGCGTACTGCGAGGTCTTTGCTCCACGCAAGTGGAGCTTTTTTACATTACACATCTATCGGAATGTAATGTTCACAGGTGATTATTTTATTTTTAAGATCCTCTTGGTTATAATGGAATATTTCAATATCATAGCCTGCCTTTCTTTTTAATTTACTCTCCGGCAACATCTTAAAATAAATATATCTTGAATAGAGTGGATAGTCCTCTTTCTTGAATCTGAATGAAAAACAGGCATACGTTCCCGAAGGACACTCATAACGATTATAGGCATTGGGCGAATGATGACTTTTATTACCAATGATGCTTTTAACTTTCAACCGCATCATTGAGTTTGGATTAGACGAGAAATCAGTTAATGCCCACACATTTTGTTTTGAACTGGTAAGTTGCTCAAATATTAGATTTAATCGATGCAGATGTGAGTCACTGGCAGGCGGGATTGGTGTGTCATAATTGTACTGAAATCCATGCACGGTATCAGCAGGTAAGGTACGTAGTTGCAATTCGCCGACAACAATATCACTGCGCAGTACAAACGACATTAACGGCGAAAGATCCCAACTGGGATTTTTACGGTATTCTGTGGGGGTATAACCGGTTAGTTTTTTAAATTCACGGCAGAAAGATTGCTGAGAATCGAATCCTACCCGCACTGAAATATCGATAATATCCATATGAGTAAGGCGTAACAAGCTTGCTGCTTTGGTTATCCGTCGCCTACGAATATAAAGCCCCACAGGCATATTTATTCGCTGCTTTAAAATATTCTGTATATGTCTGCGACTGTATCCGGAAAACTGTGAAATGTCATCAATACCAATGCCTGAAACAAAATTATCTTCTATATAATACAATACATCATTTATAGTCTTTGACTTCAATGGCCCTCTCCTACCCCAATAAATAACGTAATAACAAAAAGCATCAATGCGTTTAACAATCAGGCAAAGAAATAGGTATGTATCGGGGCTATTATGTTTTATATCGTAGCGGAAGGTATCTCGTCAAATACCTTTTAATAAATATACAAGTCATTAAATCATCGACCAAAAAATTCTTAAAATAAATATTATAAACACTGCATTAATTTAAGAAATAATATTTATCGAAGAAACTATACTCAATGAAACAATTATCACTAACTGATCGGCGTTCCGATCAGATTAATGCCAGCAACAGAGATTAGCTATTATTTATGCGTATGGCTATCGAATAATATTCCTGCGATTGAACACCTCACGGTGAAATGCCCAATGTGTCACACCGCGCCTTCACGGCGTCATGCAGCAGACGGACAGCCGTTGAAAGCTGCTTACGATGTGGGCAAATCATATTTAGCGGGGCTTTCTCGCCCAGGTAATCAGGCATCAGTAGCTGCAATCGTCCATCACGCACATCCTCGCTGACATCCAGCCACGACTTGTACGCGATGCCTTCTCCGGCAATCGCCAGCCGTCGGATTACTTCAGCATCGTCGCTCATAATGGTGCCGTTTACCTGCACACTGCTAACCTCGCCGTTATGCGTAAACGTCCAGCGATCGTGCAGGCGTCCGCGTAAGACGAAGGTCATGGCGTTGAGCTGTGTTAAATCATCCGGAGTTTGCGGCGCGCCGTTTTGCACAACCCATTCCGGTGATGCCACCAGCACGCGTCGGTTACCCGGTGCGACAGGCAGCGCAATGTAAGATGCGTCTTCGGTGTTGCCATAACGAAACGCAACATCGACGGGGTCTTTAAAGACATCCGTCACCTGGTCGGAGAAAAAAATCCGCAGGCGCAGCGCGGGATAGCGGCGTCGAAACGACTGAAAGACCGGCAGCAGTAGGTTCCGACCGAGATCGGAAGGTACGGCGATTTGCAGCGTGCCTGAAACTTCATCTTCCGGGGTCTGAATTTTTTGCAGTCCGGCATGCATCACGTCCAGCATCTGGCGGGCATAGGGTAGCCAGACCTCACCTTCCGGCGTCAGGCGCAGACTGCGCGTGGAGCGGGCGAACAAGCGGATAGCCAGCGTAGATTCCAGGCGCTTAATAGCAGAACTGACCTGAGCAGGCTGAACGCCGACTTCGCGTGCGGCATCGCTAAAACTATTTAGCGCCGCGGCGCGGACAAACAACGTGAGATCTTCAAGCCGGAACATTTTCACTCCCCGAGTATAAGTCCTGTCGCCGAAGGGCTATTTTTCCCGTTCTGCTACCGGTTTACCATCGAATTATTCAACAGATAGAAGGTTTATTAACCGGAGAGATTATGAAAGCCATCGCTATTACCCGCGCCGCAACCGACGGCAGTAACATTGAATTTTTACAAGAGATTGACCTGCCCATGCCCGTCGCCTCCGGGCACGATCTGCTGGTTGAAGTGAAGGCCATTTCCGTCAACCCCGTTGATACCAAGGTCCGCGAAGGTTTTAACGCTGATGTGCCCCGCGTGCTGGGTTGGGACGCCGTTGGCGTAGTGAAGTCCGTGGGTGAAGCAGTCACCCTGTTCGCTCCTGGCGATGAAGTCTGGTATGCCGGTGCGCTGGGTCGTGCTGGCAGTAACAGTGAATTTCAGCTGGTTGATGAACGTATTACCGCGCTGAAGCCGCAATCGCTGGACAACGCTTCTGCCGCGGCACTGCCGCTGACCGCCATCACCGCCTGGGAAATGCTGTTCGACCGTCTGGGCGTTGAGGAAAATGGCAATGAAAATGATGTGTTATTGATTGTTGGCGCTGCTGGCGGCGTCGGTTCTATCCTGACGCAACTGGCCAGTAAGCTGACCAAAATGACTGTCATCGGTACCGCTTCTCGTCCACAGAGCCAGAAATGGGTACGTGAAGCAGGCGCTCATCATGTGATTGACCACAGCAAGCCGCTGATGGAAGAGCTGGCTCGGATAGGCATTAAAGAGGTGACGCACGTTGCCAGCCTGAACAATACCGAGCAGCACTACCCGCAAATTATTGCCGCCCTGGCGCCGCAGGGCAAACTGGCGCTGATTGACGATCCGCAAACCCTCGATGCACGTCCACTGAAGGCCAAAAGCATTTCGCTGCACTGGGAATTTATGTTTACCCGTTCGATGTTTACCACCCACGACATCATTGCGCAGCATCAGCTATTAACCCGCGTGGCACAGTTGATCGATGACAACACCATTCGCACCACGCTGGGCGAGCATTTTGGCGCAATCAACGCGGCGAATCTGCAAAAAGCGCACGCGCAAATTGAAACCGGTCGTTCAGTCGGCAAGATTGTGCTGGAGGGGTTTTAACATGTCTGATTCAGAGGTGATTTCAATTATTGCGGTACTGAAAGCCAGACCGGGGAAAATCGACGCACTGAAACAGGCGCTGCAGGCTCTGCTGCTGCCCACGCGCCAGGAGCCGGGCAATATTGAGTATGCCCTGTTCCAGTTGCGCGACACACCGGATGTCTTCTACGTTCGTGAATCCTGGCGCGGTCAGGCCGGTCTGGACGAGCATATCGCCCTGCCCCATTTCCAGACGTTTATTCTGCAAATGAACGAGCTGCTGGCCGAACCGCTACGACTGGATTATCTGACGCCGATTGAGCCGTAAGATGACTGCCGAAGCCCCCTGCGGTGTGGGGGGCTGTGCCCGTCATGTCTCACTCGCTTCGCTATCTCTGCTATGATGCCTGCACACAAATAAAACAAAACAACATGCAGAGGGAAAGATGAGTTCCACCAGAAGAGGGATGATGAACGTCCTGATTGCCGCCGTATTATGGGGAAGTTCAGGCGTTTGCGCGCAGTACATCATGGAACAAAGCCAGATGTCGTCGCAGTTTCTGACCATGACGCGCCTGATTTTCGCGGGGCTCATTCTGCTGATGCTCTCTTTCGTTCATGGCGACAACGTGTTCTCCATTATCAAAAACCGCAAGGACGCCATCAGCCTGCTGATTTTTTCCGTGGTCGGGGCACTCACCGTACAGCTAACCTTCCTGCTGACCATCGAAAAATCCAACGCCGCCACCGCGACGGTGCTGCAATTTTTGTCACCGACCATTATCGTGGCGTGGTTCTCCGTGGTGCGCAAAGCGCGGCCGGGGGTTTTAGTGCTGACGGCGATCTTCACCTCACTCATCGGTACCTTCTTACTGGTCACCCACGGTAATCCGACGTCGTTATCTATCTCAGCTGCCGCGCTGTTTTGGGGAATAGCCTCGGCGTTTGCCGCCGCGTTCTATACCACCTACCCCTCAACGCTCATCGCGCGCTACGGCACATTACCGGTCGTCGGCTGGAGTATGTTAATCGGTGGAATGATCCTACTGCCGTTCTATGCCGGGCAGGGAACTCATTTCGTGGTGAATGGCAGTTTGGTTCTGGCGTTTTTCTATCTGGTGGTCATCGGCACGTCACTCACGTTTAGCCTGTACCTGAAAGGCGCGCAGATGATTGGCGGACCGAAAGCGAGCATTTTAAGCTGCGCGGAACCGTTGAGCAGTGCGTTGCTGTCCCTGCTGCTGTTAGGCATCACCTTTACCCTGCCAGACTGGCTGGGTACGCTTTTGATCCTCTCATCGGTCGTGCTTATCTCAATGGACTCACGTCGCCGCGCCAGAGCGGTTTAACCCCAACTGGCGCGGCAACGGGTGACGATTACCAGCCCGGAACTGCGCCGCCGTTAAAGATAGTTTCTGCCGCCTTCGCCACTTCCGGTGACTGATAAGATTGCAGGAATTCTTTCACATTCTCGGCATCTTTATTGTCTTCTCGCGCCACCAGGATGTTCACGTACGGTGAATTTTTGTCTTCGATAAATACGCTGTCATGTACCGGAGAAAGCCCGGTTTGCTGGATGTAGGTGGTACTGATAATCGCCACATCCACTTTTTGATCGTCCAGCACACGCGGTAGCTGTGCCCCTTCCAGTTCCATAATTTTCAGATGCCGCGGATTATCCGTAATATCCAGCGCCGTTGGCAGCAGGCCGGTATCCGCTTTCAGCGTGATTAACTTCTCTTTTTGTAGCAGCAACAGCGCCCGCCCAAGGTTGGTTGGATCGTTAGGTATCGCAATCGTCGCACCGTCTTTTAGTTCAGCAACGGTTTTGATTTTCTTCGAATAACCCGCCATCGGGAACACAAAGGTATTGCCCACCGCTACCAGCTTATAGCCGTGCGCTTTATTATCTTGTTCAAGGAACGGACGATGCTGGAAGACGTTGGCATCCAGCTCACCATGATTAGTGGCATCGTTGGGCAGCAGAGAACCGCTAAACCCCACCAACTCCACCTCCAGGCCATATTTTTCTTTAGCGACTTTCTTCGCGACTTCCGCCACATCCTGCTCTGCGCCGTTAATCACGCCCACTTTAATATGCTTTGCATCATTGTTCTGCTGATCGCATCCTGCCAGCAATAATCCCGCCAGTAATAACGCCGCCCCAGCCCCAAAATAAGGTATCTTCAGTTTCACGTTTTATCCTTTTGCAATAACTGCCTGATGAGTAATGAAATGACTATAGCGGGAAGGCCGCTGCGGTTTAAAAAACGAAAAAGCATCAGCAAGAAGAAAAAAGCATAATGCGAAAAGGAAAATTAATCGGAATGTGCCGTTAGCTCATCAAAGGAAAGCCCAGTAATAATTAGCACCAGTTCACGATCAATCCCCTTTTCAAGCATGGCTTGGGCTATCCGCAACGCTTCTTCCTGTTTGCCTTCAAGTAATCCCTTTTGCAGTCCTTCCGGTCATCAAAACGTTTTCGACAAATAATGGCGCGCGGAACCGGTTTCTGGAAAGTTATCGAGGGTCATTTGCAACTGATAGCCATTTTTCTGATAAAACGGCAGCGCCTGGAAACTCATCGTGTCCACCAGCGCATGCAGGCATCCTCTCTCACGCGCCGTCTGTTCAGCGGCCTGCATCAACTTTGTGCCGTAACCGCCTTTACGCAGCGAGTCATGCATCCACAGGAAATCAATGCACAGCCATTCGCCTTTGATTTTACCGATCAGCCCGCCCAGTATTTCATTGTGCTCATCGCGCCAGTACACCGCCAGGTCGCCAAAATTGGTGGTCCTCAGGAACTGGCGATTGTAGGCGCGCAATCCAACAAGCAGAGCATTTTGATCGTCTTCAGTAATGGTATCTGTAATCTGTATTTGCATCCTATCCTCCTGAAAAACTAAAACTTCTGGCTGATTTTCTTTTTAGAAATTAACACAGGCTGATGAGTGAGGCGCATGCCGTCTACACTTACTCTTGAGATGATGCGCATCGACAACAAGGATTATTATCATGAAACAAGCCGTTTTACCGCTTATTGCCATTCTTTTCATGCTGCCGGGTTTGGCGCAGGCCGATTCGGCTTATGGCTCTCTACAGTCCGTTCATGAAAAAAACACCGTATTGAAGGATTTACGCAAGATTTGTACCCCGCAGGGGTCGCCATCGGATGAGGTGTGGGAAAAAACGATTATGGCTGATACGCGTAATCAGCAACACATCCGCGAAGCCATTCTGGCAATACAAAGAAACAATCAGAACAACTACTGGGAAGCGCTGGGCAAAGTTGAATGCCCGGATTTGTAACTATCGCATTGAAAAACGAGTGCTGTAACCGGTTTCTGTTTTGCAAAATCGCCTATTGTGTAGGGAAATGAAACACATCAAGGAGCAAGATAATGCGATACCGTTTTCCCGAAAACTTTTGGTGGGGCAGTGCCTGCTCGGCGCTGCAAACCGAAGGGGATAGTCTGAACGGCGGCAAAAGCCAGACGACATGGGACGTGTGGTTCGACCGCCAGCCTGGGCGTTTCCATCAGGGGGTTGGCCCGGCGAACACCTCGACCTTTTATCAGCACTGGAAACAGGACATCGCACTGCTCAAACAGCTGAAGCACAACAGCTTCCGCACTTCAATCAGTTGGTCACGACTGATCCCGGACGGTACTGGCGACGTCAACCCGCAGGCAGTTGATTTCTATAACAACGTCATCGATGAGCTGCTGGCGCAAGGCATTACGCCATTTATCACCCTGTTCCACTTCGATATGCCGATGGTGATGCAGGAGAAAGGTGGCTGGGAAAACCGTGATGTGGTTGAGGCGTTTGGTCGCTACGCACAAACCTGTTTTACCTTGTTCGGCAATCGGGTGAAGCACTGGTTCACCTTTAACGAACCGATTGTCCCGGTAGAAGGCGGCTATCTGTATGACTTCCATTACCCTAATGTGGTGGATTTCAAACGCGCGGCCACCGTGGCGTATCACACCGTACTGGCGCATTCCACGGCGGTGCGCGCGTACCACGCCGGAAGTTATGACGGTGAAATCGGTGTGATCCTGAATTTAACGCCCTCTTATCCGCGCTCACAACACCCGGCAGATGTAAAAGCTGCGCACCATGCGGATCTGCTGTTTAACCGCAGCTTCCTTGACCCGGTGCTAAAAGGTGAATATCCGGCGGATCTGATAGCGCTGCTAAAAGAGTACGATCAACTCCCAGCATGTCAGCCAGGCGACAGTCAGCTCATCGCCGATGGCAAAATCGACCTGCTCGGTATTAATTATTATCAGCCGCGCCGCGTGAAATGTCGTGATACTGCCGTCAATCCTGACGCGCCGTTTATGCCGGAGTGGCTGTTTGATTATTACGAAATGCCGGGGCGTAAAATGAACCCTTACCGTGGCTGGGAAATTTATGAGCCAGGTATTTACGATATTATTACTAATCTGCGTGATAACTACGGCAACCCGCGCTGTTTTATTTCTGAAAACGGCATGGGTGTCGAAAATGAGCAACGTTTTATTCAGCAGGACCAAATCAACGACAGCTACCGTATTGAATTTGTTTCCGCGCATCTTAAATGGCTACATAAAGGCATTAGCGAAGGGTGTAATTGTCTTGGCTACCATATGTGGACCTTTATTGATAACTGGTCCTGGCTCAACGGATATAAAAACCGCTACGGTTTTGTCCAGTTAGATTTAGATACGCAAAAACGTACGGTGAAGAAAAGCGGCGAATGGTTTGCCCATACCGCCGAAAACAATGGTTTTGATTGATTCAGCCGTCAGATAGCGGTGTTGCCTGAAAGCTGCGCGCCATCAGGCAACAATCTCACTGTATTCTGACCTTCATCGTGACCAGAAGCGCCGTCAGCAGCATCAGGCTGCCGGAAAGCATCAGGGGCGAAAGCAGTCCGAGGTTATCGAGCGCATAGCCTCCCACCGCTGCCCCGCAGGTATTGGCAAGCTGGATCACGGCGACCTGGACGGATCCGGCTTTTTCTGCCTGATCGGCAAGCGATCGGGTGATCCACGTCGACCAGCCGACCGGAACCAACGCAAACGCCAGGCCCCAGATAATCGCAATACCTGCCGCCACAACTTTGTCGCTACCCCACAGGATCAGGACCAGCGCGCTAAGCGCCAGTACCAGCGGCGCACCGGCTAAGGCCAGTTTGACCGAGCGCTTCAGAACTACCGAGGAGAGCGACGTCCCGACAAAGCTGGCGATACCAAAACTCAGCAGCACCAACGTCAGGCCATCAACTTCAAAGCCTGCCAGATTCATATAGATCGGGCGAATATAGGTAAAGAAGGCGAACTGTCCGGCAAAAGACATAAAGATGGCAATCATCCCGGCCATCACCCCCGGGCGCTGCAGCAGGCTGAACATATTTTGTTTCTGATGCGAAGGTTCACCTGGCAACGACGGCAGCGCTCTCACCACCCAAATCGTGCACAGCACGCCCATTACCGCCGCCGCATTAAACACGTTGCGCCAGCCGATAATACCGCCCAAAAAACTCCCCAGCGGCGCGGCAATCACCAGCGCGACAGAGACCGCGCCAAAAATCACCGACAGCGCTTTCGGTACCGTACGGGCGGGAACCAGACGCATGGTCAGCGACGCCGACATCGCCCAGAATCCGCCAAGCGCCAGACCGAGACAGGCGCGGCCAATGAGCAGCAGTGAAAAAGAGTTGGCAAAGGAAACCAACAGGCAGGAGAGCGTCAGCAGCACCGAAAACACGATCACCACGTAGCGACGATCGGTCGCCTGGATAATTTGCGTCACAAACAGGCTGGCGAACATGGCAACAAATGCCGTCACAGTCACCGATTGTCCGGCAACCCCTTCAGAAATCCCCAGATCCTGCGCCATCGGCGTTAACAGGCTAACGGGCAGAAACTCAACGGTTATCAGGCAGGCAACGCAGAACGCCACAGCGAATACCGCCGACCAGTTCGGTCGGGCATTTGCCTCAGCGCGGGATTTTTGTTCAACAGCTTCACTCATTTTGTTACCTGCGTGGGGTTATTGCAGAAAAGTTACGCAGTGTAACACTAAATTTGTGACGCATTTAACGTTTTGGCAACTACTTTCATCTAACACAAAATCCAGGCCACACGGATTTTTAAAGATGAAACGCGACTCTTTTACCTGTCGGTAACTTAACATCAATGCTCAGTTCGCCACCTAACGCCGTGACATAACGCTTAAGCGTCGACAGACGAGGATCGTTATCCGCCTGTTCCATTTTTGCGATTGTTGGCTGCTTAACGCCCATTGCCGAGGCAAGTTCCGCCTGAGAGAGATTCAGTTCTTCCCGTAACATATTTAACGCAATCACCTGACGTAGCACTTCTACTTTTTCAGCAATGCGCTCCTGGCTTTCCGGGCTTTGTTTCGCCATCAATTCTTTAAGCGTCGCCATAATTTTCCTTACTTATTAAGGTGATTTCGGTACTCAGCGTCAGCAAGCCTGATCATCTCTTTATAGAATTTCTTCTCGTTTAACCCTGTTTTATCGCCAGCGCATAACACGATGCCATGGCGAGAAGGATCAAACACGAAGAACGCCCGAATCGGGTTGCCCTGATGCTGCACTCGCAACTCTTTCATATTTGAAAAAGCAGAAGCATTTACCGTATCAGCAAACGGCCTGCCTAACTGAGGACCATACTCGGATAAAATCATCATCGCTGCGAGCATATCTTCCTTGAGCGCCTCGGTCTGTACGTCAAACCATTTATCGAAAACATCCGTTGTTTCCACTTCCCACATCAACGATCCCTCATAGCTAATAAGCTATAGGTAAATTATAGCCCATTAGCTATTAAATCAATTTATATTTGCACAATTAATTCGCCAACAGGCATGACTGTCAGTGTAGCCAGTGCACGCCATCTTCGGGCTGGAAAAAGGCGTTATAGCGCATCTGAAACGCATTAAACTCCTGCATATCCGGCTCTATTTCGCGCAGAAAACCGAGCGCCAGACGCACCTGTGCATCAGTAATCGGCGTGGCCAATCGGGCTTTTTGCAGCCAACGGTGCCATTGCAGCAGATTCGACTCACTGCCGTCGACAATAACGATTTGCCAGATCAACAACACCTGGGCAGCATTTTGCAGATGCGATTCATCTGGGCGGTGGAGGTACTGTAAAAAAGCCTCACCCTGTACTTTTCCCATCTGATCGATCATCGACTCTACCGGCACAACATCAATATTCAGTCGCTCGCTCAGACGGCGAATTGCCCGTCGAGATCCGGACGTCAACACCCGAAAACCCACTACAAAAACAACGACCAATGTGGCCAGCATTATCCAAATCATGCGCACATCCATTACCAGACAGGATGCCCATCATAACGGCAAATTCCTCTCTGTCGACGACTGAACGTATCAACGCGATTCAGGATGGATCCGCGGCATAAAAAAGCCCGCCATTCAGGCGGGCAAAAGTTACCAATGCACACTTAACTTAAGCGACTTTCAATTGTTGAATTTTTTTCTCGCGGCGAATTTTACGTTCTTCAAACACGGCCACGATGGCCATCAGGCAGATACAACCGATGGCGGCGGTATCCAGCGCGGCGAACGTGCCCGCCCAGCCGGTCAGACCGAAAATCGGCGTGCCGTCGGCAATCATCCCCAGACCCAGCTTGGCGAAGCTGTCACCAATCAGATATGCGAAGGTGCCTTTAATCCCATCGGCTGCGCCGATCGCTTTTTTCGGTACGAATCCGACGGCTGCAACGCCGATTAACAGCTGAGGACCGAACACCAGGAAGCCCAGCGCAAACAGCGAAGCCAGATAGACATACTGGTTGCTGGCGTGCTGATAAACGCCCAGAGTTGCGATAATCAACGCCAGCGCCACGCAGGCTACCAGCGCACGACGACCGTTAGCCAGGTCAGAGAGCCAACCCCACAATAGCGTGCCGACCAACGCGCCCACTTCAAACAGGGTAAAACCCTGAATCGCCACTTCTTTGGAGAGCTTCAGCTCCTGGAAAGCGTAGACAGTGGACCACTGGTCGATACCGATGCGCACCACGTACAGGAAAATGTTGGAGAAGCACAGCAGCCAGATCACTTTGTTTTTCAGCACGTACTCAACAAAGATCTGCCATTTGGTCATCTCATTTTCTTCAGTCTCTTTGTCCTCTTCGCTTATCTCCTCGCCGAACAGCTCTTCAGCTTTACCGAGGCCATAAGACTCCGGGGAGTCGCTGCCGTAGCGCAGGCCGATAAAGCCGACAATCAGGGCGATAATCGACGGGAAGATAAACATACCAATGACGTGACCGTCGAACAGATAGTTGGCGCCAAACAGCGCCACGCCAGCCGCACCCGCACCACCGAGGTTATGGGAGATATTCCACATACCGAGGTAAGAACCCCGCTTGCGACGCGGCGTCCATTTGGTGATGGTGGAATAGCTACACGAGCCACCGGTACTCTGGAAAAAACCGCTCAGCGCGTAGAAGGCGATCATCAGGAACAGGCTGGTTGAACCCGCCCCCATGCTGGCGCTGAAGCCGAGCATACAGATGGCGGAGAGGATCAGCATAAACGGCAGGAACTGCTTGGTATTTTTGCCGTCTGCGTAGTAGGAAACCAGCGTTTTACCCACGCCGTAGGTGATGGAGAAGCCCAGGCCAATCATTCCCAGCTGCGTCATACTCAGCCCGTAGGTGGAGATCATGTCGTTCTGCGCGATATTGAAGTTTTTGCGGATCAGATACATGGTCAGGTAGCCAATAAAGACTACCAGATAGGACTGCATGAACGGTTTGAACCACATTTTGCGCCGCACATCGAGCGGCAGATCCAGGGTCGGCTTGCGTACCTGGTTTAGAAAGGCCAGCATTTGACACTCCCGAGCTAATTTTTATACCTGCGAATGGCAGGCATTGTAAAAATCAGCCGGGGGACGCGCCTGAGACAGCGTCCAGGTGAAACCGGGAAAATTTCTTAGTTTTGCCCTACTCAGGGTAAAAAGGTGAGGTGCATCACGCTTCGTTGAGTTCGCGTGGAGCCTGGGCGTTCAAAAACGGCAGCAGCAGCAGCGCGGATATCCCCGCCGCAATGGCGATCACCACAAAGAATCCGGTCCAGTGCCAGACCTCCATCACCTTCGCCAGCGGCCAGCCGGAAAGCGATGCCCCAAGATAGGCAAACAGCCCGACAAATCCGGTTGCCGCGCCCGCTGCCTCTTTGTGCGAGCACTCCGCCGCCGCCATGCCGATCAGCATTTGCGGGCCGAAGACGAAGAATCCGGTGGTGAAGAAGCACGCCGCCTGCATCACGTAACTGGCGAACGGCATCAGCCACAACGAGCCCACGGAGAGCAAAATTCCGGCAGCGAAAATCAGGTTCATTGGACCGCGGTTGCCGTTAAACAGTTTGTCCGAGCCCCAGCCTGCGACCAGCGCGCCGATAAATCCGCCCAATTCGAACATGGTCACGGCGGTATTGGCGGTCACCAGATCCACGCCGAGCGTCTCCGACATATACAGATTGCCCCAGTCGTTGATGGCGGCGCGGACGACGTACACCAGCACGTAACACAGCGACAGCAGCCAGATATAGGGATTCAGCAATACATAGCGGGTGAGAATCTCTTTACGACTCAGCCCTGCGCCTTCCTGCTGCTGGGCGATTTCCAGCTCATCATGCCGCCAGTCGCCAATCGGCGGCAGACCAATCGCCTGCGGCCTGTCGCGCAGCCGCCAGCAGAGAAAAATCCCCACTACAATCGCCAGCAGCCCGGCGATCATCATCCCGGCACGCCAGCCGTAGTGCAGCGCCGTCGCCGCCATCACGATAGGGATCAGCGCCCCGCCAACATTGTGCGCAGTATTCCACAGCGCCCACCAGCCGCCGCGTTCGGTACGCGAATACCACGCAGTCAATAAACGCGCGCAGACCGGCGACCCCCAGCCCTGGAAAAAGGCGTTCAGCGCCCAGAGCACCGCAAAAGCCCAGAGCGAGGTGGAGAAGCCAAACAGAATGTTCACCACGCCGGTGGCGATAAGCCCAAACCCCATAAAATAACGGGCGTTGGAACGGTCACTGACGATACCGGAAACAAACTTCGACAGGCCGTAGGTGATGTAAAACAGCGTCGCCAGCAGACCAATGTCGCTGCGGGTCAGCACGCCGCTGGTGAGGATATCCGGTACGGCGGCGTTGAAGCTCTTGCGTGTGAAATAGAACAGCGCGTAGCCGAGCCAGATAGTGGTCAGAATATGCCGCCGCCAGTAGCGGTAGAGGGCATCCACTTCACGCTTATCGGTGATGAGCGGCGCGCTGACTGGGGCTTTTAAAAACGAAAACATGACCGCTCCTTACACATAACGCTGGGGTAACGACACGCTGACCCGCGTGCCGTGCGTACAGGAAATCGAGAGCGATCCCCCGAGGGCGGTAATACGTTCACGCATCCCGGTGAGGCCAAATCCCTGCTGATTCGATCCCGGCGGCAGGCCGCTGCCGTCGTCCTCAATCACCAGCATCAGCCGTTCATCCTGCTGCCAGCCCTGAAGCGTCACCGCGCTGGCGTTGGCGTGCTTAACGATGTTGTTCAGCCCTTCCTGACAGACGCGAAACAGCGTCACCCGCTGACTTTCGCTGAGTGCAGATTCGTCAATTCGCCAGTCAAGGTGGCTGACGATGCCGCGGCTTTCCAGCTCCATTTCACGCATCAATGAGCGGATGGCTTGTTCCAGCGTGAGATCATCCAACTGGCGCGGACGCAGACGACCCAACAGACGACGCACAGAATCGTATACGCCAAGAGAAAGTTGTTCGATATGCGCCCCGCTGCACTTCACCCCTGCGTTTTCCGGCGCCAGCCGCTGGACAATGCCCGCCTGGGTGCGAATGGCGGTGATGGTCTGACCGATATCATCGTGCAGCTCGCGCGCCACATCCCGGCGCACGCTCTCTTCGGTCTCCAGCAGGCGTTCCGCCAGACGGTGGTTGCGCGCTAATTCGTTTTGCAGCGACTGGTTAAGCTCGCGCAGACGCTGGATCCCCGCGCCGAGCAGCAGCCCGGTCAGGCTTTGCACCAGCAGGGAGAGCAACAGGTCGACGGGATGATCGTGCCAGGTCTGGCTGGCAATCAGCGCAATGGCGTTCATTAACGTGGCAATCAGCGCCCCCTGCCAGCCGTAGTGCCAGGCGAGCGCAATGATCGGCAGCGCGAGGCAAAACGGCGTGAAGCGTGACAGTTCATCGGGCAGGCCAAGCTGCAACCACAGGCTGACGCTAAACAGCAGCAGATACCAGACCAGATGCCGCCCGCGCCAGTTCACCGGCTGAGACACCACCGCCGGGCCCAGCGGCAACCAGGTGGTGCTGCTAAGATAGTGCCAGAAAACCAGACAGATCGGAGCCAGCGTTAATCCACCAGTGAGCGTCAGCAGTAGGGCATTCCACGCCTCTTCGCCTTGCCCAAGCCAGGGCAGCGATTGCAGCAACGCCGCCGCCGTCAGCGCCGCGCCCTGTAACAGCAGCGTGCGCCAGTCACGCTGATGGCGGTATCGCGAAATCAGCATCACCGGGAGTAACGTGAGGAAGCTCCCGATCATCAAAAGTGGCAAGTGAGCCAGCGCCACTTCCTGCGCCAGCCAGAAAAGAAGCAGCCATTCCGCACCCAGCAGCACCGGCCAGTAGCCGCGTGGACATTGCAGCATCAGCCCCAGACGCAGGCCAAACGGAAACAGCAGTACCGCCAGCTCCGGGCGCTCAACCAGGTGCAGGCTGATACTCCACAAGCAGAACCACGCGGCAGAGAAGATAAAGAAGCAGGCAACAACGGTGATTAACCGGGAACAGAGCGTGTTCATTGCCAGCCGTCAAACATCCGGCGGGCCAGTTCGACATCGTTGCTAACGCCCAGTTTTTCCATCAGGTTAGCGCGATGCACGTGCACCGTTTTCGGCGACAGGCCCAGTTCGGCGGCAATCTCTTTTACCGCCATGCCTTGCGCCAGTTTCTCCGCCACCTGACGTTCGCGTTTGGTCAGCGGATCCTGACGACCAGCCGCCAGTTTGACGGCGATATCCGGCGTCAAATAGCAGCCGCCGGTCGCCACGGTATGCACCGCCGCGATCAGCTCATCAGGACTACAGCGTTTAGAAAGGAAACCACGCGCGCCCGCGTTGAGCGCCTGCTCCACCAGCGCGGGGCTGTCGTGGACGGAGAGCATGATAATCGCCATCCCTTTTGGCAACTGGCTTAACAGTTCAAGACCGGAGATATCAGGCATCGAGATATCACAGATACATACCTGCACGCCACGTCCCGGTAATCCCACCAGCGCCTCACTGCCTGAGCCGAACTCAGCCACAACCTGCAAATCAGGTTCCAGCCCCAGCAACTGGGCAAAGCCGGAGCGGACGATAGTGTGGTCGTCGATAAGGGCAACGGTGATCATGGGTTCTGTCCTGGGGGATAAAAAACGTGCTTACCTTAACGATATACACTTTATCCTTCAAGCAGCCTCTGCGTTGGCTTGGTCTGCTCACCCCAGTCACTGACTTGAGTAAGCTTCTGAGGTGAGCAGACTTGCCGCCTTATGCAGCTTGAAGGATTTTGTGTTTCGACGCGCTGCTGTTTAAGCCTTGAGCGATCAGGCGATGCCAGTTGTGACGGTAAATGTGCGGGTGTGCTGCGGTTCTAGCTGAATCAACGTGCCTTTTCGCTGTGCCGCCAGGAAGCCTTCTGGGCGACAGGTCGCAGGTAGGGCGAAGGCTGCCACCTGCTGATCGCCGTTATAGAGGATCCAACGGGTGACATAATTCAGCTCCGCGCTGGAGAAACGTGTCACGAACGTGGTGCCATCAGGTGCGATCATGCGAAATTCAGGCTTATCCGTGTATCGGTCCAGTTGGTCAGCGAAGAAAACGATTTCCGGATCGTAAAAATCGGGCTCGTTGAGGCGCCCCAGCGAGGCCTCGCCCTGGATGATCCGCTGATTAAACGCCAGCCACTGCTCGGTAGGTTTAACATGCGCGGGTACCGACTCACGCAGCTTCATGGCTTCATCCGGGATATTCTGGCTGAAGGTCGCTTCCGGTACGTAGGCATAGTTCATATGGCACATATACTGTAAAGGCATTGCCACTGAGGCGAGGTTGGTGACCGCCATCTGAATATCAAACAGCGCACTCGCTTTGCGCATAATCACCGCAGGATGCGCCTGATAATGATGACCGAATCCCATCACATACTCGTAGCGTCCACTCACGCGCAAATTCTCTCCCTCCAGCTCCAGCCAGGCCTCATCCATCGCGGCACAGGCCATTTCGCCATGCAACGGGTGAGAATCTTCCGGCGAAGGGCAGCCATTAGCCAATATACCCGAGTGGAAAGCAAAGCAGCCGTATGTCGCTACCACTTCCGCAGCCGGTTTCGGCTGACTAAACATGTTGCGCATGGTCAGTTCATGCCCGTCAAACTGAGCATCCCAGATCATCTGCCCCATCCAGGGCAGAATAACCAGATGTCCACGACTGTTTTCTACCTTCAGCCCTTCCACACCGCTGGCGTAACGAAATGCGGTAACCGTGAAGTCGCTATTCTTCAGTAAGATTCGCGGATGCTCTGCAAAGAGTTCCCGCCACAGCGTGATACGTGTTGTCATGATCGCTCTCCTCAGGAAACAGTCGCTTCAGCCAGGTTATTGCGCACTTTGCTTTCACGCCAGAAGTAGATACCGACGTACACGAAGCACAACATGGAGACCAGGAACGAGAGTTGTAGCGAGTGGAACATATCGGCCACATAGCCCTGAATTGCCGGAACCACCGCTGCACCAACAATCGCCATGACAATGACTGCTCCCGCCATTTCAGTATGTTCGTTATCCACGGTATCCAGCGTACCGGCATAGATTGTCGCCCAGCAGGGTCCAAACAGGACGCTCACCAGTACGGCAACGTACACGGCGCTGAAGCTTGGCGCCAGCGCAACATAGACCAGAAACAGTGCGCCAATGATGGAGTAGAGGATCAGCACTTTTTCCGGATTGAAGCGTGTCATCAATATGTTGGCGATAAACTTGCCGATAAAGAAGCAGGCAAAGCTATAGACCATGAAGGTTGAGGCGTCGCGCTCGTTGATATCGCCCAATTCCAGCGCCAGACGGATGGTAAATGACCACACCGCGACCTGCATCCCCACGTACAGGAACTGCGCCACAATCCCACGGCGGAAACGGGCATTGCTGGCCAGATAACGCAGCGTATCCATCGCTGACGGACGTTTATGACTCGCCGTTTGCGCGACTTTACAGGTCGGGAAGCGGGTCAGCAGGAACAACACCATCACCACAACCAGCACCATAATCATGTACTTGTAAGGCTCAAGGGTATTTTCCAGCATCAACACTTTAAAGTTGTGGATCTGCTCCGCGTTCATCCCAGCCATCTGTTTTTCCAGACTCTCGCCTTCAGAGAAGACCAGATATTTACCCAGCAGAATACCAGCGGCTGCACCAATGGGGTAAAAGGTCTGGCTAATGTTCAGGCGCAGGGTGGCATACGCTTTTGGGCCAATCATGGAGCTGTAGGTGTTGGCTGCGGTTTCCAGGAAGCTCAGGCCAATCGCAATCGCAAAAATTGCCGCGAGGAACATGGTGTAGGTGGCCATGTGCGATGCCGGGAAAAAGAGCGTACAGCCAACAATATAAAGGGTCAGTCCCATTAAGATGGCGATTTTATAACTGGTCTTTTTAATCACCAAAGATGCCGGAATCGCAATTAAAAAATAACCGCCATAAAAGGCACTCTGAACTAATGCCGAAGCAAAGTTGCTGAGTGAAAATACGCTTTTGAATTGCGTAATCAGAATATCATTTAATGCGGCTGCGCATCCCCATAAAGGGAATAAACAGGATAACAAAATAAACTGGAACAGAGGCGTCTTATTCAGATAGCCGTCGGGCATCTGAATGATGTTTTTATCGTTCATAGTGCTACCTTTTACAATGCAGGAGTATTATTCGTTTAAGGTAAGAAACTCATTAAATTGTTCGATGCTTGGATAAGATGATTGAGTGCCTTTCCCGGTAACGCTGAATGCAGCGAAGAGAGCGGCTTTTTTCATGGCGGCTTCGACATCACCGCTTTGAACGTAATAGTGGGCAAAACAACCGATGAAAGCGTCACCTGCGCCACTGGTATCGACAGCGTTCACTTTAAACGCCGGGACATGGACTTCCTGGTCACGCGTCATCCACAGAGCACCTTTCTCCCCCATGGTGACGATAATATTGTTCAGACCTTTATCGACCAAAGAACGTGCCGCGGCGCGAATATGGTCATAGGTATCCACCGGCATACCGGTTAATATTTCGAGCTCGGTTTCATTTGGCACGAAGAAATCGCATTTACAGGCATAAGACATATCTAATTCCCGTAATGCAGGAGCGGGATTTAATAACACTTCAATACCGTGTTTTTTACCGAATTCAATCGCGTGATAAACCGTTTCCAGCTGTACTTCCAACTGCAGGACAATAAGTTGACACTTTTTCAGATCTTCCGCCGCGCGATCGATATCTTCCGGAGAGAGAAACTTGTTGGCGCCTTTAATAATCAGAATGCTGTTGCTGGAGTTTGCATTAACAAAGATCGGTGCAACGCCGCTGCTGGTGCAGGGTACCTTTTCGACATAGGTCGTATTAATCCCCCAGGATTCGAGATTACGAATGGTGTTATCCGCAAAAATATCATCACCGACTTTCGTCAGCATCAGCACTTTGGAATTGAGCTTAGCAGCCGCAACGGCCTGATTTGCCCCTTTACCGCCACAACCAATTTTAAAGGCGGGCGCTTCCAGCGTTTCCCCTTCTTTGGGCATCTGGTTGATGTAGGTGATGAGATCCACCATGTTGGAGCCAATAACCGCGATATCCATTTTACTACCTCTCAGAAACAATCACACAACAATGATATTAAAATAACATTATCATGTTACTTCCGTATCATTTGTGACTAGGATCGCGATTGGAGGATCATTTTATTGTTTATTTATTATGCTAAATGTTGCGTCTCTATCACACTCAAAATGATTAACTTGCTTACAATCGACTGAAAACTCGCTGCTTATAATCAATAAAACGTGTAAAAACACGCTTTTATTTCCCAATGGTCAGACGTATAGTAATGCAGCAATATCATGTTCCCAGAAACACATAAATGTTACTGAAGGAACATGAAAACATGATTCGTGGAGAGTGTGCATGGAAACCAAGCAAAAAGAACGTATTCGACGTCTGATGGAATTGTTGAAGAAGACCGACAGAATCCATCTGAAAGAGGCGGCGCGCATGCTGGAGGTTTCCGTGATGACCATCCGTCGGGATCTCAGCCAGGATGACGAACCATTGCCGCTTACGCTACTCGGTGGTTACATCGTGATGGTGAACAAGCCCGCCACCCTCGTTAACGCTCCGCTCCCCGTGCAAAAGCAGTATCATCGCGACGATTTACCGGTTGCCATTCTGGCCGCGGGACTGGTCAGTGAAAACGATCTGGTCTTTTTTGATAATGGTGCCGAAATGCCATTAGTCATCAGCATGATCCCGGACGATATTACCTTTACCGGAATTTGCTACTCACACCGGGTATTCGTGGCGCTAAATGAAAAACCCAACGCCACGGCGATTCTTTGCGGGGGCACCTATCGGGCGAAAAGTGATGCCTTTTACGACACCAACAATCCCTCTCCGCTGGATGCGCTCAACCCACGAAAAGTGTTTATCTCTGCCAGCGGAGTCCATGAGCATTTCGGCGTTAGCTGGTTCAATCCGGACGATCTGGCCACCAAACGCAAAGCGATGGAACGCGGATTGCGCAAAATTCTGCTGACGCGCCACGCCCTGTTTGATGAGGTTGCTCCCGCCAGCATTGGCCCGCTTTCCACTTTTGACGTACTGATAAGCGATCGCCCGTTGCCGGCAGATTACGCAACCCACTGCCGGAACGGCTCTGTCAAAGTCATCACCCCGGATTCAGACGGCGACTAACTCACTCAAAGAAAACCGTGATTTTGTTAAACATCGACGGGTCGGACTGGTTGCGGGCCACTTTCACCACATCTTCCAGCTTGTCGATCTGGCTTATCATCTGCTCAAGACGCTGATCGTCGTTGACCAGTAGCCAGATGCGGCTCTTGTCGCTGTCCTGAATCGGTAGACAGAGAATGCCTTCCACGTTGAACGCGCGGCGGGCAAACAGCCCGCAGACGTGGGTCATTACGCCCGGATGGTTGCGTACGGTGAGTTCCAGGATTACGTTGTCATGAGTCTGCTGTTGCATGGCTTATTCCCCCACCATTTCTGTGTTTGCCGCACCCGGCGGCACCATCGGGTACACTTTTTCTTCGGCATCGATGCGCACGTGGATCAGCGCAGGTCCAGGGCGATTAATAATCTCCTGCAACGCTGCCTGTGGATCCGCTTCGTTATTCAAATCGCAGGTTTCGAGGCCAAACCCGGCGGCTATCTGCATAAAGTTAATCATCCCCGGATATGTCGCCGCAAAAACGCCCTGCTTATAGAACAAACTCTGCTGCTGATACACCAGACCCAACGCTTCGTTATTCATCAGGATGATTTTAATATCCAGCTGATTTTCGCTGGCCGTTGCCATTTCCTGAATATTCATCATCAGGCTACCGTCGCCGGAGAAGCACAGCACCTTTTTGTCCGGGTTGACCAGCGCTGCGCCAATTGCCGCCGGCAGGCCAAAGCCCATGGTTCCCAGACCGCCGGAGGTCAGCCACTGACGCGGACGGTTCAGCGGGTAAGCCTGTGCGGCCCACATCTGATGCTGGCCTACGTCGGTGGTGATAATGGCATTGTCATCCACGCAGGCCGCTACGGCGTTGATCAGCCCATAGTGGCTGAGCGGGTCGCTTTCCTGCGGAATGCTGCAGGGGAATTCGCGTTGTAAATCGGCCACCATTTGATGCCACGACTCTCGCGGCTGCGCGTCAATTAATGGGATCAGTTGCGCCAGAACCTCATCGACATCCGCCTGAATTGCCACGTGCGGCTGTTTGATTTTACCCAGCTCCGCGCGGTCGATATCCACATGGATGATTTTGGCGTTCGGACAGAACTGCTCGGTTTTACCAATCGCCCGGTCATCAAAACGCGCGCCCAGAACAATCAATAAGTCCGCTTCTTGCAGAATAAAGTTAGTGCTGCGCGCGCCGTGCATACCCAGCATGCCTAACGACAGCGGATGCGCTTTCGGCAACATACCGAGCGCCATTAAGGTCATGGTGGTGGGCAGCATGGCTTTTTCTGCCAGTTCACGAACCCGCTCAGGCGCGTTAATCACGCCGCCGCCGAGATACAGCACCGGACGCTGTGCGGCGTTAATCATAGCTGCGGCATCGCGAATGCTGTCCAGGCTGAACGCCGGTGCCGCCATTTTCTGCGCGGGCTCCGGCATCTCTTCAATTTCAAAAACGGCGGTTTGAATATCCTTAGGAATGTCTATCCACACCGGGCCCGGACGGCCGGACTGCGCAATGCGGAACGCATCGCTCATGACCTGCGGTAATTCACTGATATGGCGGACCAGATAGTTGTGCTTGGTGATGGGGATAGAGATGCCGTAGGTATCGACTTCCTGGAAGGCGTCGGTCCCGATCATTGAGGCCGGAACCTGCCCGGTGATACACACCAGCGGGATGGAATCCAGCCGCGCGTCGGCAATGGCGGTCACCAGGTTGGTCGCGCCCGGTCCGCTGCAGGCCATACAGACGGCGGGTTTACCATCGGTTCTCGCCATCCCCTGCGCGATAAACCCCGCGCCCTGCTCGTGGCGCGCCAGGATATGACGGATTTGCGTGCTTTGGCTCAAGGCGTCATACACGGGAAGAATCGATCCGCCAGGAATACCGGTGACCACCTGAATCCCCTGGCGTTCCATGAAATGAACGATGAATTCTGCGCCCGTAAAACGCGTACGCTTGGATGTTATGCCCGAACTTGCCATGCTCCAGTCCTTTTATTCTGGGCCTTTGCTTCGGGCAGGTCTCTTAAACGAAAAACCCCGCCCGGTTTGCGCCGGCGGGGTTTTGGAATCGTGTGTTGATCCGGACCCTACGGCGCATTGCCGACGACCACCACCACACGCACGACGACCGCTGCGCGAGATGGCGCAGTTTTTAGTAGGGTCGCAGTCAGCATGGAAGGGTTCATTAGGGACCTGTCTGTTTGTTGATTAACTGGATTTATACAAACACAGGTTTTTCAGCGTGACAATGGAAAAATTTTCATCTGCATAAAAATGCGTCAACGATCACATTTCGCTGTGCAGAGTCGGAAAACAAAAAACCCCGCCGGAGCGAGGTTTTTTTCAGCGCTGTGCGGTTGGTAGCCGCCGAACACACTGTGTTATGTCAACGGAAAAAGTATACGCGTTCTGCGAAGAACACGCAATTTCGGCACGAATTTTGATGGTTTTGAGTATGGAACATGAATGACACAATGTCCATAAGATACTGTTAATTTATACAGTACTTATCTATAATGTCTCGGTACGCAATGTGTTATGCGGGGGCCGCATCGTAAACCGGCGCATCAAAGTCCTGGCTGAAACGGGTGGTGCCGTCAGCGCCTTAACCCCCGTGTGAGCACACTGTGTTATGTCAACAAAGGTGCTGGCAACAGGCAGCGGCGAGGTACGTCAGCACCGTGCTCCTTGTACCAAAAGGAGAGCGTATGAGCCTCGTGGATATCGCTATTCTTATCCTCAAACTCATTGTTGCAGCACTGCAACTACTTGATGCCGTTCTGAAATACGTTAAGTAATTCGGATTCAAGTCGCACCTAAGGGGAGCGGGTAACACTCCGCTCCCCTTTCACCTTCTCCCTGGTGCTTGTCTCGCGCCAATATGTTACGTTTTTATGACATTCTCAGGGAAGAACGCCACCATGACGCTTTCTGTTTTCTGCATTTTGCTGTTTGCCGCGCTGCTGCATGCCAGTTGGAATGCCATTGTTAAAGCTGGAAACGATAAACTGTACTCGGCGATTGGCGTCAGCGGCTCCGCGGCGATTATGGCATTGATCTGCTTACCCTTCGCGCCTCAGCCTTCCGCCGCCAGCCTGCCGTTTTTGGCCGTCTCAACCGCGTTGCAAGTGGTGTATACGGTCCTGGTCGCCAAAACCTATCAGGTTTCGGATATGAGCCAAACCTATCCTCTGATGCGTGGGACAGCACCGCTGCTGGTTGCGATTATCAGCGTCTTGTTCCTTGGCGATAGCCTGTCTGTGTTTGCCTGGGTGGGGATTGCTACGATCTGTCTGGCCATTCTCGGCATGGCATTTAACGGACGCAGCAGCTCACAACGCGGGATCGTACTGGCGCTCATTAACGCCTGCTTTATCGCCGGTTACACGCTGGTTGATGGCACCGGCGTACGCTTATCAGAAACCGCGCTCGGTTATACGCTGTGGACCTTCTTTCTGAACGGTTCCTGTCTGCTGGGCTGGGCGATGATCGCCCGGCGCCGGGAAGCGTCACGCTATCTGGTACAGCAGTGGAAGAAAGGTATTCTGGGTGGAATTGGCACGATGGGTTCTTACGGTCTGGCGCTGTGGGCCATGACCCAGGCTCCGTTGGCGGTGGTCGCAGCGCTGCGTGAAACCTCCATTCTGTTTGGCGCTCTGCTCGCCTGGCTACTGCTGAAAGAAAAGGTTGCCGGAATACGCCTTGTCGCGGCCGCCGGCATTGCCGTAGGCGCTGTCTTACTCCGCTTGTCATGATCGCGCCGTAACCCCGATTCAATCCGGCAACATTTGTTGCCGCTTTTTGTTTACATTTCCTGCCGTTCATCGCGTAAACATTCCAGCCCACTATCTGGCCTTCTTTTTCTGTTGTGGTAGATTCCACGCGCATTTACGGGAAAGTACAGCACCTTATTCTTCTTTTTTATCTTTTTTAAAAGTAATCAGCGAAATGAAAAGGCATAGAAGCGTCAATTTGTTGTTGATGTTGGTATTACTGGTGGCGGTAGGTCAGATGGCGCAAACCATTTATATCCCCGCGATTGCTGATATGGCGCGTGAACTGAACGTTCGCGAAGGAGCGGTGCAAAGCGTAATGGCCGCCTACCTGCTGACCTACGGCCTGTCACAACTGTTTTACGGCCCACTTTCCGATCGCGTTGGCCGCCGTCCGGTGATCCTTACCGGAATGTCTATTTTCATGCTGGCCACGCTGGTCGCGATTACCACCCACAGCCTGACGGTACTGATTATCGCCAGTGCAATCCAGGGCATGGGAACAGGCGTCGGCGGTGTAATGGCGCGAACCTTACCGCGCGATCTGTACGAAGGCACGCAGCTGCGCCACGCGAATAGTTTGTTAAACATGGGGATTCTGGTGAGTCCACTGCTGGCCCCGCTGATTGGCGGCATGCTGGATACCCTGTGGAACTGGCGCGCCTGTTACATCTTCCTGCTGGTTCTGTGCGCGGGCGTCACGTTTAGCATGGCGCGCTGGATGCCGGAAACGCGTCCTGCGGGCGCACCGCGTCCACGCCTTATCGCCAGCTATAAAACGCTGTTTGGTAACAGTTCTTTCACCTGTTACGTGCTGATGCTGATCGGCGGCCTGGCGGGCGTTGCGGTCTTCGAGGCCTGCTCCGGGGTATTGTTGGGCGCAAGGCTCGGTTTAAGCAGCATGGTGGTCAGTATCCTGTTTATTCTGCCCATCCCGGCGGCATTTTTCGGCGCCTGGTTCGCCGGTCGCCCGAATAAGCGTTTCTCGACGCTGATGTGGCAGTCGGTTATCTGCTGTCTGGTAGCCGGTTTAATGATGTGGATCCCGGGCCTGTTTGACGTGATGAACGTCTGGACGCTGCTGGTTCCCGCCGCACTATTTTTCTTCGGTGCCGGGATGCTGTTTCCGCTGGCAACCAGTGGCGCAATGGAGCCTTTCCCATTCCTGGCAGGCACTGCCGGTGCGCTGGTTGGGGGATTACAGAACATTGGTTCCGGCGTGCTGGCGTGGTTCTCTGCAATGCTGCCGCAGACCGGGCAAGCCAGTCTGGGCCTGCTGATGACCCTTATGGGACTGTTGATTTTTGTTTGCTGGCTTCCGCTGGCGTCACGCGTGTCGCATCAGGGGCAGGCGGTTTAAGCGTATGATGGCCCGGCTTATCGCCGGGCTTTTCGCATTCAGGCACGATCATCGTCGTCAGTAACGGCTCCAGCGCCGGACGCCAGGCGCCTTCCTCGCCATCATAAAACTGCGTATCCGCATTGATAGCATAGGGAATTTTCGCTTTTTTCAGTTCGCACGCCATAAATCGGGCAAACGCCATTTGCGAGGCAGAAGGCGCGTTCCTGATGGTTTCTCCTGGCGACCAGCCTCCCACCCAACTGACATGACCTGTTTTCTGCTGCCAGTGAATGGCGGTATTGATACGGGCGCGAATAGCGGCCTTTTCTGCCGCTGTGCCTGAGGTCCACGGATATTTACCATTATTTTTCAGCGGCCCCCACGGAAAAATATGCCATTGAGCCAGCACGGTATTCTGACTTTGCGGCGGCAGTTTCAGGTCAGGCAAATCTTCCGGCGCGGCGCGTAGTCGCGGCGCGATAAAAATCATCCGCTGCGGGTCGATGGCATGGACAGTACGAATGGTTTTGTCATACACCCGATTGAGCGATACCTGATTATGGTTGAGCTTATCAGAGGGTTCGTATATCAGGTCGAAACCCAGCAACGGCGAGCTTTGACCAAAGTAATGCGCCACCGCCACCCACCAGTTAACCACCTCTTTTTCGTTACCGGTACTGGGATCTTTTTTATATTCGTCAGCCTGATAGGCAATTATCGGGATCACGCCATACTGCTCGCAGGCTTCCACCAGCTTGCGCAGATGTATAAGCCGCGCCTCCGTAGGCTCTCCCGCCACGCGAATGCGCACGTGGGTTAACCCTTTCGCCTTGTAATCCCGCACCACCAGCGGATCGAATTCACGGATACCCCGATCGGTGCGCGCCCAGTCTACGTCCATCCCAACGCCAAGCTGCTGCGCATACTGCGCCGCAGTCAGCACAGGTTGCGCGGCACACACGGTGGCGCTGGCTAACAATAAAAGGGAAACAATCGGCTTTAACACGGTCGTCCTTACGCAAATCATCAGGAGTGATATCACGTATTTAGCATGCTTTTTCACTTTGCGTGTAGCGAGAAAGCGTAAAAAATATTCGCGGCCTGCTTATTTAACCTGTTCCTGAAGCCAGCGAATAAACGCCTCGATTTTCGGCCACTGTCTGCCAGGCAGGGTTGTGATGTAGTAGTGCTGATGGCATTTCAGCGCCATATCGCCAAAAGGCGCAACCAGCTCTCCACTGTCGAGGCGTTTTTGCACCAGCCGCTTTCGGCCCATCGCCACGCCGATATGATTCATCGCCGCAATCACCGCCAAATCAGAACGATCGAAACCAATTCCCGACGATGTCGGCAGATTCACCGAAAAATGCTGCGCCCAACTGTGCCATTCATCGGTCCCGGAGTCGTTACTCCACGCCTGTCTGTCATGCAGCAACGTACAGTGCGGTAAATTCACCAGCGAACCGGTAAGGTCATGGCGGCGAGCGTAGTCCGGGCTGCATACCGGCAGGATCTCTTCATCCATCAGGAAGTGGTGCGTGAGCTGCGCGGAGGGTGCGTCGTCAAAATAGATGGCCAGATCGACCCCGGCACGCTGCAGATTGACGTTGTCGTTCCCGGTCAGCATGGTCAGCGAAATCGACGGATAGCGACGGGTAAAGTCGCCGAGCGCCGGAACCAGCCAGCACTGAGCGATAGAAGGCCGTGAGTAGACGGTGAGGGTCCCGGACAACTCCTGATTTTTAATATCAAGGATTTCCTGATTCAGCGTATCCAGCGATGATTTCAGCGCCCAGAACACCCGCTTGCCCTCGTGGGTGAGTTCCACTTTACGATGCGAACGAACAAACAGCTGAATACCCAGCTCATCTTCCAGCTGATTAATGCGATGGCTGACAGCGCTGGGGCTTAGTGACAGCTCATCTGCCGCCAGCGCAAACGACTGATGTCGGGCCGCCACTTCAAAGGTATACAGCTTTGACAACTGCCAGCCGTTGAGCAGCCGATTTCTGACCTCGCGTAAGGGATCCATGTTCACCTCCTGTCCTCCTGATTCATTCGCCGGAGTGTAAAAAAGTTCGCTGCAAAAATCAGCACAAAGATGAATCAAGGTGAACCATATCGCATAAACAAAGCGTAATTAGACGTAAATCACCTACTTGATGCAATCTGGCTCATGTGAAAGGGGATTTATATCGTTTGTCAGACCATGCCTTATTTTTGTCCAATAACCCTATATTAATCACAGGGCAAGGTGAGTTATGCACTCTCAAATCTGGGTTGTGAGCACGCTGCTGATAAGCATCGTGTTAATCGTTTTGACCATCGTGAAGTTCAAATTCCACCCGTTTCTGGCGCTGCTGTTAGCCAGCTTCTTCGTGGGTACGATGATGGGTATGGGGCCGCTGGATATGGTCAATGCCATTGAGAGTGGCATCGGCGGTACGCTGGGCTTCCTCGCCGCGGTTATCGGCCTTGGGACCATTCTTGGCAAAATGATGGAAGTGTCCGGCGCGGCCGAACGTATCGGCCTGACGCTACAGCGCTGTCGCTGGCTTTCCGCTGACGTCATTATGGTACTGGTCGGGCTGATTTGCGGGATCACACTGTTTGTTGAAGTCGGCGTAGTGCTGTTGATTCCTCTGGCCTTTTCAATTGCCAAAAAAACCAATACCTCGCTACTGAAGCTGGCGATTCCGTTATGTACAGCGCTGATGGCGGTACACTGCGTCGTGCCGCCGCATCCAGCCGCCCTGTTCGTGGCGAACAAGCTGGGCGCGGACATTGGCACCGTGATTGTCTACGGCTTACTGGTGGGCTTAATGGCCTCGCTGATCGGCGGTCCGCTGTATCTGAAATTCCTCGGTAACCGTCTGCCGTTTAAACCGGTTCCGGCTGAGTTTTCCGACCTCAAGGTGCGCGACGAAAGTACGCTGCCATCGCTGGGCGCTACGCTGTTTACCGTACTGCTGCCGATTGGCCTGATGCTGGTAAAAACCGTCGCTGAGCTGAACATGGCGAAAGGCAGCACGGTTTATACGCTGTTGGAGTTTATTGGTAACCCGATCACCGCGATGTTTATTGCCGTTTTCGTGGCCTATTACATTCTCGGCCTGCGTCAGCACATTGGCATGGGTGCGCTGCTGACCCACACCGAAAACGGTTTTGGCTCCATTGCTAACATTTTGCTGATTATCGGCGCAGGCGGCGCATTCAACGCTATCCTCAAGAGCAGCGGACTGGCGGATACCCTCGCGCTGATCCTCTCGAACATGCATATGCACCCGATTCTGCTGGCATGGCTGGTGGCGTTAATCCTGCATGCTGCGGTGGGCTCTGCCACGGTGGCGATGATGGGCGCGACGGCAATCGTGGCCCCGATGCTGCCGCTCTACCCCAACGTTAGCCCGGAGATCATCGCCATTGCCATCGGTTCCGGCGCGATTGGCTGCACGATCGTCACCGATTCCCTCTTCTGGCTGGTGAAGCAGTACTGCGGCGCCACCCTAAATGAGACGTTCAAATATTATACGACCGCGACATTTATCGCGTCCGTTATTGCACTGGTTTGCACATTCCTGCTTTCCTTTATTATCTAAGCGCAAAGAGACTGACTATGGAAAACATTCAAACACTTATCGCCCAGCATCCTTTAGTGGAAGATCTGGTCGCTCTCAAGGAGACGACCTGGTTTAACCCTGGCACTACCTCTCTTGCGGAAGGTTTACCGTATGTTGGCCTGACAGAGCACGATGTTCAGGATGCCCACGCTCGTCTGACGCGCTTCGCGCCGTATCTGGCGCAAGCATTCCCGGAAACCGCAGCCACCGGCGGCATTATCGAATCTGAACTGGCCGCGATCCCGGCGATGCAAAAGCGGCTGGAAAAAGAGTATGGGCAGCGCATCAACGGCGAAATTCTGCTGAAGAAAGACAGCCATCTACCGATTTCCGGCTCAATTAAAGCGCGTGGCGGTATTTATGAAGTGCTAACCCACGCGGAAAAACTGGCGCTGGAAGCCGGTCTGCTGACCACACAAGACGATTACAGCATTCTGCTTTCGCCTGAGTTTAAACAGTTCTTCAGTCAGTACAGCATCGCCGTAGGCTCCACCGGCAACCTTGGGATGTCGATCGGCATTATGAGCGCCCGTATCGGCTTTAAGGTGACGGTTCATATGTCTGCCGACGCTCGCGCATGGAAAAAAGCCAAACTGCGCAGCCACGGCGTGACGGTCGTGGAGTATGAAGAAGATTATGGCGTGGCGGTTGAGCAGGGCCGTAAGGCGGCACAGTCCGATCCGAACTGTTTCTTTATCGATGATGAAAATTCCCGCACGTTGTTTTTAGGTTATGCGGTCGCCGGCCAGCGTCTGAAGGCGCAGTTCGCGCAGCAGGGGCGCGTGGTGGATGCCGACCATCCGCTGTTTGTTTACCTGCCGTGCGGCGTCGGCGGTGGGCCTGGCGGGGTGGCGTTTGGCCTGAAGCTGGCATTCGGCGATAACGTGCACTGCTTCTTCGCAGAACCGACCCATTCACCGTGCATGCTGTTGGGGATTTATACCGGGCTGCACGATACGATTTCTGTGCAGGACATTGGTATCGATAACCTGACAGCGGCTGATGGGCTGGCGGTGGGCCGCGCGTCCGGCTTTGTTGGCCGGGCAATGGAACGTCTGCTCGACGGTCTGTACACCCTGGACGATCAGACTATGTACGACATGCTGGGCTGGCTGGCGCAGGAAGAAGGCATTCGCCTTGAGCCATCGGCGCTGGCCGGGATGGCAGGTCCGCAGCACGTTTGCGCTTCTGCTGACTATCAGCAAATGCATGGCTTCAGCGCGGAGCAGCTCAATAACGCCACCCACCTGGTGTGGGCGACCGGCGGCGGCATGGTGCCGGAAGCCGAAATGGCGCAGTATCTGGCCAAAGGACGTTAAACGCCGCTGAACTTAACGCAGCATCGCCATCAGTTCCATCGGTGAGCGATGTTGCTTCAGAAGGTCACGCATCACGCGCATATGCGGCGCGGTATGATTGAAGAAAGCGCTGTATCCGCCGCAAATCGCACTCTTTCCACTGCTGTCGCGATGCTTTGGACAATCGCCATGGCAAAAGCGTAATAGCGAACACGCCTGGCATTCCGCGCTCAGCGTGGTTCTCTTGGACTGACCAAACGCCGCTGCCCACGGGCTGGCGTTGAGCTCACTCAACGACGTGCGATGAATATTACCCAAGCGAAAATCTGGGTGGACATAGTGATCGCACTGATACAAATCGCCATTCGCTTCCAGAGCAAAAGCATGTCCGCAGGTGGAGCTTAGCGAACACATCTGCGCCGGGTGTCCGCACCATACGCCCAGAGTTGAATCAAATAACTGGACGAATACGCGGCCAATATCCTCTCTGACCCAGATATCAAAGACGGTATTCAGGAAGGTTCCCCACGCCTGAGGCGGGACGGATTCGGCGGTAAGCTCGCCGTCTTCATCATATTCAACCAGCGGAATGAACTGCAAAAAAGGCGTGCCAAGCTGGCGAAGGTAGCGATACATCTGTCCTGGTCGCTGGCTGTTCAGAGAATTAACCACTACCAGCAGATTGAACTCCACCTGATGCTTACGGAGCCTGGCAATGGCGTCCACCACCTTATGGTGAGTCGGTTTTCCGCTGCGGTTAACACGATAAGCATCGTGCAACTCGGCGGGGCCATCCAACGAAATCCCCACCAGCCAGCCGTTATCGTGCAAAAACTGACACCATTCGTCGTTGAGCAAAATCCCGTTGGTCTGGAACGCGTTATGGATTTTCTTCCCTTCCCCGTACTGTTTTTGCAACGTCACTACGCGGCGGAAAAAGTCGATGCCACAGAGGGTTGGCTCTCCGCCCTGCCAGGCGAACATCACGTCAGCCCCCGGCTGTGCGGTGATATGCTGACGAATAAACGTCTCTAAGGTGGCGTCATCCATTTCGGGTTGAGTGGGTTTATCGATGTAAAAACAGTAACGACAATCCAGGTTACAACGAGAGCTGGCTGGTTTGGCCATGACCTGACATCCTGTCATGCTAAATTCCCGATAAACGCAATAAGTTGGCGGACATGCGTTACAGCAAACAGTATTGCGAGGGATAACACCGCGAGGGAGATCATAAATTTGTCACGCACCGCGCGAGATTCAGAAAAATCGCTATGCGTAACATCCATCAGATTACGGCTGCGGGTATAGCGCCACAGAACGATTGCCACCAGCGCCAGCACCACAATTGAAACCCAAAACAGGAAGCCCGCCTGATGCCAGTTGTGCTTCAGCGCCAACGCCATTAGCGCGCCATAACCCAGAAGCGTACGAAACCAGGCCAGCGATGTTCGCTCCGGTTGTAACCCCGGATCGGCGATACGTCGCGACTTACGGCTATCCGGCATACAGCACCAGTCCCATGACAATCACCGCGACAATAAACAAAATCAGACTGATGATTAACAGGCTATGGGTATAGGGCAAATCCTCTTTCAGGCGCATCGCCCTCTCATTACGCAGCCAGCGCAGGTAGCCATAAATCGCCAGACCACCGGCAAACAGGCATAGCAACAGCGCTAAAAGCTCACGAATTACCGGCGTGGCAAAATCCGGAGCCAGTTGGTCGAGACCAACGCCCGCCGCCAGAAACCCCAGCGCGGTACGGATCCACGCCAGAAAGGTACGCTCATTTGCCAGTGAGAAGCGGTAATCCGGGGCTTCTCCAAGGCGGGAAATTTTCATTCAAACTCCTCTGGCTGTCATTGCCGGATGGCGGCTAATGCCTTATCCGGCCGACAGGTAAGTGCAAATATGAGTATCTGCGCCAATTGGCATTGTAGTCAGAACTTCTGCTTTTTCTCCTCCACTTTTACGCCCTGGGTTGGTAAACCGGTGTCGTAATCGCGTACCACGGGAGAATAGCCGTCTTGCGGGCGCGGGCGAAAAGCGCCCATCCAGCGCGGTACAGCGTCAGGACGCCAGGGACGTAAACTCCACTGATAGGTGCGGAATGGATCGCGGATTTTATCCATATAGTCCAGCAGCGCGTCGTGCATCTGGCAGCGAACATCGGCTAATTGCGGCGAATCTATCTGGTTGTGTAGCTCATCGGGATCGTTTCGTCTGTCGTAAAGCTCATCACTGGTAAACAGGTTCAGCACCAGCTTCCAGTCATCCGTCACCCAGCAACGTACCGGTATAAATCCGCCAAAACTGTCATGTTCAATCTCATAACGATTGAACTCCACCATCACACCGCGTGGTTTTTCAACGGTAAGGATGTTTTCACCCGGCAGGATTTGTGGCTTCTCAATACCCGCCAGCGCCATCATCGTCGGCAGCAGATCGATATGGCTGACCGGCGTGTCTACCTGCATTGATTCTCCCTGAGGCGAGCGCATAATCAGCGGAATTCGCGTGATGTCGTCATACATCGCTGCCCCCTTACTGATAAGCTTATGCGCCCCCATCATCTCGCCATGATCGGAGGTGTAAATGACCCAGGTGTTGTCCCGCTGCATGGGCGTTAAGGTATTAATAACCCGGCCAATCTGGTCATCGACAAAGTCGTTGCAGGCAAAATAGAGCGGATGGTGATAGCGCCCATCATCACCTACCGGCGAAGGCATCGCTTCAGACCAAAGACGATGATGTTCAGGTTTGTTACTCAAAGAGTCGTGCGCCTTCATCCCCAGGTCATAATAAAAATCCTGATATTTCTGCAGATACTCCACGGGACAGGTAAACGGGTGATGCGGCTCGTCGTAGGAAACTACCATCAGGAAGGGTTCTTCATCACGTGCAGGGTGGCGGAGGAAATCAACCGCCCGGTTACTAATGCGGTGCGCCCAGGTAAAGGTTTCATTGATATTGTTAGCCAGCAAATCCTCCACGCTGTTCAGACCGTTACGCCACAAACCGATCTCTTTGTCCGTCAGTTCCGCGAGGTAATTTGCCCCGTCATACCAGTAGTCAGCATCCCATTCGGGCGGGCACTCACCGGTACCAAAGTAATCGTGCCCGTCGAGATGCCACTTGCCGATGTAGCAGGTGTGATAGCCCGCATCCTTAAAATAGCGTCCCATGGTGGAGATATTTTTCCCCGGCGCGACGTTATTGGTCCACGGGCCGGACTGGTTGGCATAAATACCGGTAAACAGCCCAGCGCGGGCCGGGGTGCACACCGGTGAGCAGGTATAAGCAGAATTGAAGCGAATACCTTCCGCCGCCAGGCTATCAATGTTATTGGTATTCAGAGACTTACCACTATAACAGCCGACCATATTGGTCGCCTGGGTATCAGTCATAATGAACAGAAAATTAGGGCGGGTCATGCTTTATCCTTAGCGTCAGAGACAGAAAGTGCAGTGGCCAAACGACGCGTCTGCCAGCTGCTATAAATTAAATACATCATCACTGCCGCCGTAATTGAGTAGCAGATAATCGTCAGCCATTGGGTGTTGTACCCTCCAAACTGCGCCAGTCCGGCATAGACGCCGAGCATCGCGGTCAGGATACCGACAGAGGCAAGTTTGGCGTTTTTCCACGGCTTCATGTCTACCGCAAAAGCATCATGGAATTTAAACGGCGTCGCACGCGGCTTGATAATGCCGATAACCAGCATCACCACCACGTTGATGCAGAAGGTACAGGCCAGTACGTAAAGGAAGTGAAAGTCGAACTTCACCAGATAATTAATGGTGATGTAGCTGACGATACCGAATCCCATAGCGACTTTCGCTGCCAGCGCAGGAATGCGCGGGAAAAAGAATCCCATGATGATGATGGTCACCAACGGCACGTTATAAATACCGTTGAGCTGTTTCATCCAGCTGTAGAGTCCTTCCGGTGCATTAGCGATCCACGGTGCTACCAGCACGGAAATTACCGCGATAAAGAATCCGAACTTACGCCCAACCCGAACCAGCTGTTCCGGTTGGGCGTGTTGATTAATAATCCGCCGATATATTCCCATGCTAAATAAGGTACTGGCGCTGTTTAAAAATCCATTGAATGTACTGATTACCGCGCCGAATAAAACGGCACCGAAAAACCCCACCAAAGGGACAGGCAGCACGTTATTTACCAGTGTCGGATATGCCATATCCGCCTTTGGCAGATCCTGGTATAGATGAAAAGCAATTAAACCTGGTAATACCAGCACCAGTGGATCGAGCATTTTCAATACCGCTGTGAGCAATGCTCCTTTCTGCCCCTCGGCGAGGCTTTTGGAAGCCAGCGTACGTTGTACGATGCCCTGATTAGTACACCAGTAGAAGGTATTCACCAGAATCAAACCGGTAAAGGCTGCACCTATCGGCAGCGGATCGTTCGCTCCACCAATTGAGTTTAATTTCTCCGCATGTACGGTGGTCAGTTGCTCAACACCTTGTAAAAAACTGCCTTTTCCCATCGCAATCAGGCCGAACACGGGGACCATCAATCCACCAATCACCAGCCCTATACCATTGATAGAATCGGCCACCGCCATCGCACGTAAACCGCCGATCACCGCATAAATAATCCCGGCAAGGCCCAGCAAAATAACCAGTAACCAGATTGCTGCGCCCTGAGAAATATTCAGCGATTCACCGATGTGAAAAAGGCTATTCAGCGCCAGCGCCCCTGAATAAAGCACAATCGGCAGGAAGCAGACGCCAGTGGCAATAAGAAAGCAAAAGTCGATAATGATCCGCGTGGTTTTATCGTAACGCTCTTCTAGGAAATCTGGGATCGTAGCGATACCACGTTGCAGATAGCGAGGTAGAAAAATCAGCGCCAGAAAGATAAGCGTCACCGCAGAGGTGACTTCCCAACCCATAACCGACATTCCGCTTTTGTAAGCCTGACCAGACAGACCAACCAACTGTTCGGTTGAAAGATTAGTTAACATCAATGACGCGGCAATCACCGGCGCTTTCAATGAACGCCCGGCAAGAAAATACCCTTGTTGCGATCCGGTATCCGTTTTACGTACCTTCCACCAGGTGATTAGCGCCACCAGCAGCGTAAAGCCCACAAAGCTCAGAATTTGTAGCGTATTCATCTCATAGCCCTTATTTTTCATTATGTCCCGGCAGCTGTAGGGGGAATGCAAGGTAATGTGCGCCGGGTCAGGCAGTCAGATTTCTTAAAATAAAAACGTCATATCCCTGAACAGATTTTTTCTGTTAAGTTCAGGTTGTGGGCATAATTCTCCGGTGGGAAATTAAAATGAATGGAAAGATGCAAAGTTCGCATGTAAAAAACGAAACTACGTACAATATTCCCCTGTTGATTCATGAAAGTGTGATCTCCAGCGGGATTTCATTGATCTCGCTGTGGCACACCTATGCCGACGAACATTATCGGGTTATTTGGCCACGTGATAAGAAAAAACCGCTGATTGCTAATTCATGGGTTGCGGTCTACACCGTCCAGGGCTGTGGAAAAATCCTTCTTAAAGGCGGTGAACAAATCACGCTTACCGGAAACTGTATAATCTTTTTAAAACCAACCGATATACAGTCTTATCACTGTGAAGGATTGGTATGGGAACAATACTGGATGGAATTCACACCAACCAACGTAATGGATATTCCGCTACGACAACAAAGCATTATTTATAATGGTGATATTTATAATCAGGAGCTGACCGAAGTTTCGCGATTAATTACATCCCCAGACTCAATAAAAAATAATCTGGCAGTCGCCTTTCTCACAAAAATAATTTATCAATGGATTTGTCTTATTTACGCCGAAGGTAAAAAAGACCCACAGCGAATACAGATTGAAAAACTGATTGCCACTCTACATGCCAGTCTACAAAAACGGTGGAGCGTGGCGGATATGGCAGCCACTATCCCCTGTAGCGAAGCCTGGCTACGTCGTCTTTTTTTACGCTATACCGGAAAAACACCGAAAGAATACTATCTGGATGCGCGGCTGGAACTGGCGCTGTCGCTGCTAAAGCAGGAGGGAAATACGGTCGGGCAGGTCGCTGATATACTTAACTTCTTTGACTCGTTTCATTTCAGCAAGGCGTTTAAACACAAATTTGGCTATGCGCCGTCGGCGGTATTGAAACATGCGGACCGGCACCCAGAGGATGCCGGTCAACTGGGTTAGCGCAGTTCCGGCCAGTACTCTTTGTTAGCGTCGATCAAATCATCCAGAATCGCTTTAGCTACAGACGCACTCGGCACGGTTTTCGACAGGGTGATAGCCTGCCACAAACGCTGGTAAGAGCGGTGTTCCCAGGCATCGACCACCAGCTTCTCAACCGCCACCTGCTGGCTCATCAACCCTTTCTGGAACTGCGGGATATCCCCCACCGTCAGCGGCTCCGGGCCGTTATGCCCCACCAGGCATGGGATCTCGACCATCGCTTCATCATCAAAGTTATGAATCGCACCATTATTTGGCACAATCAGCAGCATCCGCTCCTGAGTGTTAAAGGCGATGGCCGCCGCCAGATCGACAATGTAGGAAGCATGTTCGTCAATCTCCAGTTCACCGGCCGCAGAATGGCCCGCCTCAATAATGGCCCGGCAGGAACCGAACACCTGTTTTTCGCGGTGATCCATAACCTCGTTGGCACGGGTACGCTGCGGATTGGAGTGCTGGACCACGTAATCCGGGAACAGATAGTATTTCAGGTAGGTATTTGGCATGGTGTCCGGATCCAGCGCCTGCACATCCTTCGCCTTAGCGAAGGTATCGTTCCAGCTCGCCTCCGTATGCGGGTCGTTCGATGGCGGCACATAACCATGCTTCGCCACGTATTCACGCAGCTTCGGCATCAAATCGTTACCCTGGAGATCTTCAATTGATGTCCACCAGCCAAAGTGGTTCAGCCCGTAGTAGCGCACGCGCATCTGTTTACGATCTTTAAGGCCGACAATCTGCGCCATCCGTCCTTCAATACCGATGGGCATATCGCAAATATTGAGGATTTTCGCATTTGGACGCAGTCTACGCGTGGCTTCAGCCACAATTGCCGCCGGGTTAGAGTAGTTAAGCATCCAGGCGTTTGGTGAATATTTTTCCATATAATCCACCAGTTCCAGCACACCGCCAATAGATCGCATGCCGTAGGCAATCCCGCCCGGCCCACAGGTTTCCTGGCCTAACACCCCGTGACGTAATGGGATTTTCTCGTCTTGTTCACGCATTGGGTATTTACCCACGCGGATATGTGCCATCACGAAATCAACATCGGTAAACGCAGTTTTGGGATCGGTGGTGTAACTAAACTCTATCTCCGGCGCCTGCTCTTTGAGGATGATTTTACACGCCTCGGCAATCACCTCCTGACGCGCGCCATCGTTGTCATAAAATTTCAGCGCACGAAGCGGGAAACGGTCCTGATTTGCCAGCAACATCAGCACGATGCCCGGCGTAAAGGTACTACCACCACCTGCGATAACCACTGAGAATTTTTTCATGATACTGCCTCCGTCATGGGGATCTGTTCGTTTGATAAAGTAGATTTCATTAGCGTTTCGAGCTGGTCGCGTACCTGAGGGACGTGTAAACCAACAATGACCTGAATACCATTGCCGCGACGCACAACACCGTGTGCACCCAGCGCTTTGAAGACGTCATCGCTTTGCGTTTTCGCCATGTCGTGAAGCGCAATCCGCAGGCGAGTGGCGCAGTTATTAATACTTTCGATATTGCCTGCGCCGCCTAACGCTTGCAGAAAACCGGCCGCCTGCCCCAGGTTGGTGTCTGGCGCAGCAGCGGTGGTTTGCCCACGCGCGGCTTTATAGTCAGCTTTGGTGTAGAGTTTGATTTCGCTATCTTCCCGGCCCGGCGTTTTCAGGTTGAAGCGCAGGATCAGCGCGCGGAAGATGGTGAAATAGATCGCGGTAAAGGCCAGGCCAATCGCTATCTGGGTGAACATCATTCCGGCATGGTTGTGGAACATTGGGATCCAGTTTTGCGGTAAGAACTGGTCAAGCAGGCCGCCACCCATATTGCCTACCACGCCGCAGAGATACATTACCGTCGCCATGGAGGCCGCCAGCACGGCGTGTACCGCAAACAGCAAGGGTGAGATAAACAGGAAGGTGAACTCCAGCGGTTCGGTAATCCCAACCAACACAGCCGTTAGCGTAGCGGGGATCAATAATCCCGCCACCTTCACCCGGTTTTCCGGAGAGGCAGTGAAGTAAAGCGCCAGAGCAATACCTAATGAACCAAAGATTTTCGAATTGCCGTGCAGAGCAAAACCCCCTTCCGGGAACAGCGTTTTCAGCGACTCTGTGCTTTGGCTGAATTCCTGCAAATGCTGCGCCCAGTAGACCTGGATGCCGCCTTCCACCGCCGCAGGGCCGAAGATAAATGGACCATAGACGAAGTGATGCAGCCCAGTCGGGATCAAAATACGCTCAAGGAAGGTATACACCCATACCCCCAGCGCCCCCGCAGAACGCAGAAAGGCTTGCAGGGATTCAATCCCCATCTGCACCTTTGGCCAGCCCAGCAGCGTCAGCCAGGCACAGGGGATCATCACCAGGAAAGCAATGATCACCACAAACGATGTCCCCTGGAAAATACCAAGAAATACCGGCAACGGTTTATCGAAATAACGATTGTGCAGAGCGGTAACAATACCGGAAATGACAATGGCGCCGATGATGCTGGTATCAAGTGTTTTAATCCCGGCCATCATCGTTAAGCCGCTACCTGCTGTCGGGTCTGCGCTAAAATCCACGCCGAAGAAATCTCCCCAGGTCATGCCCATGGCATTGATGAAGTAATTCCACGTAAGAAAGCTGACCAGTACCGCCAGACAAGCGCGCCCCTGAGCCTGTTTCGCCAGACCGATCGGCAGACCAACGGCGAAAATCAGCGGCATATTGCGAAATACCGTCCAGCCACCTTCTTCGATGATATGAACGATTTGTGCGAACAAACTGTTGGGATCGGTAAGCGCTTCACCCACAAACAGCGGGTTGCGCAGCATAATAGCGATACCGACGACGATACCGGCAAAGGGAAACAGCAGCACCGGGGTGAACATCGCGCCGCCAAAGCGTTGTATTTGACTGAGCATTTTCACATCCTCATATAACAACCAGTAGGGGAGAGGCCTTTTTTGTAGTGATTGCTGGCCTGATACGAGAATAGAAAGTTGCGATCCTTCAGACATGGCATGCCGCTGCGATTCGTGATCGCTTTCATGGTTTTAATTTCGGCAATGAGGTCTACTTTTTACGTAAAAGTTAGACATCAAAAGGTTTATGGTGCGGTAATTAAAAGAAAAAAGAGGTCTGGTAGTGATCTACAAATCAATTGCGGAACGACTACGAATTCGCCTGAATTCGTCTGATTACAACATCGGTAGCCCGTTGCCGGGTGAAAAAAAGCTTGCCCAAGAGTTCGCGGTTTCACGAATGACGATCCGTAAAGCAATTGATATGTTGATTGGCTGGGGATTGGTCGTACGCCGTCATGGGAGCGGAACTTATGTGGCGCGCAAAGATGTCCATCATGAAACCACAAACCTGACCGGACTGGCGGAAGTACTGAAGCGACAAGGGAAAGAGGTCACCAGTGAAGTACTGGTATTTGAAGTGATGCCCGCACCACCAGCAATTGCCAGCCAACTGCGTATCCAGATTAATGAACGCATCTACTTCTCACGTCGCGTTCGCTATGTGGACGGCAAGCCGCTGATGCTTGAAGACAGCTACATGCCGGTAAAATTATTCCGTAATTTATCGCTGGCGCATCTGGAAGGGTCAAAATTCGATTACATCGAGAAAGAGTGCGGAATAACTATCAGCGGCAACTATGAAAGTCTGACTCCCGTTCTTGCCGATAAGCAGCTTTCCGCGCAGATGAACGTACCTGAACAGACGCCATTGCTGCGGATTACCTCACTGTCCTACAGCGATAGCGGGGAGTTTTTGAATTATTCGGTGATGTTCAGAAACGCCAGCGAGTACCAGGTGGACTACCACTTACGGCGCGTCCACCCAGACTCAACCTGACTAACCCATCCCCCAAAAAATCACCGCCAGCAGTTGCGGCGTGATAATTCGCAGGAACATCACCAGCGGATAAACGGTCGCATACGACAGCGCCGCTGCCCCGCTGGTGGCATGCAGGTTGTTAGCAAATGCCAGTGCAGGCGGATCGGTCATTGAGCCAGCCAGCATGCCGCACAGCGTGAGGTAGTTCATTTTGACGAAAATCCTCGCCAGCAGCCCCACAGTAATCAGCGGAATCGCGGTGATGAAAATACCGTAGCCCACCCAGCTCAGGCCATCCCCCTGCGTCAGAGTATGAACAAAATCACCGCCTGACTTCAGACCAACCACTGCGAGAAACAGCACGATACCCAACTCTCGCAGCGCCAGGTTAGCGCTGGGGGGCATAAACCAATACAACTTACCGATGCTGCCAATACGCCCCAGGATCAACGCCATAATCAGCGGCCCACCGGCCAGCCCCAGTTTTAGCGCCACCGGGAACCCCGGAATGAATAGCGGGATTGAACCCAGCAGAACACCCAGCCCGATCCCGATAAATACCGGCAGCATCTGCACCTGCTGCAGTTTTTGCTGGGCGTTACCCACCACATTGGCAACAGTATCAATCGAGGAAGGTCGGCCAACCAGATTGAGGATGTCGCCAAACTGCAGGCTGGCGTCGCTGCTGGCTACCAGCTCAACCCCCGCACGGTTCAGACGGGAGATAACCACGTCGTAACGCTCTTTAAAATGCAGGTCGCGAATTCGTTTCCCCAGCACCTGTTCGTTGGTCACCACCACGCGCTCAACGCGTAAATCGGTGCCTCGCGTCGACAGCGATGTGTCCACCTCCTGCCCAATCACCACCTGCGCGTTGTGCAGATCAGCAGGCTGACCAACCAGGTGTAGCAGGTCGCCCATCTGGATAATTGTCCCCGGCGACGGCACCATCAATGTTTCTTCACGTTTCAAACGTGAGCAGATGATTTTGTCGCTGTTCAGGATTGGGACATCCTGAATCGCCATATTGTTGAGGTTCGGGTTTTCCACACGGATATTCATCGTCTGAATCAGCGCGTGTCCGTTGGTCAGCGTGGATTCATGCTGATGGGCTTCGGCATCGACGTTAACGCGAAAAATTAGGCGCATCAGCCACATAGTGAGCAAAATACCGCAGATACCAAAAGGATAAGCCATGGCATAGCTCATCCCCATCTGATCCACCACATCAACAGGAGTACCCAGATCGCGCAGAATCTGCTGCCCCGCGCCTAACGCCGGAGTATTAGTGACCGCACCGGAAAAAATGCCCAGCACCACGGGAAGGGGAATGGCAAAAATCTTATGCAGGATCGCGGTGACCAGGCCACCCATGATAACAATCAGCACGGCAAACAAATTCAGCCGTAGGCCCGAAACGCGCAGTGACGCAAAAAAGCCCGGCCCCACCTGAATACCGATGGTGTAGACGAAAAGAATCAGGCCAAATTCCTGAATAAAATGCAGCATGTCGCCGCTCAGGGTCATCCCTGCCTGATCGACAAAATGCCCGACAATAATACCGCCGAACAGCACGCCTCCGATGCCAAAACCAACACCACGTATTTTTATGTTGCCGATCCATAATCCGACAACTGCCACCATTGCCAGAACGCTGACCGTCAATGCTATATCACTCATTTTCCTGTTCCCTGTGAATAACATTTTATTTAACGAGGATTATGACTGAACCGTTCAGGCATGAATGCAGAGTGGCGCACATTATCATGCTACAGAGCGCCCAGGAGCGCTTAAGAAGAGCGTTCTTTACTGTTTTTCTTCACGTCGATTTGAAATTGCTGAATGCTTTTTTCTGGCAATGGCAGCGCTTCCGGCATCCTGCCCTCCAGATCATAGTTTCATGTGGGCTGAGGCACAAAAAAGCCCCGTCATTTCTGGCGGGGCAAAGGCATGGAGCTATTTAACTGTCTAATGCGGGACGTTCGCTGATGGCGATACGTTGTGGAGTGATGGTTTCAGGTTCATTCCGGGTCAAATCGATATGCAGCAAGCCGTTAGTGAAGCTTGCGCCGGAGACTTCCATATTTTCAGCCAGCGTAAAGCTCAGGCTGAACGGCTGAGTGACCAGCCCCTGATGCAACCATTTGGTCTCTTTTTCCGGCTGCTGCGGCGTACCTTTCACGGTCAGGCGCGTGCCTTCCAGTTGAATATCCAGATCTTCCTGGCGGAAACCGGCTAACGCAAGGGTAATGCGGTAGTGGTTATCATCGCTCTTTTCGATGTTATAAGGCGGGAAGCTCTGGCTTTCGCCAGTGTTTTGCAAGGCATTGGCCAGTTTGTCAAAACCGATCCATTGACGCAGCAGTGGGGATAAATCGTAGTTACGCATAATAATCTCCTTCTAAGAAGCGAGTAAGTACCTTTTGGCTCCCTGACGGCAAGCCGATTGCTTAGCAGGGCCGCCTGAAGCGGCCCACAGAATTAGTTGATTTCGATGCGGCGCGGCTTATTCGCCTCGGGAATCACGCGTTCGAGATCGATATACAGCAGACCATTCACCAGGTTCGCGCCGCGAACATGAATGTTCTCCGCTAACTGGAACTTACGTTCGAAGTTGCGCTCGGCAATCCCCTGATACAGGTAAGTACGTTCTTTTTGATCGTCCGCATGGGCGCCTTTCACCACCAGCAGATTGTCCTGGGCAGTAATTTCCAGTTCGCTTTCAGCAAAACCAGCAACGGCAATCGCAATTCGGTAATGGTTTTCGTCTACCAGCTCAACGTTATACGGAGGGTAGCCGCCATTGCTCTGGCCCTGATTGTTTTCCAGCAGGTTAAACAGGCGATCAAAACCAATAGCAGAACGGTACAGTGGGGATAAATCAAAGTTACGCATAATCAATAGCTCCTGAAATCAGCGAGAATAATAGACCTTCCATCATGGACAGGTCAGGTAGCCAGGACACCCATCAGGCATGCCCTTCATTTGTCTACACTCTAAAAATGGGTCTTAATACAAACTTTTCAAGCGTATTCATCTGACTTTTTTTGCAGTTTGTTGTCTATTGCATACACTGGTGGGAGCAGTTGTTATCGTTAAATCGCGATAGCCGCCACAGTGTGACGAAATGGTGATGTTATTTTCGCAACGGATCGCTTTAACTCACCATGCAAACACAATAAATACAGATGAAAAAATGATGATAAAAAAAATATTGGTAACACTGACAATGTGCAGCGGGATGGCGTTTGTGAGCGGCTGTTCCAGCATTATGTCGCATACCGGGGGCAAAGAAGGGACGTATCCTGGCACGCGCGCCAGCGCCACAATGATTAGCGAAAGTGATACAAACTGGGGAACCAAGTCACTGGCGATTCTGGATATGCCGTTTACCGCAGTACTGGATACAGTATTACTTCCGTGGGATCTCTTTCGCAAAGATAACTCGGTGAGATCCCGTGTAGAAAAAAGCGAGGAGAGAACGCAGGCCGCGAACGCCGTTATCCCTCCGGCTGAAATGCCTGCTCCTTAAGTTAACGCCCAGTCTCTGTTACCCACAGCTGGCGGAAACCCTCGACGTCTTCCATCCACGCAACCTGTCGACCATCAGGAGAGAAGATGATCGCATCGCCCGATGGTGGGTTGCCGTGACGGTCCGTTAAAAAATCAACCTCTCCCGTCTGAGCATCACAACAAGCAATTTTGTTATCCAGTACAAACCCCAGCCATTTCCCCGACGGATGCCAGTTGAATGCTGACTGAATATCCGTGGTGCAGCGGGTAAGCTGACGCGGTTCCCCTCCTTGTGGGGAAATCAGCCACAGTTGCACAATGCCGACGTCATCACGCATTAAAAACGCAATTTCAGATGCCTTCGGATTACTGCGCACCCAATGGCGCGGCTGATTTACCAGACCGGGAAAGGCGCGCGCATGAGTAAACGTCAGGCGGCGTTGATAAATACCGAATGGCGGCGCAGGCATTGTTGCCTCAGTGCCCTCCAGCGGAGCGTCACCCGGCTGTTTCCAGCCGCTTTCATCCTGTGGTAAATCAACAATAAATAACTCCGGCACTTTCTCGCCCGTGACTGATAACGTATCACCGATAAACGCCAGTCTGTTTTCCCCTACCCAGCCCTCTTCATAGGCGCGGTTAATCTCATCGCTACCCGGTTTAGGCGTGGGTGTCGTCTGGGTTACCAGCACGCACCAATGGCTCCCGCTGTACTCACGGGGATGCTGCGCGGAGACCGTCACCGGACCATAGGGCGCAGCCACACCGACATTGCGTAAATCCAGCGCCGGTGAGCGCTCATGCAGCACATGGTCGTTATAGGTGAAACTGACAAACTCGCCGCTCGGGCTAAATACATGCACATGGCTACCACCGCGCAGCGCACCCGGCGTATATGGGGCGGTAATATCCATCGCATCCAGATTCTCCACTTTTGCCTGCGTAGCTATCACCCCACGCCGATGATGGAAGTCGTAATGCCATGTTTCATCAGGATTTTCAGGCCCATGAATAAACACATATTTTTCCAACTTTGGATGAACGGTCACCACGCCAACGTGCGATCCCTGCATGGCCCGATAAATCACCTCCAGCTCGCCAGTATGAATATTGACGCGCTCAATTGTGTCGCCGGTAAAAGAGGCACCGGAAGGGCGCACATCAAAGACCAGCCACTGGCTGTCCGGTGTCCAGGTATTGATATTGGTAAGCTGATGATTACGCGGCGTAAAGGTGATTTGCTTCATGGAATGCCCTGATACAAGACGATTTCAGCAATCATACTTCACAAGCACTTCACTTTCAGGCTTTAGCGTATCGCCATCTTCATTTTTGCGGACAGAAAGATGGAACATTTTGACGTAGCCATTATCGGGTTAGGCCCGGCAGGCGCAGCTCTGGCGCGGCAGTTGAGTGGAAAAATGCACGTGATCGCGTTGGATAAAAAACACCAGTGCGGCAACGAAGGTTTCACCAAACCCTGCGGCGGTCTGTTGGCCCCGGATGCCCAGCGTTCGTTTATCCGCGACGGGATAACCTTACCCGTTGATGTCATCGCTAACCCACAGATATTTAGCGTTAAAACAGTTGATGTTGCAGCCTCTTTGACGCGTAACTACCAGCGCAGCTACATTAATATCAACCGCCATGCTTTTGATTTATGGCTTAAATCTCTCATTCCTGATGATGTACAGGTGTACCACGACAGCCTGTGTCGGAAAATCTGGCACGAGGGCGATAAATGGCATGTCATCTTCCGCGCCGACGGTTGGGAGCAGCAGATCACCGCGCGTTATCTGGTGGGAGCCGACGGCGCGAACTCACTGGTACGCCGTCATCTCTATCCCCGGCACCAGATCCGTAAATATGTTGCTATTCAACAATGGTTTGCGGAAAAGCATCCCGTCCCGTTCTATTCCTGCATTTTTGATAACGACGCAACCGACTGTTATTCCTGGAGTATCAGCAAAGATGGCTATTTTATCTTTGGCGGTGCCTACCCGATGAAGGACGGCCAGGCGCGCTTTGACGCGCTGAAAGCGAAGATGGAAGCGTTCCAATTTCAGTTCGGCAAACCGGTGAAAAGCGAAAAATGTACGGTGCTGTTTCCTTCACGCTGGAAAGACTTCGTCTGTGGCAAGGACAACGCATTTTTGATTGGCGAAGCGGCCGGTTTTATCAGCGCCAGCTCACTGGAGGGGATTAGCTATGCGCTGGACAGCGCGGAGGCACTCAAATCTGTATTGTTGCGGGATGCACCAGATATGAATCACGCTTACCGCAAAGCCACCCGCAAGTTACGTCTCAAACTGTTTGGCAAAATCCTGAAAAGTCGGGCCCTGACGTCGGCGTTTTCCCGCAAATGGATAATGCGCAGCGGCGTGGCGCATATTCCTCAAGGTGACCACTCAGTATCACAAATAATTGCTGAAACAGGGCAAATGCGCCAAGGCATTTGCCCATAACATCTTATTTCAGCGCAAACTTCTCAATGGCATACGCGACGCCATCTTCAAGGTTAGATTTCGTCACAAAGTTGGCGATTTCTTTGACTGACCCAATAGCGTTGTCCATGGCAACGCCCACACCTGCGTATTCAATCATCGCGATGTCGTTTTCCTGATCGCCAATCGCCATCACCTCTTCGGCTTTTATACCCAACGCATCGGCCAGCGATTTCACGCCAGTCCCTTTATTGACGCGTTTATCGAGGATTTCGAGGAAATACGGCGCACTTTTCAGCACGGTGTACTTCTCTTTTACTTCCGCAGGTATGCGCGAGATAGCTTTATCGAGGATCTCCGGCTCGTCAATCATCATCACTTTCAGGAACTGGGTTGCGGGATCCATTTTCTCGGCTTCACAGAACACCAGCGGAATCGTCGCAACAAACGATTCATGTACCGTGTAGTAACTGATATCACGGTTCGCGGTATACAGGGTGTTGCGATCGAGAGCGTGGAAATGCGAGCCAACGTCCCGGGAGAGCTGCTCCAGATAACGATAATCATCATAGCTCAGCGCGGTTTGCGCGACAGTACTGCCATCCCCTGCTTTCTGCACTAGCGCGCCATTGTAGGTAATGCAGTAGTCACCGGGTTCTTCCATATGCAATTCTTTCAGATAGCTGTGGACGCCGGCATACGGGCGCCCCGTGGTCAGCACCACATTTACGCCACGCGCGCGCGCTGCGGCAATCGCCGTTTTGACCGCGGGTGAAATGGTGTGATCGGGCAGCAGAAGTGTGCCATCCATGTCGATAGCAATAAGTTTGATAGCCATGAGTTCCCCGGATTAAATGAGTCCGTCCTCATGCTAACGCGATTCCGCTCAAAAAACAGCTACGAAAAGGGGGATAGAAAGGGGAATCGAGATTCCCCTTTTGCAGGACGGTTGTAGACCTGGGTGCAAGTTAGATATCGATGTTCGCCGCTTTCAGGGCGTTTTCTTCGATAAACGCGCGACGCGGTTCAACGGCATCGCCCATCAGCGTAGTGAAGAGCTGGTCGGCGGCAATCGCATCCTTCACGGTAACGCGCAGCATACGACGGCTTTCCGGATCCATGGTGGTTTCCCACAACTGATCCGGGTTCATCTCGCCCAGACCTTTATAACGCTGGATAGCGAGGCCGCGACGTGACTCTTTCTGCAGCCATTCCAGTGCCTGCTCAAAGCTGGCAACCGGCTGGCGGCGCTCGCCACGTTCGATAAACGCATCGTCTTCGATCAGCCCGCGCAGCTTCTCACCGAGCGTACAAATACGACGGTATTCGCCACCGGTCACAAACTCGTGGTCCAGAATATAGTCGGTATCCACACCGTGAGTACGGACGCGCACAATCGGCTCAAACAGGTTCTGCTCTGCGTTGTGGTGGATATCAAACTTCCACAGGCTGCCGTGCTGTTCTTTTTCGTTCAGCTCGGTAATCAACGAATTAACCCAGCGGGTAACGGTCTGCTCGTTCGCCAAATCAGCTTCCGGCAGCGTCGGTTGATAAACCAGTTCTTTCAGCAGCGCTTTCGGGAAACGACGTTCCATACGGCCAATCATTTTCTGCGTCGCGTTGTATTCAGAAACCAGTTTTTCTAACGACTCACCTGAAAGAGCAGGTGCGCTGGCATTAGTGTGCAGCGTTGCACCATCCAGAGCGATAGAAATTTGGTACTGATCCATCGCTTCGTCATCTTTAATATACTGTTCCTGCTTACCTTTTTTCACTTTGTACAGCGGTGGCTGTGCAATGTAAACGTGGCCGCGTTCCACGATTTCCGGCATCTGACGATAGAAGAAGGTCAACAGCAGCGTACGAATATGCGAGCCGTCGACGTCCGCATCGGTCATGATGATGATGCTGTGATAACGCAGTTTGTCCGGGTTGTACTCGTCGCGACCGATGCCACAGCCGAGCGCGGTGATCAGCGTCGCCACTTCCTGAGAAGAGAGCATTTTATCAAAGCGCGCTTTCTCGACGTTGAGGATTTTACCCTTCAGCGGCAGAATCGCCTGGTTTTTACGGTTACGGCCCTGCTTCGCAGAACCGCCCGCGGAGTCCCCTTCCACAAGGTACAGTTCGGACAGCGCCGGGTCGCGTTCCTGACAGTCCGCCAGCTTGCCCGGCAGGCCCGCTAAGTCCAGCGCGCCTTTACGACGGGTCATTTCACGCGCGCGACGTGCCGCTTCACGGGCACGTGCAGCATCGATAATTTTGCCCACGACGATTTTCGCGTCAGACGGGTTTTCCAGCAGGTATTCGCTCAGCAGTTCGTTCATCTGCTGTTCTACCGCCGATTTCACCTCAGAGGAGACCAGCTTGTCTTTGGTCTGTGAGGAGAACTTCGGATCCGGTACTTTCACGGAAACAACGGCAATCAGGCCTTCACGGGCATCGTCACCAGTGGCGCTGACTTTGGCTTTTTTGCTGTAGCCTTCTTTGTCCATGTAGGCGTTCAGGGTACGGGTCATCGCCGCACGGAAGCCTGCAAGGTGAGTACCGCCGTCACGCTGCGGAATGTTGTTGGTGAAGCAGTAGATGTTTTCCTGGAAACCATCGTTCCACTGCAGCGCAACTTCAACGCCGATACCGTCTTTTTCGGTGGAGAAGTAGAAGATATTTGGGTGGATCGGCGTTTTGTTTTTGTTGAGGTATTCAACAAACGCCTTGATGCCGCCTTCGTAGTGGAAATGGTCTTCTTTACCATCGCGCTTGTCGCGCAGACGAATAGAGACGCCGGAGTTCAGGAACGACAGCTCGCGCAGACGCTTAGCCAGAATTTCGTATTCAAACTCAACGACATTGGTAAAGGTTTCGTGGCTTGGCCAGAAACGTACCTGAGTACCCGTCGCTTCTGTTTCGCCGGTTACCGCCAGCGGCGCCTGCGGCACACCGTGCACGTAAGTTTGCTGATGCACTTTGCCTTCACGACGAATCACCAGCTCCAGTTTCTGTGACAGGGCGTTTACTACGGACACACCTACGCCGTGCAGACCACCGGAAACTTTATAGGAGTTATCATCGAATTTACCGCCTGCGTGCAGAACGGTCATGATAACTTCCGCCGCCGAAACGCCCTCTTCCGGGTGGATACCGGTTGGGATACCACGGCCATCATCGGTAACGGACACGGAGTTGTCAGCGTGAATCGTTACAACGATATCTTTACAGTGACCCGCGAGCGCTTCGTCGATAGCGTTATCTACCACCTCGAATACCATGTGGTGCAGACCGGTGCCGTCATCCGTGTCGCCGATATACATACCCGGGCGCTTACGCACCGCATCCAGTCCTTTCAGGACTTTGATACTGGAGGAGTCATAAGAATTCGACATCAACGTTTCTCGCTCATTTAAACTTGGGTTAATCCGTTATTTTACCCTTTTCCACGGTGAACATCTTCGAATTTTTGTCCGACATGTCCAGAACGTGTTCAGCGCTGATTGCGCTGACAAAGACCTGAGATTGCGTCGCTTTTAAGCGGCTGGCTAACAGCCCACGACGGGCATCATCAAGTTCAGAGGCAAAATCATCTATCAGGTAGAGACACCGCCGCCCACTTTCGCGGGTGAGGAACTCCCCTTGCGCCAGACGTAAGGCGCACATCAGCAGCTTTAGCTGCCCACGCGACAACGTGTCTTCCACCGGCGCACCGTCAGCGCGAATGCGAAAATCCGCTTTGTGCGGACCGTGCGCGGTGTAGGTCAACATGCGATCGCGTTCAAAACTGCGTTCCAGCACTTCGGCATAATCGGTCTCTTTCTCCCAGCCGCGCTGGAATGAGAAGGAGAGAGAAAATTCGGGTAGAAACTGCTGACAGGTATCCGCCATATCCTGCGCGATACCGGCGCTGTACTCCGCGCGCCAGGTGCTGATTTGTTCCGCCAGCGGGATCAGTTCTTTATCCCACGGACGCAGTTGTTCATAACGACTCACCTGGCGCAGGGCTGCGTTGCGCTGCTTGAGCAGTCGCTTCAGATTGCTCCAGGCGGTGAAAAATCCGGCTTCATTGTGAAAGCATCCCCAGTCAAGGAATGCTCTTCTGTATTTGGGGCCGCCATTGAGTAAAGTAAACCCCTCTGGCGTGATCAGCTGCATCGGCATCAGGTGCGCCAGTTCCGCAACCTTGTGCCCGTCAGTGCCGTCAATGCGCACTTTGCTGTCGCCCAGTTTGTCTTTCGTCAGGCCAATCGATGTCTCACGCTCTTCCCCCTGCAAACGCCCGTGTAAAACAAACGACTCCTGCTCGTGGCGAATTACGCGGCCAATCTGCAAACTGCGAAACGCCCGGCCGTGGCCGAGCGTATAGATGGCTTCCAGCACGCTGGTTTTGCCGCTGCCGTTCGCGCCAACCAGGAAGTTAAAGCCAGGGGATAAAGCGAGATCCGCGCTTTCGATATTGCGAAAGTCGCGGATCAACAGACGGGTGAGCGACATTACAGTCTCATTGGCATAACAACATAAGCCGCGCTCTGGCTGGCAGCATCTTCAATCTGTACGCTCGATACGGAATCGGTCAGCAGAATACGAACGTTCTCGCACTTCAGCGCGTTCAGTACGTCCAGTACGTAGCTAACGTTAAAACCGATTTCCAGTTCGGTACCAGGATAGGAGACATCCAGAATTTCTTCCGCTTCTTCCTGCTCCGGGTTGTTGGCGGTGATTTTCAGCTGGTTTTCACTGACATACAGACGCACGCCGCGGAATTTCTCGTTAGAGAGGATCGCCGCACGAGCAAATGCCTGTTTGAGGATATCGCAACCGGCTTCCAGATGTTTGTCCGGATTCTTCGGCAATACGCGGCGATAATCCGGGAAACGGCCATCAACCAGCTTGGAGGTAAAGATGAAGTCACCCACGTGCGCACGAATGTTGTTGCTGCCAATCTGCACGCGCAGCGGGTTGTCGCCGCCGTCGAGCATACGCATCAGTTCAATCACGCCTTTACGCGGAACGATCACCGAATGGCTGGGTAACTGCTGACCGACAGGCATTGAACAGACCGCCAGGCGGTGACCGTCGGTCGCCACGGTACGCAGCTCTTCCCCTTCGGTTTCAAACAGCATGCCGTTTAAGTAGTAACGCACGTCCTGATGCGCCATCGAAAACTGCGTGGCTTCAATCAGGCGCTTCATCGTGGCCTGCGGCAGCGTGAATTCGACTTCGCTCTGCCAGTCGTCCAGATTCGGGAAGTCGGCGGCAGGCAGCGTAGACAGCGAGAAACGGCTGCGGCCAGAACGCACCAGCATGCGATCGCCTTCCAGTTGAACGGCAATTTCCGCGCCTTCCGGCAACCCACGGCAAATATCGAAGAATTTACGCGCCGGAACGGTGGTCGCACCAGGTTCATGAGGCTGGATCAGCGCCACGCGCGCCACCATCTCCATTTCGAGATCGGTACCGGTCAGAGAAAGCGCACCGTCAGCAACCTGCAGCAGCAGATTTCCGAGAATAGGCAGTGTAGGACGTCCACCCAGCGGGCCGCTGACCTGCTGAAGCGGTTTTAATAAATGTTCACGTTCAACGGTAAATTTCATAGCGTCACGAAGATAATGTTCTGATTAAATTGGAGAAATCTTCTTTAATATCATGGCTTTCTTCACGCAACTGCTCAATCTTGCGACAGGCATGAAGCACGGTAGTATGGTCACGCCCACCAAACGCGTCGCCAATTTCCGGCAGACTGTGGTTAGTGAGCTCTTTTGCCAGCGCCATCGCCATCTGGCGCGGACGAGCTACCGAGCGAGATCGACGCTTAGAAAGCAGATCCGCAATTTTGATTTTGTAATACTCCGCCACCGTCTTCTGAATATTGTCGATGGTGACCAGCTTTTCCTGTAAAGCCAGCAGATCGCGCAACGCTTCGCGCACGAAATCGATGGTAATCGCCCGGCCGGTAAAATTAGCGTTGGCGATCACGCGGTTCAGTGCGCCTTCCAGCTCACGTACGTTAGAGCGTAGACGCTTGGCAATAAAGAACGCCACTTCACCCGGCAGACGAATGTCGTTTTCGTCGGCTTTTTTCATCAGGATCGCAACGCGCGTTTCCAGCTCAGGCGGCTCGATCGCAACAGTCAGTCCCCAGCCGAAGCGGGATTTCAGACGATCTTCAACGCCGTTGATCTCCTTCGGATAGCGATCCGAAGTCAGGATGATCTGCTGATTGCCTTCCAGCAGGGCGTTAAAGGTGTGGAAAAACTCTTCCTGCGATCGTTCTTTATTCGCGAAGAATTGGATATCGTCAATCAGCAGCGCATCCACGGAACGGTAGTAGCGTTTAAACTCTTCGATCGCGTTGTTTTGCAGGGCCTTAACCATGTCCTGCACAAAACGTTCGGAGTGCATATACACCACTTTCGCGTTTGGCTTACGCGCCATAATACCGTTACCGACAGCGTGCAGAAGGTGGGTTTTACCCAGACCCGTACCGCCATAAAGGAATAACGGATTGTAGGCGCCGCCAGGATTGTCCGCCACCTGACGTGCCGCCGCGCGCGCCAGTTGGTTAGATTTACCTTCAACGAAGTTATCAAACGTGTGTTTGACGTTGACGTTAGAACGATAGGTAGGTTCTGCCGGTGCCGGGACGTTATCCCAGCCTGAGCGCGCCGACGGAGCGGCACGTTGCGGTTGCACTTGCTGAGCCACGTAGGCGGGCGCAACAACGTTGTTTACCGGCGTTTTCAGCGTTTGCGTGACGGGTTTAGTACCGACTTCAAAGCGCAGCTGTGGGGCATCCGCTCCACAGAAGTTATTGAGTAATCCATTAATATTATTAAGGTATTTATCCCTTACCCAATCAAGCACGAAACGGTTTGGCGCATACAAAGCCAGCGTGTTATCGCTCAGTTCCGCCTGCAACGGGCGTATCCACATACTGAACTCTGTGGCTGGTAACTCATCCTGCAATCGGGCAAGACACTGCTGCCAAAGCGAAAGTGACACGGCGGACTCCACTCGAACAAAAGTCGATAAATGACAAAGGCTGAAACATTCATGATTGTTGACGCACATCGACAAGACCCTATGCAAAGGGTGACGTGCGAATTGCTATCTGCAATTTTTACCCGATCAGGATCCATTGAAACGATCAGGACCGCGGATCATAGCGTAAACTGAGAAAGAGATCTTCTGTTTCTCACAGATTCTTCCCGATTTATCCACAGGATGATCCAGAATCGGCTAAGTGTAAACGATCCTGGAGAAGTGCTGCAGGTTTTAGCGCGCATATTGAAAAAATTAATGAGTAAAGATGCTTTACTGCTTAAACGATCTAATAAAGATCCCGAGCGATCCTTGCGCTTTATCCGCCAGCCCGTATAATTCTTACCCCCAGCGAGTAACGGTCGCCTTACGGCGTCAACGCTGCCTGTTTTATACGCGAAACCATGCGGAAAAAAGCGGGAAATAAGGAAAGAGAATTGACTCCGGAGTGTACAATTATTACAATCCGGCCTCTTTAATCACCCACACTGTGGCGTAAGTCGTTCGAAATTCGTTCGGGTATACGCAAAAGTCAGTGAATTTATTCAAGTTTAGGTAGAAATCGCCATGAAACGCACTTTTCAACCGTCTGTACTGAAGCGCAACCGTTCTCACGGCTTCCGTGCTCGTATGGCTAATAAAAATGGTCGTCAGGTTCTGGCACGTCGTCGTGCTAAAGGCCGTTCTCGTCTGACCGTTTCTAAGTAATAAAAGCTAGCCCCTGAGTGGTTAAGCTCGCATTTCCCAGGGAGTTACGTTTGTTAACTCCCACTCATTTCACATTCGTCTTCCAGCAGCCACAACGGGCTGGCACGCCGCAAATCACCATCCTCGGCCGCCTGAATTCGCTGGGGCATCCCCGTATCGGTCTTACCGTCGCCAAGAAAAACGTTAAACGCGCGCATGAACGCAATCGGATTAAACGTCTGACACGTGAAAGCTTTCGTTTACGTCAGCACGAACTTCCAGCAATGGATTTCGTGGTGGTGGCGAAAAAAGGGGTTGCTGACCTCGATAACCGTGCTCTCTCGGAAGCGTTGGAAAAATTATGGCGTCGCCATTGTCGCCTGGCTCGCGGGTCCTGATAGCCCTTATTCGGGTCTATCAACGCCTGATCAGTCCGCTGCTTGGGCCGCATTGCCGTTTCACTCCAACCTGTTCGAGCTACGGAATTGAGGCATTGCGCAGGTTTGGAGTGATAAAAGGCAGTTGGTTGACGGTGAAACGCGTATTAAAATGCCACCCTTTACACCCTGGTGGTGACGATCCCGTCCCGCCCGGACCATTTGATACCAGAGAACACTAACGATGGATTCGCAACGCAATCTTTTAGTCATCGCTTTGCTGTTCGTGTCTTTCATGATCTGGCAAGCCTGGGAGCAGGATAAAAACCCGCAACCTCAGGCTCAACAGACCACGCAGACAACGACCACCGCAGCGGGTAGCGCCGCAGACCAGGGCGTACCGGCCAGTGGCCAGGGGAAACTGATTACGGTTAAAACTGACGTGCTTGATCTGACCATCAACACCCGTGGTGGTGATGTGGAACAGGCTTCACTGCCAGCTTACCCGAAAGAACTCGGTTCTACCGAACCGTTCCAGTTACTGGAAACCACGCCACAGTTCATCTACCAGGCACAGAGTGGCCTGACAGGTCGTGACGGCCCGGATAACCCGGCTAACGGCCCGCGTCCGCTGTACAACGTCGAAAAAGACGCGTTTGTACTGGCTGACGGTCAGAACGAACTGCAGATCCCGATGACCTATACTGACGCAGCGGGTAACACATTCACTAAAACGTTTGTACTCAAGCGCGGTGAATATGCTGTCAACGTTAACTACAGCGTGCAGAACGCCGGCGAAAAACCGCTGGAAGTCTCCACCTTTGGTCAGCTGAAGCAATCCATCAATCTGCCATCTCATCGCGACACCGGTAGCAGCAACTTTGCGCTGCACACCTTCCGTGGCGCGGCGTACTCCACGCCGGATGAGAAGTATGAGAAATACAAATTCGACACCATTGCTGAAAACGAAAACCTGAACGTCAATGCTAAAGACGGCTGGGTCGCAATGCTGCAACAGTATTTCGCAACGGCATGGGTTCCGCGTAACGACGGCACCAACAACTTCTATACCGCTAATCTGGGTAACGGCATTGCCGCTATCGGCTATAAATCACAGCCGGTACTGGTTCAGCCTGGCCAGACTGGCGCGATGACCAGCACCCTGTGGGTCGGCCCGGAAATTCAGGATAAAATGGCGGCAGTTGCACCGCACCTGGATCTGACCGTGGATTACGGCTGGTTGTGGTTCATCTCTCAGCCACTGTTCAAACTGCTGAAGTGGATCCATAGCTTCCTGGGTAACTGGGGCTTCTCCATCATCGTTATCACCTTTATCGTTCGTGGCATCATGTACCCGCTGACCAAAGCGCAGTACACCTCCATGGCGAAGATGCGTATGCTGCAGCCGAAGATTCAGGCTATGCGTGAGCGTCTGGGCGATGACAAACAGCGTCAGAGCCAGGAAATGATGGCCCTGTACAAAGCTGAGAAGGTTAACCCGCTGGGCGGCTGCTTCCCGCTGATCATCCAGATGCCAATCTTCCTGGCGTTGTACTACATGCTGATGGGCTCCATTGAACTGCGTCATGCGCCGTTCGCTCTGTGGATCCATGACCTGTCTGCACAGGACCCGTACTACATCCTGCCGATCCTGATGGGCGTGACGATGTTCTTCATTCAGAAGATGTCTCCGACCACCGTGACCGACCCGATGCAGCAGAAGATCATGACCTTTATGCCGGTCATCTTCACCGTGTTCTTCCTGTGGTTCCCATCAGGTCTGGTGCTGTACTATATCGTCAGCAACCTGGTAACCATTATTCAGCAGCAGCTGATTTACCGTGGTCTGGAGAAACGTGGCCTGCATAGCCGCGAGAAGAAAAACTCCTGATACTAGTCGCAGGTACGTTGGCTGAATTTGCTTGCCGCCTTCCTGCACTTGAATTATTTCGAGTATTCACGGTAAAGTTAATGCCAGAGAAGGCGGTCATTAGACCGCCTTTTTTACATTTACAAGAGAGCTATCATGAACCATAACGACACCATCGTCGCTCAGGCCACCCCACCGGGACGTGGTGGCGTGGGTATCCTGCGCATCTCCGGCCTGAAGGCGCGCGAAGTTGCAGAAACCGTACTGGGGAAACTACCAAAACCGCGCTATGCCGACTATCTGCCGTTTAAAGACGCGGATGGCAGCACGCTGGATCAAGGAATTGCCCTGTGGTTCCCCGGTCCGAACTCCTTTACCGGTGAAGATGTTTTAGAGCTTCAGGGCCACGGCGGTCCGGTGATTCTCGATCTGCTGCTCAAACGTATTCTGACTATTCCCGGGCTGCGCATTGCCAGACCGGGTGAATTCTCCGAGCGTGCGTTTCTCAATGATAAGCTTGATCTGGCCCAGGCAGAGGCAATTGCCGACCTGATCGATGCCAGCTCAGAGCAAGCCGCTCGCTCGGCGCTGAACTCGTTGCAGGGCGCATTTTCTGCACGGGTAAATCATCTTGTGGAAGCGCTCACTCACCTGCGCATCTACGTGGAAGCGGCGATCGACTTTCCGGATGAAGAAATCGACTTCCTGTCTGATGGTAAGATTGAAGCGCAGCTCAACAACGTTATCAGCGATCTCGATGCTGTTCGTGCCGAAGCGCGTCAGGGCAGCCTGCTGCGCGAAGGGATGAAGGTGGTCATTGCCGGTCGCCCAAATGCCGGGAAATCAAGCCTACTGAACGCGCTGGCAGGTCGTGAGGCGGCCATTGTGACCGACATTGCGGGTACGACTCGCGACGTACTGCGTGAGCATATTCATATCGACGGTATGCCGCTGCACATCATCGACACTGCCGGTCTGCGCGATGCCAGCGATGAAGTTGAACGCATTGGTATCGAACGCGCGTGGCAGGAAATTGAACAGGCCGACCGCGTTCTGTTTATGGTTGATGGCACCACCACCGACGCCGTGGACCCGGCTGACATCTGGCCAGACTTTATTGCCCGTCTGCCAGCCAAACTGCCGATTACCGTGGTGCGTAACAAAGCGGATATTACCGGTGAGACGCTGGGTCTTAGCGAAGTAAATGGCCACTCACTGGTTCGCCTATCCGCGCGTACCGGTGAAGGCGTTGACGTGCTGCGTAACCATCTCAAACAGAGCATGGGCTTTGAAACCAATATGGAAGGCGGCTTCCTGGCGCGCCGTCGTCACCTGCAGGCGCTGGCAGAAGCGGCGGAGCATCTCGAGCAGGGTAAAGCCCAACTGCTCGGAGCATGGGCCGGAGAATTGCTGGCAGAGGAACTACGTCTGGCGCAGCAGAACCTCAGTGAGATCACCGGGGAATTTACCTCCGACGATCTGCTGGGAAGGATTTTCTCCAGCTTCTGTATTGGCAAATAACGTTGTGTTGCCCGGTGGTGCGATGCCTACCGGGCCTACAGTACCCGTAAGTCGGATAAAGCAAAGCGGCTATCCGGCTACAAGTAATTTCCCATATGGAAATCACTGTTGTCCAAATGGCAACTCGTGCAGTTGACTCTCTGCCCGTATGCTTAGCGCCACATTCCTCATGAGGTCGCTATGACACGCTTTCTAATCTGCAGTTTCGCCCTGGTGTTACTCTATCCCGCGGGTATTGATATGTATCTGGTGGGGCTGCCCCGTATTGCTGCCGATTTACAGGCCAGCGAGGCGCAACTGCATATCGCGTTTTCGGTTTATCTGGCGGGAATGGCGACGGCGATGCTGTTTGCCGGGAAAATTGCCGACCAGTCAGGACGCAAACCCGTCGCTATTGTCGGCGCCCTCATCTTTATTTTCGCCTCTGCGCTGTGTTCATTCGCCGAAAGCGGTACGCCGTTTCTCACAGGCCGCTTTATTCAGGGCGTAGGCGCAGGCTGCTGCTATGTGGTGGCTTTCGCCATCCTGCGCGATACGCTCGACGATCGCCGCCGGGCGAAGGTACTGTCGCTGTTGAACGGTATCACCTGTATCGTGCCGGTACTGGCGCCGGTGATGGGGCATCTGATTATGCTGAAATACCCGTGGCAGAGCCTGTTCTACACGATGATCGGTATGGGTGTGGCCGTTTGCTTGCTGTCAGTGTTTATCCTGCGAGAATCGCGCCCAGCGACGCTCCCGGCATCTGCAGAGAAGAACCACCTATCTGAATCGCTGGTGAACCGTTTTTTCTTAAGCCGTCTGGCCATCACCACTCTCAGCGTGTCGGTGATCCTGACCTTCGTGAATACTTCGCCGGTGCTGTTGATGGAAGTGATGGGCTTTGACCGTGGTGAGTACGCCACCACGATGGCCATGACCGCAGGCATCAGTATGGCGGTCTCGTTCTCTACGCCATTCGCCCTGAGCGTGTTTAAACCTCGTGTTCTGATGCTGACCTCACAAGTGCTGTTTCTGTCTGCTGGTGTGGTGTTAACCCTGGCCAGTACGCACATGGTGACGCTGTTTGGGCTGACCTTAATCTGTGCCGGGTTCTCGGTCGGCTTCGGTGTCGCGATGAGCCAGGCGTTGGGACCTTTCTCGCTGCGTGCGGGCGTTGCCAGCTCGGCGTTAGGTATTGCGCAGGTTTGCGGTTCCTCGCTGTGGATATGGCTGGCGGCGGTGCTCGGTCTTGATGCGCTGAATATGCTGATCGGGATTCTGATTGGCTGTAGCATAGTGAGTATCATGCTGATTATCACAGTTGCACCTAACCGGTCCACGCCAACTCATGAAGAAATCCCTCAGCAGTCTCGATCTTAATTTATTGCTCTGCCTACAGCTGTTGATGCAGGAACGCAGTGTTACCAAAACTGCCAAACGGATGAACATCACACCGTCGGCGGTCAGCAAGTCGCTGTCTAAACTGCGGGCCTGGTTTGACGATCCACTGTTTGTAAACACCCCGCTGGGGCTAACGCCAACACCGCTGATGGTCAGCATGGAACAGAACCTGGCAGAGTGGATGCAGATGAGCAACCAGTTGCTGGATAAGCCGCACCATGAAGCGCCGCGCGGGCTGAAGTTTGATCTGGTGGCCGAAACGCCGCTGGTGATGATCATGTTTAACGCGCTCTCCCGACAGATCTATCAGCGTTATCCCCAGGCGACGATCAAAATACGCAACTGGGACTATGATTCGCTGGATGCAATTATTCGCGGCGAAGTGGATATCGGCTTTACTGGCCGGGAAAGCCATCCGCGTTCGCGTGAACTGTTGAGTTTGCTGCCGTTGTCGATCGACCATGAAGTGCTGTTTTCCGATCTCCCCTGTGTCTGGCTACGTGAAGATCATCCGGCATTGCAGGAAGAGTGGAATCTGGACACATTTCTGCGCTATCCGCACATCAGCATTAGCTGGGAGCAAAGCGATACCTGGGCACTGGATGAAGTCCTGCAAGAGATGGGGCGCGCGCGCAATATTGCGTTATGTCTGCCCGGTTTTGAGCAGTCGCTGTTTATGGCCGCCCAGCCGGATCACGCGCTAATAGCCACAGCTCCGGTTTATTGCCAGCGTTATAACCAACTCCACCAGCTTCCGCTCGTGGCGCGTCCTATGCCTTTTGATGCCGCGCAGCTGGAAAAAATGCGCGTACCGTTCACCCTTCTTTGGCACAAACGTAACAGTCATAATCCTAAGATCGTCTGGTTGAAAGACACCATCAAGGCGCTTTATCGCGATATGTCCTGACGTTGCACCGCCACTTTGTTGCTAAATCGACTATTCTGGCAACAGAAATGTAAATATCGCGTAATGTATTCTATTTCAGCTTACTTTTTGGGCAGCAAAGCCTGCCTGGATGCCGCGTAAATGTTACTCTGGTAATTATCACGGACCATTAATCACGGAGCGAAAAATGGCGACACATTTTGCCAGAGGGATTCTTACGGAGGGACACCTGGTTTCAGCTCGCCTCCCTTCTCCATGTCATATCGAAGCAAGAGATCTCCCCGCGCATCGCCGAACACGTTTCCTGGCTTCCCGAAGTTTACTCGCTGAACTGATGTTTATGCTTTACGGCACCAGTACGCTACCCGAGATTGTTACTCAGGCCAAAGGTAAGCCCGTTTTTCGCGATAAGAACCTGCCGGGATTTTCGATTTCTTATGCCGGGAATATCGTTGGCGTTGCGCTAACAACTGAAGGAACGTGCGGGCTGGATATGGAACTGCAGCGAGCTACCCGCAGCTTTCACCATCCGCATTCAACGGAAACATGGCGCTTCTCCAGCAACGAAAATCTGTGGATCAATAACCAAAACGACCCCAACGAAGCACGCGCGCAGCTCATTACGTTGCGCCAGAGCGTACTCAAACTCACCGGCGATGTAAGCAATGATGATCCGCACGAACTCCAGCTTTTACCCGGCGCAGGACGTCTGAAATGTGCCCATGTTGCGCAGGTTGAAGCCATTTGCGATGCGGAAGATGTTCTGGTGTGGTCGGTTGCGGTTACGCCAACCATTGAAAAACTCAAGGTTTGGGAGTTTGATGGTAAACAGGACTGGAAAAGTTTGCCTGATATCCAAACCCGCGCCAATGAGCCTACGGGTCGTCTGATCCGGTTCTCTCAATTATGCGCAGCGAAGAGCCATACGCTTTGATTTAACCTTTATGATGAAACAGGAGTCACCATGTCAGAAACATTGAATGTTGTTACGTTACTGGGAAGTCTACGCAAAGGTTCGTTTAATGGAATGGTTGCCCGTACGCTGCCCAAGATTGCTCCAGCAGGAATGGAAGTCAACGCGTTGCCATCAATTGGTGATATCCCACTGTACGATGCCGACCTCCAGCAGGAAGAAGGTTTTCCGGCAAGCGTAGAAGCGCTGGCAGAGCAAATCAGGAAGGCTGACGGTGTCGTCATCGTGACACCGGAATATAACTATTCCGTGCCTGGCGGACTGAAGAACGCCATCGACTGGCTGTCCCGCCTGCCGGATCAGCCATTATCGGGTAAGCCGGTGCTGATCCAGACCAGCTCCATGGGCGCCATTGGCGGCGCGCGCTGCCAGTATCATCTGCGTCAGATCCTGGTGTTCCTCGACGCCATGGTAATGAACAAGCCGGAATTTATGGGCGGCGTGATTCAGAACAAAGTGGACCCGCAGACAGGTGAAGTGATCGACCAAAGTACGCTGGACCATCTAACCGGCCAGCTGACCGCATTTGGCGACTACATCCAGCGTGTGAAAGCCTAAAAGAAAAAGCCCGCTGGCTGCAATGCCTGGCGGGCCGTATCCGGTTATCAAATTTACCTGATGGCGCTGCGCTTATCAGGTCTACACGCCTCGCGCAGCACCGTCTCAGCGGCAATTAATGCGCGTCGATAAACACAATCTTCAACACAAACAGCAGTGCGACAACGATGACGCACGGGCTGAGATCGCGGAAACGTCCGGTACCGATTTTCATCACACAGTAGGAAATAAAACCCAGCGCGATACCTTCGGTAATCGAGAAGCTAAACGGCATCATCACGGCGGTAATAAACGCCGGAACGGCTTCAGTCAGGTCATCCCACTTCACGCGCGACAGGCTTGATGTCATCAGGACGCCAACGTAAATCAGCGCACCAGCGGCCGCATATCCCGGTACCATTCCCGCCAGCGGCGACAGGAAGATAACCAACAGGAATAGCAGGCCGACAACTACCGCGGTCAGGCCAGTACGTCCACCGACAGAAACCCCGGAAGAAGACTCGATATACGCGGTAACGGAAGAAGTACCGATAAACGCACCAGCAACCGATGACACGCTATCCACATACAGCGCCTGCTTCATACGCGGAAACTTACCCTTCGCATCCGCCAGACCGGCTTTATCCGTGACGCCAATCAGCGTACCGGAGGAGTCGAACAGGTTGACCAGCATGAACGAGAAAATTACGCCCGCAAGACCAATGTTAAACGAACCAGCCAGATCAACATGCCCGATAACGGACATTACGCTCGGCGGCGCGGAGACGATCCCGTTGTAATGGACATCGCCCAGCATCCAACCCAGCAGCGTGGTCACAATGATAGAGATCAGTACCGCCGCATGGATGTTACGTGAAGCCAGAATCGCGATGATAAAGAAGCCCAGAATACCGAGCAGTACGCTGTGGGACGTCAGGTTGCCAATAGACACCAGGGTGTCTTGGTTGGCGACGATAACACCAGCGTTTTTCAGCCCCATCATACCGATAAACAGACCAATACCGCTGGTGATCCCCACGCGCAAACTAACCGGGATGTTGGCAATCATCCAGTAACGTACGCGGAAAATCGTCAGTAGCAGCAGACCTACCGCGCCCCAGAAGATTGCGCCCATACCGATCTGCCATGACAGGCCCATCGCGCCAACGACCACGAAGGCGAAGAACGCATTCAGACCCATAGCAGGCGCAAGTGCGACCGGCAGGTTGGCAAACAGGCCCATCAGGATGCTACCAAATGCAGCAATCAGGCAGGTGGTCACAAAGACGGCGCTGGTATCCATGCCAGCCACGCCAAGAATTTGCGGGTTAACAAAAACGATATACACCATCGTCAGGAAGGTGGTTAAACCGGCGATCACTTCGGTCCGTGCCGTCGTGCCATGTTCGCGCAGTTTGAACACGCGTTCCAGCATCCCCTGGCCAGAAGCCTGGGTTGTGTGTTGTTGACTCATTATCAATTTCCGAACAAGGAGGGAAAATTCGTCGCTATCCTATACCAAAATGCGACAATAGGGTTGGGTTATGAGCAACTTTTTTCATTGATTTTGCTTATACGGCAACGATTGCGTCGCCCAATAATGCATTACGAAAACGTTAAACTTGTTAAAACGGAAATGACATGTCCCAGATAGAAGCCGTATTTTTTGACTGTGACGGTACACTTGTCGACAGTGAAGTGATTTGTTCTCGCGCGTATGTCAGCATGTTCCAGGCGTTCGGCATTACGCTCGATCTTGAAGAAACTTTTAAACGCTTCAAGGGGGTAAAGCTGTACGAGATCATCGACATTATCAACGAAGAGCACGGTGTCGAACTGGCAAAAGCCGAATTAGAACCGGTTTACCGCGCAGAGGTCGCACGTCTGTTCGATACGGAACTGGAGGTGATTGCCGGTGCTAATGCGCTGCTGGACAGCATGACCGTCCCTATGTGCGTGGTATCTAACGGTCCGGTCAGCAAAATGCAGCACTCGCTGGGTAAGCTGGGTATGTTGCACCATTTCCCTGAATTACTGTTCAGCGGCTACGATATTCAACGCTGGAAACCCGATCCGGCCCTGATGTTCCATGCGGCGAAAGCGATGGACGTTAACGTTGAGAACTGCATTCTGGTTGATGACTCCAGCGCAGGCGCGCAGGCGGGGATTGCTGCAGGGATGGAAGTGTTTTACTTCTGCGCCGATCCGCATAACAAACCAATCGATCATCCAAAAGTGACGACGTTTACCGATCTGGCGCAGTTGCCAGCGTTGTGGAAGGCGCGGGGTTGGAATATTACGCGATAACTGAAAGGCCGGATGGCGCTAACGCTGATCCGGCCTGCATGTCTCGTAGAGCGGGTAAGCGTTAGCGCCACCCGCCACAAACATCACTCTTTCGGATCTTTGCCCGCCAGCAGCTTATCCAGCTCATCACCGCCCACGTGACGGAAGTCTTGTCCCTTCACGAAGTAGAAGATGTATTCGCAGATATTCTGGCAACGGTCACCGATACGCTCGATGGAGCGCGCGCAGAGCAGCGCGGTCAGCACGCTTGGAATGGTACGCGGATCTTCCATCATGTAGGTCATCAGCTGACGCACGATACCTTCATACTCCTGGTCGACTTTCTTATCTTCGCGATAAATACGTACCGCTTCGTCAAGATCCATACGCGCAAACGCATCCAGCACGTCATGCAGCATTTGTACAGTGTGGCGCCCCAGTGATTCCAGGCTTACCAGCAGCGGCTGATGCTGTTGAGAAAATTTCTCCAGCGCGGTGCGGCAAATTTTATCCGCAACGTCGCCAATACGTTCCAGCTCAGCGATCGTTTTGATAATCGCCATCACCAGACGCAAGTCACTGGCGGTCGGCTGACGCTTGGCAATGATACGCACGCAGGCCTCGTCGATCGCCACTTCCATCATATTGACGTTCTTATCGCCCTCAATGACGCGCTTCGCCAGCTCACTGTCCTGATTGTGCATGGCGGTAATCGCATCAGAAAGCTGCTGCTCGACCATGCCGCCCATGGTCATCACCTGGGTACGGATGCTTTCCAGCTCTGCATTGAACTGGCCGGAAATATGTTTATTAAGGTTAAGATTATCCACAACAAGCTCCTGAATCAGCCGTAACGACCGGTGATGTAGTCTTCAGTTTGTTTCTTCGCGGGCTTGGTGAACAGATCGTCCGTGTTACTGAACTCAATCAACTCGCCCAGGTACATAAATGCCGTGTGATCGGAACAACGCGCAGCCTGCTGCATGTTGTGGGTAACGATAACGACGGTGTAATCCTCTTTCAGCTCAGTGATCAGCTCTTCGATACGCCCGGTAGAAATAGGGTCGAGCGCTGAACACGGCTCATCAAGCAGAAGCACTTCCGGGCGAATGGCGATCCCACGCGCAATACACAGACGCTGCTGCTGACCACCAGAGAGAGAGTACCCGCTCTGGTGTAATTTATCTTTGGTTTCGTTCCACAGTGCGGCCTTGGTCAATGCCCACTGCACACGCTCGTCCATATCCGCACGAGAGAGTTTCTCAAACAGACGCACGCCAAAAGCGATGTTGTCGTAGATGGACATCGGGAACGGCGTCGGCTTCTGGAATACCATGCCCACTTTGGCACGCAGCAGAGCGATATCCTGAGTGTTGGTGAGAATATTGTCGCCATCCAGCAGGATTTCGCCTTCCGCACGCTGTTCCGGGTACAGTTCAAACATTTTATTGAACGTACGCAGCAACGTCGATTTACCACAGCCTGACGGCCCGATAAACGCCGTTACCTGGTTTTTGGCAATATCCAGGTTGATGTTCTTCAGGGCATGGAACTTGCCATAGTAGAAGTTCAAATCACGAACCTGAATCTTACCCGGGGCAGTATCAACCATACTCATTTCTATCTTTTCCTCATCATGCCTGATGGCGCGCAGCTTTCAGGCCTACAAATGTCTTCAATCGTAGGCCGGATAAGGCGTTTACGCCGCCATCCGGCACTTCGTCTTAACCGTGTTTCTTCTTCGCGAAAATGACGCGCGCCAGAATGTTCAGCAGCAGTACGCACAGGGTAATAATCAGTACCCCGGCCCAGGCCAGTTGCTGCCACTCAGCAAACGGGCTCATCGCAAACTTAAAGATAGTGACCGGCAGGTTGGCGATAGGCTGCATCATGTCGGTGCTCCAGAACTGATTGGAGAGCGACGTAAACAGCAGCGGAGCCGTTTCACCTGCGATACGTGCAATAGCCAGCAAAACGCCTGTAATGATGCCTGAGACAGACGCCTTCAGGGTGATAGCAGAAATCATCTTCCATTTCGGCGTACCCAGCGCATAGGCGGCTTCACGCAGGCTATCCGGTACCAGCTTAAGCATGTTCTCCGTGGTACGAATAACAATGGGCACCTGCAGCAGCGCCAGCGCGATAACGCCCGCCCAGCCGGAGAAGTGCTCCATTTTTGCTACCACGATGGTGTAAACGAACAGACCGACCACGATTGATGGCGCAGAAAGCAGGATGTCGTTGATAAAGCGGATCACCTCAGCCAGCCAGGACTTACGTCCGTACTCTGCCAGGTAGATGCCCGCCATAATACCAAGCGGTGTACCAAACACGGTCGCCCACAGAATTAACAGTCCGCTACCGGCCAGGGCATTCGCCAGACCACCACCAGCCGTATTCGGCGGAGGTGTCATTTCGGTGAACAGCGCCAGTGACATACCGTCAATACCGCGGGTGATCGTGGACATCAGGATCCAGATAAGCCAGAACAGACCGAATGCCATGGTCGCCATAGAGAGCGTCAGCGCGATGCGGTTCTTCAGACGACGACGCGCCTGCATTTTACGGCGGGATTCCGCAAGCGCAGCGGTGTTTTGCATTTCAAGCGTAGCCATTAGCGTGCCCCCTCGTTCTTCGCAAGGCGCATGATCATGAACTTAGACGCCGCCAGCACGATGAAGGTAATCACAAACAGAATCAGGCCCAGTTCCATCAACGCGGCAACGTGCAGTCCTGATTCCGCTTCGGCAAATTCATTCGCCAGCGCAGAAGTAATACTGTTGCCCGGCATGTACAGCGAGGCACTATCGAGCTGGTAGGTGTTACCGATGATGAACGTCACCGCCATGGTTTCACCCAGCGCGCGGCCCAGACCGAGCATCACGCCACCGATCACGCCGTTTTTGGTGAACGGCAGGACGATGCGCCAGATAACTTCCCAGGTAGTACAACCGATGCCGTAGGCTGACTCTTTCATCAGCACCGGCGTTTGTTCGAACACATCGCGCATAACCGCCGCAATGTACGGGATGATCATGATGGCGAGGATCACGCCAGCGGCCAGAATACCGATACCAAACGCCGGACCCGCAAACAGCGCGCCAACAAACGGAATGTTGGAAAGGATGTTCCCGACCGGCTCCTGGAAGTAAGTCGCAAACAGCGGGGCAAAGATAAATAGGCCCCACATGCCGTACACGATACTCGGAATTGCCGCCAGCAATTCAATAGCGATACCCAGCGGGCGACGCAGCCAGCCAGGAGCAAGTTCAGTCAGGAATAAGGCTATGCCAAAACTCACCGGAACGGCGATCAGCAGTGCGATAAGCGAGGTGACCAGCGTACCGTAAATCGGTACTAATGCACCGTAGATATCGTTTGGCGCATCCCATTCTTTAGTCCACAGAAAGGAGAAGCCAAATTTCTGAATGCTTGGCCAGGAGGAGATAACCAGAGAGACAATAATGCCACCCAACATCAATAGCACAATCAGCGCAGCCAGTTTTACCAGCGCGCTGAATATCATGTCACCTTTTTTACCCGGTGGGTTCAAAGCAGGCTTGGTTGCAGCCATAAATCACTCTTTAAGTTTGGGCCAGGAAGCACGCATTTTATCGTGCTTCCCGGCTAACGTAATGCCATACCCTAAATAATTCGAGTTGCAGCAAGGCGGCAAGCTTGTGAATACCCAGGAGCATAGATTCACTATGTGACTGGGGTGAACAAGCACAGCCAACACAGCTGCGGCTCGAAGTATGACGGGTATTTAGTACAGCGCTTTACCGCTGCTGTCCTTCACGTTGGTCTTCCATGCAGCACGAATCTGCTCAACCACGCTGTCCGGCAGGCTGGCGTAGTCCAGGTCATTAGCCTGTTTGCCACCATTTTTGTACGCCCAATCGAAGAACTTCAGCACTTCAGCACCCTGCTCAGGTTTCTTCTGCTCTTTATGCACCAGGATGAAGGTGGTGGAAGTGATCGGCCACGCATCGTCACCTTTCTGGTTAGTCAGATCCTGGGCGAAGGTTTTGCTCCAGTCAGCGCCTTTTGCAGCGTTGGCAAAGTTTTCTTCGGTCGGACTTACCGGTTTGCCATCAGCAGAGACCAGCTTGGTGTACGCCAGGTTGTTCTGCTTAGCGTAAGCGTACTCAACGTAGCCGATAGAACCCGGCAGACGCTGTACGAACGCAGCGATACCGTCGTTACCTTTACCGCCCAGACCGGTCGGCCAGTTAACGGTAGAGCCGGAACCAATTTTAGATTTCCACTCTTCGTTCACTTTCGCCAGGTAGCTGGTGAAAACGAAGGAAGTACCGGAACCGTCAGCACGACGCACAACGGCGATATTCTGAGAAGGCAGCTTCAGACCCGGGTTCAGTTTGGTGATGGCTTCATCATCCCACTTCTTAATTTTACCGAGGTAGATGTCGCCCAGCGTTTTACCGTCCAGCACCAGTTCGCCGGATTTCAGGCCAGGGATGTTCACCGCCAGCACCACACCACCAATAACAGTCGGGAACTGGAACAGGCCTTCTTGCGCCAGTTTCTCGTCAGACAACGGTGCGTCAGAGGCGCCGAAATCAACGGTATTGGCCGTAATTTGTTTTACACCACCGGAGGAGCCGATACCCTGGTAGTTTACTTTGCTACCGGTCTCTTTCTGATAGGTATCTGCCCATTTGGCATACACTGGCGCAGGGAAGGTTGCACCTGCACCTGTCAGGCTCGCTGCTGCAAACGCAGAAAACGCGCTCATGGATAAGGTCGCGGCGACAACAGTTGCGACAGTGGTACGCATAACTTTCATAATGTCTCCTGCACGGTTTTCGTAAATCGTTGTTTGAGTTGCTACTGTGAGCAAAATAGGACAAACAGGTGACAGTTAAATGTACGAAATATGACAGTTTTATGACAATGAAAAACTCGGGAAGTTTTTTATCTAAAAATACATTTAAAACAGGATGTTAATTACCATCATGACAATAACATTTCGCTGAAATTTTCTTTTTATGACACTGAAAACAGTAGTTGAAGATGACGGTTTGTCACATAAAACAGGCGGGATAATTGATTAAAAACAGAACAAGCTAAAAAAATGCCCCACTTACAGCAGGGCATTTTCAGTTCAGTTAAGTGCGGATTACTCTACGGTAACCGACTTTGCCAGGTTACGCGGCTGGTCCACGTCAGTGCCTTTAATCAGCGCCACGTGATACGCCAGCAGTTGCAACGGAACGGTGTAGAAGATCGGTGCAATCACCTCTTCCACATGCGGCATCTCAATGATGTGCATGTTTTCGCTGCTGGTAAAGCCAGCATCCTGGTCCGCAAAGACGTACAACTGACCGCCACGAGCGCGAACTTCTTCAATGTTGGATTTCAGTTTTTCCAACAGTTCGTTGTTCGGTGCAACTACGATAACCGGCATATCGGCATCAATCAGCGCCAGCGGACCGTGTTTCAGTTCGCCTGCAGCATAAGCTTCAGCGTGAATATAAGAGATCTCTTTCAGCTTCAGCGCGCCTTCCAGCGCAATCGGGTACTGATCGCCACGGCCCAGGAACAGCGCATGGTGTTTGTCTGAGAAACCTTCCGCCAGAGCGGCAATGCGTTTGTCCTGAGACAGCATCTGCTCAATACGGCTCGGCAGTGCCTGCAGACCATGAACGATCTCCTGCTCGATAGACGCATCCAGACCTTTCAGACGAGACAGTTTCGCCACCAGCATCAACAGAACGGTCAGTTGGGTGGTAAATGCTTTCGTGGAGGCCACACCGATTTCGGTACCGGCATTGGTCATCATCGCCAGGTCGGATTCGCGCACCAGAGAAGATCCCGGTACGTTACAAATAGCCAGCGAGCCCAGATAGCCCAGCTCTTTAGATAAGCGCAGACCCGCCAGGGTATCCGCCGTTTCACCGGACTGGGAAAGGGTAATCATCAGACTGTTACGACGCACGGCGGATTTGCGATAGCGGAACTCGGAAGCGATTTCGACATCACAAGGAATACCAGCCAGCGATTCAAACCAGTAGCGGGACACCATGCCGGAGTTGTAGGACGTACCGCAGGCGATAATCTGGATATGCTCAACCTGAGACAGCAACTCGTTGGCACGTGAACCCAGCTCGCTTAAATCCACTTCACCGTGACTAATGCGCCCGGTCAGCGTATTTTTAATTGCGTTCGGCTGTTCGTAGATCTCTTTCTGCATGTAGTGGCGATAAATACCTTTTTCGCCCGCGTCATACTGCAGATTCGATTCGATATCCTGACGCTTCACTTGTGCGCCAGACTTGTCAAAAATAGAGACTGAACGACGGGTCACCTCCGCGATGTCACCTTCTTCCAGGAAGATAAAGCGACGGGTTACCGGCAACAGCGCCAGCTGATCGGAAGCGATAAAGTTTTCCCCCATCCCCAGACCAATCACCAGCGGGCTACCTGAACGGGCCGCCAGCAGCGTTTCCGGGTTACGGGTATCCATGATCACCGTGCCATAGGCACCGCGCAACTGTGGAATAGTACGCAGTACGGCTTCACGCAGCGTACCACCCTGTTCCAGTTCCCAATGCACCAGGTGAGCAATCACTTCGGTGTCGGTTTCAGAAACAAAGGTGTAACCACGGGTTTTCAGTAGTTCACGCAGAGGTTCATGGTTTTCAATGATGCCGTTATGCACCACAATAATGTGTTCAGAAACATGGGGATGCGCGTTCGCTTCTGAAGGTTCACCGTGTGTCGCCCAACGGGTATGAGCGATACCTGTACCACCATGCAGCGGATGTTCTTCCGCAGCAGCAGTCAGCATCTGCACTTTACCCAGACGACGCAGACGGGTCATGTTGCCTTCAGCATCGACAACGGCCAGACCAGCAGAGTCATAACCACGATATTCCAGACGACGTAAACCTTCGAGAAGGATTTCAGCTACATCACGCTGCGCGATAGCGCCAACAATTCCACACATATTTTTTGATTCCGAATTTAGGCATTTGCCTGTCGTTGTCGCTGACCTGTATTTGCCCTTTCCGGGCGCCCCGAGCCTTGTAGAGAGTGGGGTTATTTTTATGGTACTGCTTGTTGAGCGGAGGATTATGTTATCCCCTCATCTCTTGTCTGCCTGATGGCGCTTACGCTTATCAGGCCTACAGAACGTCACCGCACGTAGGCCGCCATCCGGCAAAAATCACTTACTTCTTCTTCACCGGACGCTGCCAGCCCTGTTTATGGACCTGAGGTACACGGCTTAATACCAGTTCGTTATCGGCGACATTACGCGTTACGGTAGTGCCAGCAGCGATGGTGGCACCTTTACCCACGGTGACAGGCGCCACCAACTGGGTATCAGAACCCACAAACACATCATCACCAATAATGGTTTTAAACTTATTGGCACCATCGTAGTTGCAGGTAATCGTACCCGCGCCGATATTCACGTTATCGCCAATTTCCGCATCGCCCAGATAGGTCAGATGACCAGCTTTAGAACCTTTACCCAAACGCGCTTTTTTCATTTCGACGAAGTTACCCACGTGCGCGCCTTCCTGCAGCTCAGCACCCGGGCGCAGACGCGCGAATGGGCCGATGGTGCAAGCGGCTTCCAGATGGGCATCTTCCACCACACTGTATGGGCTAAGCTCACAACCTTCACCAATCACGCTGTTTTTGATGATACAGCCAGCACCAATCTTGACGCGATCACCAACGGTTACGTTACCTTCAATGATAACGTTAGTATCAATTTCAACATCGCGCCCGTGAATAAGCGTACCGCGAAGATCAAAACGTGCAGGATCGCGCAGCATCACGCCCGCCAGCAACAGTTTCTCTGCTTGCTCAGACTGATAAACACGCTCCAGACGGGATAACTGAAGACGGTTATTCACCCCTTCCGTTTCGCTAATACGTGCCGGATGTACCGCAGCAATTTCGCGTCCTTCCTGATACGCCATAGCAATGATATCGGTGATGTAGTATTCACCCTGCGCATTGTTATTGGTGAGTTTGGACAGCCAGCGCTTCATATCAGCGCCATTGGCAATCAGAATACCGGTGTTGATTTCCTGGATTTGGCGCTGCTCGTCAGTTGCATCTTTATGCTCGACGATACCGGTGACGTTACCGTTCTCACGCGTAATACGCCCATAGCCGGATGGATCATCCAGTTTTACCGTTAACAGGCCGATGCCGCCCTGCGGTTTAGCATCACGCAGGCTACGTAAGGTATCGGTAGAGATCAGCGGCACATCGCCATAGAGCATTAAAATGTCTTCGTCATCACCAAAGAATGGCGCTGCCTGCTGCATTGCATGGCCGGTCCCCAACTGCTCTGCCTGCAGAATCCAGTTTAGATTGCCATCTTTCAGCGTCTGCTTAAGCAAATCACCACCGTGCCCGTAGACCAGATGTACGTGAGTCGCACCTAATTCATTAGCGGCATCAATGACATGCTGAACCATCGGCTTTCCTGCGAGGGTATGCAGCACTTTAGGGAGATCGGAATACATACGCGTGCCTTTGCCTGCGGCAAGGATCACGACGCTCATAGCATTATTCAACATACACGTCCTGACTGTAATTTGAGAACGAATTTATACCGTTTCACATTGAAAATACTACATTTTTTTCATCGTGAAATGGACCGAAGATAAAACGTTCAATCGGGGAAATTTCCCCTCTGATAACTCTCTATTTTCGTCTATTTCGGCGTCTTTTGTCTCCCAAAAACCAGGAGTCTGCTCTTATTAAAGCCTAGGTTAATGTTTTTGCTATTTTTTTACTGCATGAATAAAGAGTTACAAAAGAAAAGTATAATTTTATTAATGTGATTCAGCGAGAAGCAGAAAAATACTGTTTTAAAAGGGAAGAGGACAAACGATCAAGCGGAGGAGGGGGATTTAATAACAGCTGGCGCGTGCTGATAACCGTATGAAGCATCGCGCCACAGAGCAGGTTGGGAAGACTAAACTTCCATGCTGCTGAAAAGGGCGATGATTTTATTAATCAGTTTCATGTTGGTATACTGTTTTTATCTGAGTTAATTATGTGATACACATCACACAAAAAAAGAGTCTACGCCTCATTTTTTAACCGATCAATATTTTTGTGACACAAATCACAAAATAATAAAACAGCTTTTTAGTTCCACTTTCACTGAAACAAAACCATAAAAAAAGCCAGCCTGGCAACCAGACTGGCTTTTGTGCTTTTCAAGCCGGTGTTACATCGCTTTTTTGGTCAACTCGATAACGCGCAGTTTCGCGATCGCTTTGGCCAGTTCCGCAGATGCCTGAGCGTAATCCACGTCACCATGAGAGCTCTTAATGTGCTCTTCAGCCTTACGCTTCGCTTCCAGGGCTCTCGCTTCATCGAGATCCTGTCCGCGAATCGCGGTATCAGCCAGAACGGTCACGCTGCCAGGCTGCACTTCGAGAATGCCGCCGGACAGATAGATAAACTCTTCATGACCGAACTGTTTAACGATGCGGATCATACCAGGCTTAATGGCGGTGAGCAGCGGTGCGTGACCCGGGAAAATACCCAGTTCACCTTCACTACCCGTTACCTGGATTTTTTCGACCAGACCAGAGAACATTTGCTGCTCTGCACTGACGACGTCCAGGTGGTAAGTCATTGCCATATCACCCTCCGATTAAGGCGTTAAAGTTTTTTGGCTTTTTCCACGGCTTCGTCGATAGAACCAACCATGTAGAACGCCTGCTCTGGCAGGTGGTCGTATTCGCCTTCCATGATGCCTTTAAAGCCACGGATGGTGTCTTTCAGGGATACGTATTTACCCGGAGAACCGGTGAATACTTCCGCAACGAAGAACGGCTGGGACAGGAAGCGCTGAATTTTACGTGCGCGTGCTACCACCAGTTTGTCTTCTTCAGACAGTTCATCCATACCCAGGATGGCGATGATGTCTTTCAGTTCCTGATAACGCTGCAGCAGAGACTGTACGCCACGCGCGGTGTCGTAGTGTTCCTGACCAACAACCAGCGGATCCAGCTGACGGCTGGTGGAGTCCAGCGGGTCAACTGCCGGGTAGATACCCAGAGATGCGATCTGACGGCTCAGTACCACGGTTGCATCTAAGTGAGCAAAGGTGGTTGCTGGGGATGGGTCAGTCAAGTCATCCGCAGGTACGTATACCGCCTGAACGGAGGTGATAGAACCGGTTTTGGTAGAGGTGATACGTTCCTGAAGAACACCCATCTCTTCCGCCAGGGTCGGCTGGTAGCCTACCGCTGATGGCATACGACCCAGCAGTGCGGATACTTCTGTACCGGCCAGGGTGTAACGATAGATGTTATCAACGAACAGCAGAACGTCACGACCTTCGTCACGGAACTTCTCTGCCATGGTCAGACCGGTCAGAGCAACGCGCAGACGGTTTCCCGGCGGCTCGTTCATCTGGCCATATACCAGGGATACTTTGTCCAGAACGTTGGAGTCAGTCATTTCGTGGTAGAAGTCGTTACCCTCACGAGTACGTTCACCCACGCCCGCAAACACGGAGTAACCGGAGTGTTCGATCGCGATGTTACGGATCAGCTCCATCATGTTTACGGTTTTACCTACACCCGCACCACCGAACAGACCAACTTTACCGCCCTTAGCGAACGGACACATCAGGTCGATAACTTTGATGCCGGTTTCCAGCAGTTCCTGAGAGCTGGACAGCTCTTCATAGGAAGGTGCCGCGCGGTGGATAGCCCAACGCTCTTCTTCACCGATATCGCCTTTCATGTCGATCGGGTGACCCAGGACGTTCATGATACGACCCAGAGTTGCTTTACCTACCGGGACTTCGATCGGGTGCTCGAGATCTTTGACTTCCAGACCACGACGCAGACCGTCGGAAGAACCCATGGCGATGGTACGTACGATACCGCCGCCGAGCTGCTGCTGAACTTCCAGCACCAGGCTCTCTTTACCATTCATAACCTCAAGAGCATCGTACACGCGCGGTACGGCATCCTGAGGGAATTCGACGTCAACCACGGCGCCGATTACCTGGACAATTTTTCCAGTAGCCATCTTGAATCCTCTACGAATTAACCTGGTTATACCGCGGATGCACCACCGACGATTTCGGTGAGTTCCTGAGTAATGCTGGCCTGACGAGCTTTGTTGTATACCAACTGCAGCTCTTTAATCAGGCTGCCGCCATTGTCGGTCGCGGCTTTCATCGCCACCATACGTGCGGCCTGCTCGCTGGCCAGGTTTTCTACCACGCCCTGATAAACCTGAGACTCGACATAACGACGCAGCAGGGTATCCAGCAGCGCTTTCGGGTCTGGCTCATACAGGTAATCCCAGGATTTACGCTTCAATTCATCATCATCTGATGCCGGCAGAGGCAGCAGTTGGGTGATGGTTGGCGTCTGAGACATGGTGTTAATAAATTTGTTGCTGACAACGTACAGTCTGTCCAGACGACCTTCATCGTAGGCCTGCAGCATCACTTTAACCGGACCGATCAGTTCGGACAGGGAAGGGTTATCCCCCATGCCGGTTACCTGAGCAATCACATTACCGCCAACGGAGTTAAAGAAAGACACGCCCTTAGAGCCGATCATTGCGATATCGCACTGAACGCCTTTATCGGACCATGCTTTCATATCCGCCAGCAGCTTTTTGAACAGGTTAATGTTCAAGCCACCGCACAGACCACGGTCGGTCGACACCACCAGGTAGCCCACGCGCTTAACGTCGCGTTCTTCCAGGTAAGGGTGCTTATATTCCAGATTACCATTCGCAAGGTGACCAATCACTTTGCGCATGGTCTCTGCATAAGGACGGCTGGCCGCCATGCGATCCTGCGATTTACGCATTTTGGAAGCGGCGACCATCTCCATCGCTTTAGTGATCTTCTGCGTGTTCTGGACGCTTGCGATCTTACTACGTATCTCTTTTGCGCCGGCCATGAGCTTCTCCTCAATGCCTTGCGGTCCGCCCTAAAGCAGACCGCCAGACGTTACCAGGACTGGGTTGCCTTGAAGGAATCGAGGATAGCTTTCAGCTTGCCTTCGATTTCATCGTTATAGCCACCGGACTGGTTGATCTCTTGCATCAGCGGAGCGTGGTCACGGTCAACGTAAGCCAGCAGAGCGGCTTCAAAGCTACCGATTTTCGCCAGTTCCACATCTTCGAGGTAACCGCGTTCAGCCGCAAACAGCACCACACCCTGCTGTGCTACAGACATTGGGGCATACTGTTTCTGCTTCAGCAGTTCAGTTACTTTCTGACCGTGGCTCAGCTGCTTACGAGTAGCTTCATCCAGGTCGGAAGCGAACTGAGAAAACGCTGCCAGTTCACGATACTGCGCCAGTGCGGTACGAATACCACCGGACAGTTTCTTGATGATCTTGGTCTGCGCTGCGCCACCTACACGAGATACGGAGATACCCGGGTTAACTGCCGGACGAATACCGGAGTTGAACAGGTTGGTTTCCAGGAAGATCTGACCATCTGTAATGGAAATTACGTTGGTCGGAACGAACGCAGAAACGTCACCCGCCTGGGTTTCGATAATCGGCAGAGCGGTCAGGGAGCCGGTTTTACCTTTAACTTCACCATTGGTGAACTTCTCAACGTATTCCGCGTTTACGCGGGATGCGCGCTCCAGCAGACGGGAGTGGAGGTAAAATACGTCGCCCGGGAATGCTTCACGTCCAGGTGGACGACGGAGCAGCAGGGAAACCTGACGGTAAGCAACAGCCTGTTTAGACAGGTCATCGTAAACGATCAGCGCGTCTTCACCGCGGTCACGGAAGTATTCGCCCATTGCGCAACCGGCATATGGCGCCAGGTATTGCAGAGCAGCAGATTCAGACGCGGTCGCCACAACAACGATGGTGTTGGACAGTGCGCCGTGTTCTTCCAGTTTACGAACCACGTTAGAAATGGTGGACGCTTTCTGGCCGATAGCCACGTACACACATTTGATACCGGAATCACGCTGGTTGATGATGGCGTCGATTGCCATCGCGGTTTTACCTGTCTGACGGTCACCGATGATCAGCTCACGCTGGCCACGACCGATTGGGATCATGGCATCAACAGATTTATAACCTGTCTGTACTGGCTGGTCGACGGACTGACGTTCGATTACGCCTGGTGCGATAACTTCGATTGGCGAGAAGCCATCGTTATCAACCGGACCTTTACCGTCAATTGGGGAACCCAGAGTGTTCACCACACGACCCAGCAGGCCACGGCCAACCGGAACTTCCAGAATACGACCCGTACACTTAACCTTCATGCCTTCGGCGAGGTCAGCGTATGGACCCATCACAACGGCACCTACGGAGTCGCGCTCCAGGTTCAGTGCGATAGCGTAACGGTTACCCGGCAGGGAAATCATCTCACCCTGCATACAATCGGCCAGGCCGTGAATGCGGATAACACCGTCACTTACAGAAACAATAGTACCTTCGTTGTGAGCTTCGCTCACAACATTGAACTGAGCAATGCGCTGCTTGATCAGTTCGCTGATTTCGGTGGAATTCAGTTGCATGCTCCAGTCCCCTTAAGACTGCAAGACGTCTGCAAGGCGCTCAAGACGGCCGCGTACGCTGCCATCAATGACCATATCACCCGCTCGGATGATTACGCCTGCCATTACAGACTTATCGATTTTGCAATTCAGCTTAACTTTGCGTGACAGACGTTTTTCCATCGCTGCACTAATCTTCGTAAGCTGTTCATCACTCAGTGCATTGGCAGAAGTGACTTCTACCTCAGAGATAGCCTCACTGGCTGCACGCAGATGAATAAACTGCTCAAGAACATCCGGGAGCGCATTCAGACGGTTATTTTCAGCCATTACCCTAATCAGGTTTTGGCCGCTTTCGTCCAGCTGCTCACCGCACACGGCGATAAACGACTCAGCGAGCGTTTCCGGCGCCAGCGCGCCAGAGAGAAGCTCTGCCATTTGTTCGTTTTTCGTCACCTCAGCGGCAAACGTCAGCATATCCTGCCAACGGTCAACGCTTTGGTGCTCAACGGCAAAGTCAAAAGCTGCTTTGGCGTAGGGGCGAGCTACCGTAATAAATTCAGACATCAGCCCCTCCCTCCTTACAGTTCAGCGACAAGTTTGTCCACGATGTCGCTATTAGCAGCTTCATCCACGGAACGTTCGATGATCTTCTCGGCGCCAGCAACAGCCAGGATAGCAACTTGCTTACGCAGTTCTTCGCGAGCACGTTTACGCTCGGCGTCAATTTCCGCCTGCGCCTGTGCCACGATTTTAGTACGTTCCTGCTCTGCTTCAGTTTTAGCTTCGTCCAGGATCTGAGCACGGCGTTTGTTCGCCTGCTCGATGATTACCTGAGCTTCCGCCTTCGCTTTTTTCAGCTGGTCGGTCGCGCTGGCCTTTGCAAGGTCAAGATCCTTATGTGCTCGTTCTGCAGAAGCAAGGCCGTCAGCAATTTCTTTTTGACGTTTTTCGATGGCAGCCATTAAAGGCGGCCATACGTACTTCATGCAGAACAGAACGAACAGGACAAACGCGATGGCCTGGCCGAGGATTGTTGCGTTAAGATTCACAGCACAATGCCTCTATCTAGTTAACGTTCTGATATTGCTCTTAATTCAAGCAACGCTTACTACGCGACAGCAAACATCACGTACAGACCCAGACCTACAGCGATCATTGGGATTGCATCCACCAGACCCATAACGATAAAGAACTGAGTACGCAGCAGAGGAATCAGATCCGGTTGACGCGCTGCGCCTTCCAGGAATTTACCCCCGAGGATGCCGATACCGATCGCAGCACCGATTGCCGCCAGACCCATCATCACAGCGGCAGCAATGTACAGCAGATCCATATTCAGGTTTTCCATGACAGTCTCCAGTTTGTTTCAGTTAAAACGTAGTAGTGTTGGTAAATTAATGCTCTTCAGATGCCATCGACAGATAGACAATCGTCAGAACCATAAATATGAAGGCTTGCAGCGTGATAATCAGTATGTGGAAAATGGCCCATGGCACATTCAGGATCCACTGTGACCACCACGGCAACAGACCAGCAATCAGAATGAAAATCAGCTCACCGGCATACATGTTGCCGAACAGTCGCAGACCAAGAGAAATTGGTTTGGACAGCAGGCTTACCCCTTCAAGGATTAAGTTGACAGGGATGAACGCCCAGTGATTGAACGGCTGCAGCGTCAACTCTTTCGCGAAGCCGCCGATGCCTTTCATTTTGATGCTGTAGAACAGAATGAGGATAAATACGCCCAGCGCCATCGACAGGGTGATGTTCACGTCAGCAGACGGAACTACACGCAGAGCCGGCAGGCCAAAGATATGCTCACCGATGTACGGCAGCAGGTCGATAGGCAGCAAATCCATCAAGTTCATCAGGAATACCCAGACGAAAATCGTCAGGGCCAGCGGAGCAATCAGCTTGCTTTTGCCATGGTACATGTCTTTCACGCTACCATGCACAAAGCCGATTACCAGCTCAATCGCGGTCTGAAATTTACCTGGTACGCCGCTGGTCGCCTTTTTAGCTACGCTACGGAACATAAGCAGGAACAACAGACCCAGAACCACCGAGAAGAAAATGGAGTCAATATTGAGCGTCCAGAAGGTGGCTGGGGGGTTGTGCGGATCCACCAGCGAGAATGTACGTAGGTCCAACTGAAGGTTATTCAGATGGTGTCCTATGTAATCCTGCGGCGTCATATTTTCTGAAGCCATGATGCCTTTACCCTTTGTTGTTAATTACAGCCGGCGCCAGTATCTGAACCACCAGCACCAAAACCCACGTAACGATCAGCGGCATGAATACCGCTTTCAAAACAGCCAACGCCACCACCAGCAAAACCAGCATAGCTAACACCTTGAAGGCTTCGCCGAAGGCGAACGTCCAGGCTACTCGGCCTTTAGCTGGTGTATGCGCCTGGTGACGCCAGGCAAATATCATAAACAACACATTAGGCAGTAACACTGCCAATCCACCGCACAATGCGGAGATGCCCCAGAAAGGGTCTTTGAGGCTAAACAGCAATCCACTTGCTATTACCGCCAGAAACTGTGTGAGCAAAAGCTTACGAGCAACGTTTCGACTCAAGAGCGACATAGACATCACGTTTTTACTCCTGCTCCCTTCGAGGTATGCCGCGTGTCGTATAAAACGTTCTTTATGGCTTAGAGTCAAGCATCAAAAAGCGGTCAAATTATACGGTGCGCCTTCGTGATTTCAAACAATAAGTAGCTAAAAAGTGAATAAATGTTTAAATATTTTTCGCTACCCCACATTTATCACTTTTAAGCAAACTGTGAACGATCATGCAAAACTGCAAATGCCGCGTAAATACTGGCGGCAAAGCGTGCACCAGATCACATATTGAACATATTCACCTTCGCATAATTTATTTACGTGGCAAATGATGCCTTTTCATCTTTTTGATATTTAAGCGTAAAAATAGCCACTATTTCAAAAACAACAGCTAACAACAAAAAAACCACGCATTGACATTTATAATAAAAAATTAACACAACGGGTGGTTCTTACGTTCTATTTTTAGCAGACTGATATTTTCACAGCTGACTTGTTTCGCTTTTAACAAAAAACGGTACGTTATAGTTATGATGCAAAACCGTAAGGCGCTAGTGAATTGTAACGACATTTAACCACACTATTCCCTATGACTTTTAACACCTGAATAGCCGTTTTTTTTCTATTTTTTTTGATAAAAATTAAATTTTGTTTGGCTTAATAACCACCAGATGACGTTCACCATCCAGTTGCGGAACGCGTAATTTTTCGACCGACTCGACGCTGAATTCCGCAGGCAACGTAGCAATTTCATCTTCTGGCAACTGCCCTTTTAGCGCATAAAAACGCCCATCCAGGCCAGGCAAATGATGGCACCAACTCACCATATCAGTAAGTGACGCGAACGCACGGCTAATGACCCCATCGAACGGCGGCTCTGAAGGGAATTCTTCAACTCGGCTTTGCACAGGAGTGATGTTAGTAAGCGCAAGCTCATGCTGCACCTGACGCAAGAAACGGACGCGTTTTCCCAGACTATCCAGCAGTGTGAAATGCGCTTCTGGGCGCACGATAGAGAGAGGAATACCCGGCAGGCCCGGTCCCGTACCCACGTCAATAAAACGCTCCCCCTTCAGATACGGCGCGACGACAATACTGTCCAGAATATGGCGCACCAGCATTTCGTTGGGATCCCGTACCGACGTCAAGTTGTACGCTTTGTTCCATTTGTGCAGCATATCGACATACGCAATCAGCTGATTTTTCTGGTGATCGGTAAGAGAAATACCAGCATCAGCCAGCAGACGAGAGAGTTTGTTGAGCACGGTCGTTACCTGTTCATAATCAATTTCCCGATGCGCTATAGCTTATCGGGACTACAAATTTGTAGGGCGGGCAGGCGAAGCGCCCGCCGCCAAAATAGTGTTATCAAGCGCTGCGGCGCAGCATACCTTGTTTCTTCAGCCATACCAGCAGAATGGAGATGGCGGCAGGCGTAACGCCAGAAATACGCGATGCCTGGCCGATTGATACCGGTTTGTGATCGTTCAGCTTGGCGATAACTTCATTCGACAAGCCTGAGACCTGACGATAATCCAGCGTTGCAGGCAACAGGGTGTTCTCATTACGCTGTTGTCTTTCGATTTCTTCCTGTTGACGGGCGATATACCCTTCGTATTTCACCTGAATCTCAACCTGTTCCGCGGCCTGAGCATCGTCGAGCGCTGGTGCAAACGCAGATAAAGAGGTCAACTGAGCATAGGTCATATCCGGGCGGCGCAGGAGATCTTCACCGCTGGCTTCACGTGACAAAGGCGTAGCCAGGTGAGCATTCACTTCTGCTGCAGATTCCGCTAACGGATTTACCCAGGTTGATTTGAGACGCTGACGTTCCTGTTCGATACGCTCCAGCTTCTCGTTGAAACGAGCCCAGCGCTCGTCGTCCACCAGACCCAGTTCACGACCAATTTCGGTCAGACGCAGGTCGGCGTTATCTTCGCGCAGCATCAAACGGTATTCTGCGCGTGAGGTGAACATACGGTACGGTTCTTTGGTGCCAAGCGTACACAGATCGTCCACCAGTACACCAAGATAAGCCTGATCGCGACGCGGTGCCCAACCGTCTTTCTCAGCAGACAAGCGTGCGGCGTTCAGACCCGCCAGCATCCCTTGCGCGGCAGCTTCTTCGTAACCGGTAGTACCGTTAATCTGGCCCGCAAAGAACAGACCCTGGATGAATTTGCTTTCCAGAGTGGGTTTCAGGTCGCGCGGATCGAAGAAATCATACTCAATCGCGTAGCCAGGACGGACGATTCTGGCATTTTCCATTCCCTGCATGGAGCGGACAATTTGCATCTGCACATCGAACGGCAAGCTGGTGGAGATACCATTCGGATAAATTTCGTTAGACGTGAGTCCTTCCGGTTCGAGGAAGATCTGATGCTGATTACGATCGGCAAAGCGCATCACTTTGTCTTCGATCGACGGGCAGTAGCGCGGACCGATACCTTCGATCACGCCAGCGTACATCGGGCTACGATCGAGGTTATTGCGGATCACGTCATGGGTTCTCTCATTGGTATGAGTGATGTAACACGGCATCTGACGCGGATGTTGAGAAGCATCGCCCAAGAATGAGAAGACCGGCATCGGGTTATCGCTGTTTTGCTGGCCGAGCACGCTGAAATCAATAGTGCGTGCATCGATACGCGGCGGCGTACCGGTTTTCAGGCGGCTGACGCGCAAAGGCAGTTCACGCAGACGGCGTGACAGCGGGATAGACGGCGGATCGCCAGCACGGCCGCCGCTGTAGTTGTCCAGACCAATATGAATTTTGCCGTCAAGAAAAGTCCCTACGGTTAACACAACCGCTTTGGCACGGAACTTCAGTCCCATTTGGGTCACTGCACCCACAACACGATCGTTTTCAACAATCAGATCTTCAACTGCCTGTTGGAAGATCATCAGATTGGGTTGATTCTCGAGTGCGGTGCGTACTGCCTGGCGATAGAGCACACGGTCGGCCTGAGCTCGGGTAGCACGAACGGCTGGCCCTTTGCTGGCGTTTAGTATCCTAAACTGGATACCTGCATGGTCGATCGCTTTTGCCATCAACCCACCAAGCGCATCCACTTCTTTTACCAGGTGTCCCTTCCCAATACCGCCGATCGCCGGGTTGCAGCTCATCTGTCCCAGAGTGTCGATATTGTGTGTCAAAAGCAGAGTCTGTTGACCCATTCGCGCCGCGGCCATTGCGGCCTCGGTGCCTGCATGACCCCCGCCAATGATGATGACGTCAAAAGGATCCTGATAAAACATGGTAATTGCCTCGCATAACGCGGTGTGAAAGTGGATTGAAGCCCGGGCCGTGGATTCTACTCAACTTTAGTCGATCGAGAAAGCCCTGGGATCCTGGGTATTAAAAAGAAGATCTTTTTATTTAGAGATCTGTTTTATTGTGATCTCTTATTAGGATCGCAACTTTCTGTGGATAAGGGCGATCCTTTGAATAAGATCAACAGGTTGTTGAGGATCATTAGCTGTGAATGATCGGTGATCCTGGCCCGTATAAGCTGGGAGCAGAATGAAGGGTTATACACAACTCAAAAACTGAACAACGGTTGTTCTTGGGATAACTACCGGTTGATCCAAGCTTTTAACCAGAGTTATCCACATAAAAAAGTACGATCTTTACAAATCTCTGAGCAATGGATGCCAGGATCCCAGCCAAATTTCAGCCGGATCTTCTGGAATTTCATGTTCCAGTACGTTGATCCTGAGCGTTTCGCCGATCTGTTTTGCCCCGCAGGCTTTCAGTTCGGCTTCCAGCTTGTCGATTGCGCCGCAAAAGGTGTCATATTCACGACTGCCGATCCCGATTGCACCAAAGTGCACTTGTGAAAGGTCCGGTTTTTGCTCGCATAAGGCATCATATAAAGGCTGCAGGTTGTCAGGAATGTCTCCCGCACCGTGCGTGGAGCTAATAATCAGCCAGATCCCATCAGTCGGGACCTCTTCAAGCATTGGCCCATGCAGTATTTCGCTGGAAAAACCCGCGTCGTCCAGTTTTTCAGCCAGATGCTCTGCTACATATTCCGCACTGCCAAGCGTGCTGCCACTGATAAGAGTGATTTCTGCCATGATCGCCCACCTTTATAAAGAGGGCGTATTGTACGCTGTGAGCGAGCTGGGATCTACCTGTGGAAAAATAGGGGATTAAAAAAAGCGATCATGGCTTGATGGTACGCATGATCGGGTTTTGCAGGACGATCAGGGTCTCCGTGGACTGAATTTCGTCAATTGTTTGGATCTTGTTGATAAGTACCTGCTGTAACGCGTCGATCGACTTGCACATCACCTTTATAAAGATGCTGTAGTGCCCGGTGGTGTAATACGCTTCGGTCACCTCATCGAGGCTTTCCAGTCTGGCCAACGCTGACGGATAGTCTTTCGCACTTTTCAGGATGATGCCGATAAAGCAGCCGACGTCATAGCCCAACTGTTTGGGACTAACATCAATCCGCGCGCCGGTAATAATCCCGGCCTGCTTCATCTTCTCTACGCGAACGTGAATTGTCCCCGGGCTCACGCCGAACTGTTTGGCCAATTCGGCATAGGCCGTTCGGGCATTTTCCATCAGGGCGTCAAGAATGCCGCGGTCCAGATTGTCGATCTGATAATTTTCCATAGGTTTTTCTTATGTAGATTAATGATTCCCTCTATTTTAGACGTTAATTTTAACGAATCAAAATCGAAGACGGCTTTTTGTTTGTTGATTATTGAATATTACCTACATTCTGTTGCTTAATCATAGGCAACAGGACACAGGAGTACACATAATGAAAACCGCTTACATTGCCAAACAACGTCAAATTAGCTTCGTAAAATCTCATTTTTCTCGTCAGCTGGAAGAGCGTTTAGGTCTGATCGAAGTTCAGGCTCCGATCCTCAGCCGCGTAGGAGATGGCACGCAAGATAACTTGTCGGGCTGTGAAAAAGCGGTGCAGGTGAAGGTTAAAGCATTGCCAGACGCTCAATTCGAAGTGGTTCATTCACTGGCGAAGTGGAAGCGTCAAACATTAGGACAACACGACTTTAGCGCAGGCGAAGGGCTGTACACGCATATGAAGGCCCTGCGTCCCGATGAAGATCGCCTTTCCCCGCTGCACTCAGTGTATGTTGACCAGTGGGACTGGGAGCGCGTGATGGGCGACGGCGAGCGTCAATTCTCCACTCTGAAAAGCACGGTAGAGGCTATCTGGGCGGGAATTAAGGCTACCGAAGCTGCGGTGAGCAAAGAGTTTGGTCTGGCACCGTTCCTGCCAGAGCAGATCCACTTTGTTCATAGCCAGGAACTGTTATCTCGTTATCCGGGTCTTGACGCAAAAGGTCGTGAACGTGCGATCGCTAAAGAGCTGGGCGCGGTATTCCTGGTGGGGATCGGCGGCAAGCTCAGCGACGGTCACCGCCATGATGTACGTGCGCCGGATTATGATGACTGGAGTTCAGCGTCCGAGCTGGGTCACGCCGGTCTGAACGGTGATATTCTGGTCTGGAACCCGGTACTGGAAGATGCGTTTGAGCTGTCTTCTATGGGGATCCGTGTGGATGCTGACGCTCTGAAACATCAGCTGTCTCTGACCGGAGATGAAGATCGTCTGAGTCTGGAATGGCACCAGGCGCTGCTGCGCGGTGAAATGCCACAGACGATTGGTGGAGGAATTGGGCAGTCGCGTCTGACCATGCTGTTGCTGCAATTACCACACATTGGTCAGGTTCAGTGTGGCGTATGGCCGGCACAGGTACGTGAAAGCGTCGCCTCTCTGTTGTAAGAATTAACGCCGCCAGCGTCTGAGCAGGCGGCTTCGCATCCCGGTATCAAAGCGCCAGATATGATCGAAAATGCGCATGATGCCGGGTTTACCATGTGCTGACATCGCCACCGCGTGAAAACGGTGCTGGTGCACCCGCTGTAATTCCCCCACTTTGCTGACAACCTCATCGGGTAATCGCTGAGCGATAAAATCTGAGATCACCACCGCATCAGCATCAAACCATTCCCGACCCTGCATGCGCTCAGTAATGGCGCGAAAACAGCTGGCAATATCGGTACCACCGCGAAAGCGCTGACTTAAAAAACGGATCGCCTGTTCGATGCCCTCCGGGCCGGATAGCTCATAGCGCACTACTTCTGTTGAAAACAGCATGATGAAACAGCGTCGGTTATCGGCAAGGGCGACGCGCATTAGCGCCAGGCAAAAGGCTTTCGCACACTGCTCATTAAACCCGCCCATCGATCCCGAAGTATCAACGCAGACGATAAACGGTCCGCGCGGTTGCTCGTCAAAATCCTGATGCACCACGGGGCGTTCCGTGACTTTCTCACGCCATGCTTCGCCGTGCAGGCGATAGGTCAACAACTGCTTTTCCACCAGTCGTCGGTAGAACTCGTATTCCAGTTCGGTAATGCCCAGCGTGGCCAGTTCCGGCGGCAGCAGGCGCAGGATATCGTCGCTTTGCTGGATGCCATCTACTTGCTCCGGGACGGTTGCCGGTTCGCGCACCAGGGTACGGAAGGTTTCCATTGGCGCATCTTTTCGCGGTACGGATTTCGCTTCTCTGGAACGGCCTAACTGCTCAGCCAGACGCTGGAGTTCAGGTTGTTGCGTCAGGAATTCGCCATATTTCACCATCAACTGATAATCACCGCGCTTGATTTGACCTGCGCTCATATCCCACAACCGGCCTGCGGCGTTGTCATTTTCTGCCAGTACGGGTTCCAGTTGCCCGCTAAGGGTCATCCGTTCCTGTACTTCACTGAGCAAATGCTCGCGCTCTTCTTCCAGCAGTTGCTGATTCAGCGTTGTGGTTTGCACCACCAGGCTCAGGCGCCAGCGCTGGAGAAAAAGCGTATGTAGGGCAGGCGTAAACGCGCTGTTGTCATTGACCAACTGCTGCGCTTGTCCGGCCCATGGCGAATGGAGGTGGTGTAATAGCGACAATATTTGCGGTAGCTGGACGATAAACTGCGCATGAGAGAGGAGCTGGCTTTGTTGATAGCATATAACCTCTTCCGCTAACTCCGGCGGTACATGGGTATCTTTGAGGCGGCTACGCAAAGATTCACGCCAGCGGGGAATATCGTCAGTGATCGCTTTTTTAAGACGAGGGAATTTGTTAAAAAATACCACCATCTTCGGAGAAGCCAGTAGGGCGACGATCATCTCTTCGATCATCGCTTCTTCACTGACTGCCAGCATGATGTTGAGTGTATCAAGGGTCAGCATTGTTGCGCCTGGCGGATTTGTGCCCCGACATCCTGCAGACTGGCCTCAATGCGGCCTAACCAGTCGCTATGAATAAACAGACATTTTTGCTGCTCGCTAAATGCGCTGTGCTGCTGATGCCACTCGTTATCGAGCGCTTCAAGCTCCTGTTTTATTTCTGCGGGCATACTCTCTTGTGATGTACCGGGCAATGCCAGGCGAGAGCCTTGTAAGCTGACGTCGCGTACAACCAGGTGCTGCGCGCTATCCACTTCCATGTTCAGCGTCTGGGCAAAACCGATCCCGTTTAATTTTCCGCGGATCTCACCACCTTTGGTTAACCACAGTTCCAGCGCGCTACGTTCGAAAGCAATATGGATTACTTCCATATCATGCAGCTTTAAGGGCTTTTGCAGTAGTAATGTCACGACGGAAGACGTGGCCTCCGGCGGTAAATCATAATGAGGACGACGGCTGAACATGCCGCCCTGACGGATCACGGTGAATGCTGTTTTATCGCTTTGCTGCTGCTGGAGCTGAATGCGGCGCTGCACAATACTGCCCAGACGGGTCAGCATGGCTTGCTGTTGCCATGCGTGTCCGGTCATCAATATTTCCAGCTGCTGCTGCATTAAATTCAGGCTTTGTGCGTCGTACCACAGGCAATCTTTCAGCAGGATCAGGTCGATGGGAACTACCGCATCACGTCCGCTAAAGAAGGCGCTGGCCTGGAGCAAGCGAATGGCTTTTTTCCAGCGACGATCGGACACGTAGGGGGCATTCGGTAGCGTGTCCAACTGCTGGCGCAGCATGAAAATAAGCTCAAACACGCGATCGGGAAGCGTGATGGCGCCAATGTCCTTTTGCCACTGGTAATACTCTTCATCCGTTACCTGTAACGATGCCGGGACCGGATTGTCGCTTTCATCCTGCTGACTTAACAGCATCGAGCGGAAGTTGGCCTTGTCCTGGACTTTATCCAGCCACAGACGAATCAGCATACGGTCGTACAGCGCTTCCAGGCTGCTGTCTGCCTCAGGCAGTTCGTTGGAGGCTGCCACCAGCAGGCGCATCGGGATTTTCTCTTCATGCGCGCCGTTGCGGAAGTGGCGTTCGTTGATGGCGGTCAGCAGGGTGTTAAGAATCGCCGGTCCCGCCTTCCAGATTTCATCGAGAAAGACGATTTCAGCTTCAGGCAGATAGCCTGCCGTTAAGCGTTCATAGCGACCTTCGTCTTTTAACGCCTGAATGGACAGCGGGCCGAAAACCTCTTCCGGCGTAGAGAAGCGCGTCATCAGATATTCGAAGGCGCGAGCATTTTGAAAGGCAAATTTCAGTCTGCGGGCAATTAAGCTTTTCGCGATCCCGGGAGGACCTAATAAGAAAACGCTCTCGCCGCTAAGCGCAGCCAGCAGACACAGACGAATGGCGTGGCTACGTTCATAAAGTCCCTTTTCCAGCGCATTGCTCAGACGGGAAATTCTTTCCGCTAATAAATGTGGGTGAGCCATAATGAAGTGGCGTCCTTTCGCCAAATGTACTGCATAAACAGCGAGTATAGATGCTTCACACCAGTGCAGTAATAGACTGAAGGTGCGCTTATTTTTCTTTGAGCCAGATTAATCTGGTCTCATTTAGGGGTACGATTTTGCGATTAATCGTGCATACTGTGCGCCTTTTTGTGGGCCAAGGGACGACGCACACATTTCTTATATATACACCAAATCAATCAAGCTGCACCAAGGCGGCAATGGAGTTTTCTTCTGGGATGGGGGGAATAACGAATGCAGCCCACGCGGAGGTGGCTTGAAAGATGATGTGTATAAACGAAAGACGAGTCTATGAGCACTGATAATAAACAATCATTGTCTGCGATTACCCTTGCGGCCATTGGGGTTGTCTACGGTGATATTGGTACCAGCCCACTTTATACGCTTCGTGAATGTTTGTCCGGCCAGTTTGGTTTTGGCGTTGAACGTGATGCTGTATTTGGCTTTCTCTCGCTGATTTTCTGGCTGCTGATCTTTGTTGTCTCCATTAAATACCTGACGTTTGTCATGCGCGCGGATAACGCCGGAGAAGGCGGGATCCTGACGCTGATGTCATTGGCCGGGCGTAATACTTCAGCACGAACAACCTCCATGCTGGTGATTATGGGGTTGATTGGCGGCAGCTTCTTCTATGGAGAAGTGGTGATAACGCCTGCTATCTCGGTGATGTCGGCGATTGAAGGTCTGGAGATCATTGCCCCGCAACTGGATACCTGGATTGTTCCGCTCTCGATAATCGTACTGACCCTGCTGTTTTTGATTCAAAAACACGGTACCGGCATGGTCGGTAAGTTGTTTGCGCCGATTATGCTGTTGTGGTTCCTGACGCTGGCGGTGTTAGGCGTGCGCAGTATTATTGGCAATCCGGAAGTGCTGCAGGCGCTCAATCCATATTGGGCGGTGCATTTCTTTCTCGAATTCAAAACGTTGTCCTTTATTGCGCTGGGTGCGGTGGTGTTGTCGATTACCGGTGTTGAAGCGCTGTATGCGGATATGGGCCACTTCGGTAAGTTGCCGATTCGCCTGGCATGGTTCTCCGTGGTATTGCCTTCGCTGGTACTCAACTATTTTGGTCAGGGGGCGTTGCTGTTAAAGCATCCTGAAGCGATAAAAAACCCGTTCTTCCTGCTGGCGCCGGACTGGGCGTTGATACCGCTCCTGATCCTCGCCGCGCTGGCAACGGTTATCGCTTCACAGGCGGTTATCTCCGGCGTCTTCTCACTGACGCGTCAGGCCGTGCGTCTGGGGTATTTATCGCCGATGCGTATCATCCATACCTCGGAAATGGAATCGGGACAGATCTACATTCCTTTCGTTAACTGGATGCTCTATTTTGCAGTGGTTATTGTGATTGTGAGCTTTGAACACTCCAGCAATCTGGCTGCGGCGTACGGGATTGCGGTGACGGGGACGATGGTGCTGACCTCAATTCTGTCGACCACCGTGGCGCGCAAAAACTGGCACTGGAATAAATACTTCGTCTTCCTGATCCTGGTGGCGTTCTTGTGCGTCGATGTTCCGCTGTTCTCCGCGAACCTCGATAAACTGATTTCCGGCGGTTGGCTGCCTCTGACGCTGGGTCTGGTGATGTTCACCATCATGACTACCTGGAAAAGCGAGCGTTTCCGTCTGCTGCGTCGCATGCATGAGCACGGCAACTCTCTGGAGGCGATGATTGCCTCTCTGGAGAAATCACCACCGGTACGCGTGCCGGGAACGGCGGTGTACATGTCTCGTGCATTGAACGTCATCCCGTTTGCGCTACTGCATAACCTCAAACATAACAAGGTCCTGCATGAACGCGTTATTCTGCTGACGCTGCGCACGGAAGATGCGCCATATGTTCACAATGTGCGTAGGGTGCAGATTGAGCAGTTATCGCCCACCTTCTGGCGCGTGGTGGCCAGCTACGGTTGGCGCGAAACGCCGAACGTTGAAGAAGTGTTCCATCGCTGCGGTCTGGAAGGCTTAAGCTGTCGGATGATGGAAACCTCGTTCTTCATGTCGCATGAGTCGTTGATTGTTGGCAAACGACCATGGTATCTGCGTCTGCGCGGCAAGCTGTATCTGCTACTACAACGCAATGCGCTGCGCGCCCCGGACCAGTTTGAAATCCCACCTAACCGGGTTATTGAGCTCGGTACTCAGGTCGAGATTTAATCTCATCGACGCCCTCTTTCATCGCGAAAGGGGGCGTTTTGTTTTGTCCCTCCCAGTTTTCATTTCATCGAATGATAATCCTTGCGAAACGTTTCGATGGCGATCACATTTTCGTAACTTCGCGGTGGTTTTATCTCCACTCTTCGCTCTACACTTATCTTCAGCGAAACGTTTCGCTAGTGGGGAAAGAAAATGAAGAAAGGCACGGTACTCAACTCTGAAATTTCATCGGTGATCTCCCGTCTGGGGCATACCGATACGCTGGTGGTGTGTGATGCAGGTTTACCCATCCCGAATAGCACAACGCGTATCGATATGGCATTAACCCAGGGCGTACCTTCTTTTATGCAGGTACTGGATGTGGTGACACGTGAAATGCAGGTCGAGGCGGCCATTCTCGCGACGGAAATTAAACAACATAATCCGCAACTCCACGAAACGTTGCTCAGCCACATTGAGCAACTGCAACAACACCAGGGAAACACCATAGAAATTCGTTACACCACGCATGAACAATTCAAAAAACAAACCGCAGACAGTCAGGCGGTAATTCGCAGCGGAGAGTGTTCTCCGTATGCGAATATCATTCTCTGTGCTGGCGTCACGTTCTGAGGCCATCATGAACGCATTACTGCAACTCAAAGGGATCGATAAAGCGTTCCCGGGCGTAAAAGCGCTATCCGGCGCCGCGCTGAATGTCTACCCAGGCCGCGTAATGGCGCTGGTGGGCGAAAACGGCGCGGGCAAATCCACCATGATGAAAGTGTTGACCGGGATCTATACCCGTGATGCCGGTTCTTTATTGTGGTTGGGAAAAGAGACCACTTTTAACGGCCCTAAATCCTCCCAGGAAGCCGGAATCGGTATCATCCACCAGGAGCTGAATTTGATCCCGCAACTCACTATCGCCGAGAACATTTTTCTTGGCCGTGAGTTCGTTAATCGCTTTGGCAAAATTGACTGGAAGAAGATGTACGCCGAAGCCGATCTGCTGCTTGCCAAACTGAATCTGCGCTTTAAAAGCGACAGACTGGTCGGTGAACTGTCGATTGGCGATCAGCAGATGGTTGAAATTGCCAAAGTGCTGAGCTTTGAATCGAAGGTCATCATTATGGATGAACCGACGGATGCGCTCACCGATACCGAAACCGAATCCCTGTTCCGCGTTATTCGCGAACTGAAATCCCAGGGACGCGGCATTGTCTATATTTCTCACCGCATGAAAGAGATCTTCGAGATTTGTGACGACGTGACCGTTTTTCGCGACGGGCAGTTTATTGCCGAGCGTGAAGTCGCCTCGCTGACCGAAGACTCGCTGATTGAAATGATGGTGGGACGTAAGCTGGAAGAACAATACCCGCGCCTGGAAAAAGCGCCGGGTGATATTCGCCTGAAGGTCGATAACCTGTGCGGCCCTGGCGTAAACGATGTTTCATTCACGCTACGTAAAGGCGAGATCCTTGGCGTATCGGGGCTGATGGGGGCCGGACGTACCGAGCTGATGAAAGTGTTGTACGGCGCATTGCCGCGCACCAGCGGTTACGTCACGCTTGATGGCCATGAAGTGGTCACCCGTTCGCCGCAGGATGGGTTGGCTAACGGCATCGTCTATATTTCTGAAGACCGTAAACGCGATGGTTTAGTGCTGGGCATGTCGGTGAAAGAGAACATGTCACTAACCGCGCTGCGTTATTTCAGTCGCGCTGGTGGAAGCCTTAAACATAAAGACGAGCAGCAGGCGGTAGGTGATTTTATTCGTCTGTTCAATGTTAAAACGCCATCGATGGAACAGGCTATCGGTCTGCTTTCTGGCGGTAATCAGCAGAAAGTGGCGATTGCGCGCGGTCTGATGACCCGACCAAAAGTCCTGATCCTCGATGAACCAACGCGCGGTGTTGACGTTGGGGCTAAAAAAGAAATCTATCAGCTTATCAACCAGTTTAAGGCCGATGGGCTGAGCATCATTCTGGTCTCCTCTGAGATGCCAGAAGTATTGGGCATGAGCGATCGAATTATCGTTATGCATGAAGGGCATCTCGGCGGTGAGTTCACTCGCGAGCAGGCCACTCAGGAAGTATTAATGGCTGCCGCTGTGGGCAAGCTTAATCGCGTGAATCAGGAGTAAAAAAGATGACTACCCAGGCTGTTTCTGGTCGCCGTTATTTCACTAAAGCATGGCTTCTGGAGCAAAAGTCGCTTATCGCTCTGTTAGTGCTGATCGCGATTGTTTCCACCATGAGCCCTAACTTTTTTACCGTTAATAACCTGTTCAACATCCTTCAGCAAACGTCGGTTAACGCCATCATGGCCGTTGGCATGACGTTGGTTATCCTGACGTCGGGGATCGATCTGTCTGTCGGTTCTTTGCTGGCGCTTACCGGTGCGGTTGCGGCTTCCATTGTAGGGATTGAAGTCAATGCGCTGGTGGCTGTCGCTGCGGCTCTGGCGCTCGGTGCTGCTATTGGCGCGGTGACCGGGGTGATTGTCGCGAAAGGCCGGGTACAGGCGTTTATCGCGACCCTGGTGATGATGCTGCTGCTGCGTGGTGTGACCATGGTATACACCAACGGCAGTCCGGTTAATACCGGGTTTACTGACAATGCCGATCTGTTTGGCTGGTTTGGTATTGGTCGTCCGTTAGGCGTCCCTACGCCTGTGTGGATTATGGGGATTGTCTTCCTCGCGGCGTGGTACATGCTGCACCACACTCGTCTGGGTCGTTATATCTATGCGCTGGGCGGTAACGAAGCGGCAACGCGCCTGTCCGGTATCAGCGTAAGTAAAATCAAAATTATCGTTTACTCCCTGTGTGGTCTGCTGGCATCGCTGGCGGGCATCATTGAAGTAGCGCGCCTCTCCTCTGCGCAACCGACGGCAGGTACTGGCTATGAGCTGGATGCTATCGCCGCGGTGGTGTTAGGTGGTACCAGCCTGGCGGGCGGTAAAGGACGTATTGTTGGGACGCTGATCGGCGCATTGATTCTTGGTTTCCTCAATAATGGTTTGAATTTGTTAGGTGTATCCTCCTATTACCAGATGATCGTCAAAGCGGTGGTGATTTTGCTGGCGGTACTGGTAGACAACAAAAAGCAGTAACAACGATTACAGGACATCTTAAATATGAACATGAAAAAACTGGCTACCCTGATTTCTGCTGTTGCGCTGAGCGCCACCGTGAGCGCGAATGCGATGGCGAAAGATACCATTGCGCTGGTGGTCTCCACCCTCAACAACCCGTTCTTTGTTTCTTTGAAGGATGGGGCGCAAAAAGAGGCTGATAAGCTGGGCTACAACCTGGTGATTCTGGACTCACAGAACAACCCGGCGAAAGAGCTGGCTAACGTTCAGGATTTAACGGTTCGTGGAACTAAAATTCTGCTGATTAACCCGACAGACTCCGATGCTGTTGGTAACGCTGTGAAGATGGCTAACCAGGCGAAAATTCCGGTTATCACCCTTGACCGCGTTGCGTCCAAAGGCGAAGTGGTAAGCCATATTGCATCTGATAACGTGCTGGGCGGTAAGATTGCGGGCGATTACATCGCGAAGAAAGCGGGTGAAGGCGCGAAAGTTATCGAACTGCAGGGTATTGCCGGTACTTCAGCGGCGCGTGAGCGTGGCGAAGGTTTCCAGCAGGCTGTTGCGGCACACAAATTTAACGTACTGGCCAGCCAGCCGGCCGACTTCGACCGCACCAAAGGTCTGAACGTCATGCAGAACCTGCTGACCGCGCATCCTGACGTGCAGGCCGTATTTGCCCAGAACGATGAAATGGCGTTGGGTGCGCTGCGCGCACTGCAAACCGCGGGTAAATCTGATGTGATGGTGGTTGGATTTGACGGTACTCCAGATGGCGAAAAAGCAGTAAATGATGGCAAACTGGCTGCGACCATTGCTCAGCTGCCGGATCAGATCGGCGCGAAAGGCGTTGAGACTGCGGATAAAGTCCTGAAAGGCGAGAAGGTTCAGGCTAAATATCCGGTTGATCTGAAGCTGGTCATCAAGCAGTAATACCGATTCAGGTCGCTCGCGGCCTGATGGAGACATAAAGACGCCATCCCCGTATCGGGTTTTGGGGATGAAAGCGTAAAAAGAAAAGCAGGGCACGCGCCACCCTAATCCGGTGGCGCACTTTGACGTGGAACACCAAATATGAAAACCGCAGGCAACCTCGTTGTTCTTGGCAGTATCAATGCCGATCACATCCTCAACCTTAACGCTTTCCCGACACCTGGTGAAACCGTAACCGGTAACCATTATCAGGTCGCATTTGGTGGTAAAGGCGCGAATCAGGCTGTTGCTGCGGGGCGTAGTGGCGCGAATATCGCATTTATTGCCTGTACGGGTGATGATGATATTGGCGAAAGTGTTCGTAAACAGTTAGCTAAAGATAATATCGATATTGCGCCGATTAGCGTAATTTCGGGGGAATCGACCGGTGTGGCGTTGATTTTTGTGAATGGTGAAGGTGAGAACGTCATCGGCATTCATGCTGGTGCGAACGCGGCACTTTCGCCTGCGCTGGTGGAAGCTCAGCATGAGCGTATTGCCCAGGCGTCTGCCTTACTGATGCAGTTAGAGTCACCGATCGAAAGCGTACTGGCTGCGGCAAAGATTGCACATCAAAATAAGACCACGGTAGCCCTTAACCCGGCCCCGGCACGTGAACTTTCTGACGAACTGCTGGCGCTGGTGGATATTATTACCCCGAATGAAACCGAGGCTGAAAAGCTCACGGGGATCCGGGTTGAAAACGATGAAGACGCGGCCAAAGCTGCGCAGGCATTGCACGCGAAGGGGATCCATACTGTACTGATTACCTTAGGCAGTCGCGGGGTGTGGGCCAGCGTAAATGGTGAAGGTCAGCGTGTGCCAGGGTTTAAAGTGGACGCCGTTGATACCATCGCCGCTGGGGATACCTTTAACGGCGCGTTAATTACAGCGTTACTGGAAGAGACTCCGCTGCCTGAAGCGATCCGATTTGCACATGCCGCTGCGGCGATTGCGGTCACCCGTAAGGGCGCTCAGCCTTCCGTTCCATGGCGCGAAGAAATAGAAGCGTTTTTAAGTCAACAGAGGTAACGCTTGGCTACAATGAAGGATGTCGCCCGCCTGGCGGGGGTTTCCACGTCGACGGTTTCTCACGTCATTAATAAAGATCGCTTTGTCAGTGAGTCTGTCACTGACAAAGTTGAAGCGGCGATTAAAGAGCTTAACTACGCGCCCTCAGCACTGGCGCGTAGTCTCAAGTTAAACCAGACCCACACTATTGGCATGTTAATCACTGCCAGTACCAACCCCTTTTATTCCGAGCTGGTGCGCGGCGTTGAACGTAGTTGTTTTGAACGCGGTTACAGCCTGGTGCTGTGCAATACCGAAGGTGATGAACAGCGCATGAACCGTAATCTGGAAACGTTAATGCAAAAACGGGTGGACGGCTTGCTGCTGCTCTGCACGGAAACACATCAACCTTCCAGGGAGATCATGCAACGCTATCCTTCTATACCGACCGTCATGATGGACTGGTCGCCTTTTGATGGTGAAAGCGATCTGATCCAGGATAACTCCCTGTTGGGCGGGGATTTAGCCACTCAACATCTTATCGAAAAAGGTTTTACGCGCATTGCCTGCATCACCGGGCCGCTGGATAAAACTCCGGCGCGTTTACGTCTGGAAGGATATCGGGCGGCAATGAAGCGGGCGGGGTTGCCGGTCCCGGAAGGTTACGAGATTACCGGTGACTTTGAGTTCGGCGGCGGCTTTGAAGCTATGCAAACGTTGCTGTCGCATAAACAGCGACCGCAGGCCGTTTTTACCGGCAATGATGCCATGGCGGTTGGCGCGTATCAGGCTCTGTACCAATCGGGATTGCGCATTCCGCAGGATATGGCGGTGGTGGGTTATGATGATATCGAGCTGGCGCGCTATATGACGCCGCCGCTGACGACCATCCATCAACCAAAAGATGAACTGGGCGAACTGGCCATCGATGTATTAATCCACCGGATGGCGCAGCCCGCATTACAGCAACAGCGCCTGCAACTTACTCCTGTTTTGATGGAGCGGGGGTCGGTTTAGGATTATGTCGCTCTTTAATCAGATTACGTCCATCTTTTGCTTTTAGCAGCATGAACATCAGCGCAGACACTACCGTGATAGCGCCCATCGTCATAAAGGTGTAGTGGAACTGCTCGACCGTATTGGTTCCTTCCATACCTTCATAGATACGCAGAACGGCAGCGCTGATGGCGACCCCTAAACTGATTGATAACTGCTGAGTAACGGCCAGCACACTGTTGCCGCTGCTGGCGTTTTCATCGGTCAGGTCTGCCAGAGTGATGGTATTCATGGAGGTAAACTGGGTGGACATCGCCATACCCAAAATGAACAACGGTAGGATCAACATCCAGACCGGCATGGCGGGAGATTGCAATGCGAACTGCGCAATCATCAGGCCGATAAATACCGTAACACCCACCAGTGTGGTTCTGTAGCCGAGCCGGCGCAGCACCTGCGTCACCATTGATTTTGCCAGTATTGATCCCAGCGCCGTTGGCGCCATCATGCAACCGGCTATCAGCGCCGGGTATCCAAAGCCTACCTGCAACATCAGCGGCATTAAGAAGGGCACGCACCCTGTACCCAGACGAGTGGCAAGGTTTCCGGCGATCCCGACGGAAAAAGTTCGGGTCTTAAATATAGGAAGCGATATTAGCGGCGTTGGGTGACGACGCGCGTGGCGAATGTAGGCGAGCAGTAACAGAATGCTGGCAAGAATAATGCTGAGCGCTATCCAGGTCTCGACAAGCTTCTCACCGAACAACTCTACCCCGCTGGAAAACAACACCAGGCTCAAACCAAACAGAAAGAAACCGGTCATATCAAAACCGCGGCGCGGCGTGGTGAAGTTCGGCATATATTTGCGGGCATAGAAGATACCGGCAACCCCAATTGGAATATTAATCAGGAAGATCCAGTGCCAACTGGCCCACGTGACCAGTACACCGCCCAATACCGGACCTAAAATCGGCCCCACAAGTCCAGGCATGGTTACGAAGTTAAGCACCGGAAGCAGTTCGCTGCGGGGGTAAGCACGTAATAATGCCAGACGGGCAACGGGCATCATCATGGCGCCACCTATGCCCTGAATGATGCGGAAAATCACCAGTTCGCTTAGGGAGCTGGACAGCGCACAAGCCAGCGAACCCAGCGTAAACAGGCTAACAGCTATCATAAAGACGCGCCGGGTACCAAACCTGTCTGCCAGCCATCCACTCACCGGGATCAGCATCGCGACCGTCAGGGTGTAGCTGATAATGGCCGACTGCATGGCGAGCGGAGAGCGGTTAAGGCTGTGTGCTATTGCGGGTAAGGCGGTATTGAGGATCGTGGCGTCTAGTGCCTGCATAAAAAAGGCCATGGCTGCTATCCACGGTAGCCCGGCCATACTGCGTGATTTCTTTTCTGACATATTATTTATCCGGTAGCACGTTCGGTGCTATCAGCAATGCCTGACAGGCAGCGAAGGCGCGATCGCCATCGCTCTCATCTATTGCGTCGACAATGGCCTGGTGTAAATCCAGCTTGACCACGTCGTTATAGGTAATAGAGGTAAAGTAGGTCTGGTAAACGGAATGGAAGAGTGACGCGAAGGAGATAAGGAACGGGTTCGCACTCATTTCATAGATGTGTTCATGCCAGGCGATATCAACCTCAATCCAACGCTCGCGTCTGAAGTTTCTTTTCAGCTCGACCATTTCTTCCATCAGCGTGTTGAGATGCGCTTTCTGTTCTGCCGTACCTATAGTCGCCGCCAGTAAACACGCCTGAGGCTCCAGGCTGATACGCATCACCAGAAAATGTTTAATGACCTGAGAGAAATTATCTTCTGTCATCCACCAGGTGAGCAGCTCCTGGTCGAGGAAGTTCCAGTTTGCCTGCGGCATGACGCGTGTACCAATACGCGGGCGCGGTAATACCATACCTTTTGCCGTTAACGTCTTTACCGCTTCTCTTACCGCGGTACGACTCACGCCAAACTGATCACCCAGCTCTATTTCGCCAGGCAATATAGCGCCCGGTGCGTATTCACCTTTTAATATTCGCTGAGCCAGCTTTTCGGCCAGAACGTAGGACAGGTTTTTCTGTGCGGCTAGCTGTTGGGCATTTAACGGCATGAATGGTTTTCCTTACTTTATTTCTTATTCATTAGTATGCCACCTGGAAGTGTTATTGCGGCTGCAAAAACGGCAATTTGCTTATTTTATGGCATGTTAATGGTGGTTTTGCTGAAAAAACACGCACTCGGAAAGTTATTTTAAATTTCCCCTTGTCAGCCTGAAATAACTCCCTATAATGCGCCTCCACTGACACGGAACAACGGATTACA
>NZ_JANYUK010000018.1:0-113194 GCF_025106035.1 Citrobacter sp. XY323
GGGGCTCGACGACTGGACAGCGCCAGCTGGTCAGGAGCCGAAGGGGGCCAGCACCCTGACATTTTAGATTTCAAAAACACAGGGAAGCAGCAGAAGGAACAGGAACAGGAACAGGAACAGGAACAGGAACAGGCAGTGTATTATCACCGGCAGGAAAAAAACCTCACACACTGGCCAGACAAAACTATCACCCGGCATGAGAAAAATCCGGCCAGCGACAGGCAGAATGCTTCAGGACTGACGCTACTTTTTAACCTCATCCTCTTTTCTGGCATATTCCGGGGCATTTTTGTCAGGCAGCTGCTCACTGAACTGACGGTAATAGTGCAACCGCCCCCAAAAATACGCTCTGAGATGTTCAGGCAGCTCTCTGACCACCAGTTCAGCGACCACCGGCATAGCCAGCCTTTCTTTATACGCCACGCCTGAAGCGACCAGGTCAATGGCCACCTTATCCTGCTCTTCTTTCGATGTTGCGGCGAGATTAAATCCGGACATCATATACTCCGACAGAAAGGGAAACCGGCGGTAAGTGTACGCCATCTGAGTCAGGGGGGGAAAAGGACGGGGAGCGGCGCGAAGCGCGGCGCGAGTCCTTCCTCCCGCAGGCGCCAGCCTGCAGGGTTTTTCGCGCGGGCTGACAGGCGGCATAACCGCCTGCCATCATGCTTACCTGCCCTTTCCTCCCTGTAAGATAAAGTGACCGCCGATGTACACGGCACACTGACAGGTCATGTACTCGCAGATTTCATCCACGACCTGCGCGGTTGTCAGTTCGCGCTGGTCGGCATCACGGCGGCGGGCATTAATCAGTGCTTTGTACTGGCGAAGAATTTCGCGGGTTTCCGGTTTAATATTCACGGCTCACTCCTTCTTATGCGTCGATCGCGGTCTGTAACTGGCGCATGGCGTCCAGTTCTTCAGCCACAAATGCATCTGCATTACCACCCCCTTCTTCTGCCACGGCGTACAACCGATTTAGTTCACTGCCTGCCAGTAACATTATTTTTTGCAATGCTCTGGCCGGAACGCTGACATCACGTATTGCGCGGCGCTCGTCCATCAGTTCTTCAGTGATGCCACGGACCATGCTCACATCGGCCCCCTGATCATACGTCGCATCCAGTCGCTGCATGACGCACGTAATATCGTCCTCGGACAAAGGCCATTCACTGGTCAACATGCGGATGTCCTCACGGGTAATACAGAGAACCAGCAATGCTTCATCGGATGACAGGTTATATTTCAGGAGATCGGTCATGATTTCTTTCACGGGTGCGTACATAGTTTTATCCTTTTAAAAAAGGGGCGGCATCGCCGCCCCGTCTGTTATTCAGCCGGACGCGGCGTAAACGGCACTGCCAGCAGGGTTTTGAGCATATCCAGCGCGGCGCATTCCTCGGCAGCCGTGTCCGCCCTCTGATAACGCGGAATGTTCATTCCGGCTTCCATCAGGGGCAACAGGACACGCAGCGCATCTTCGGGTACAGCAATCTGGCGCGATGCCCGCGCAGCGGAGATTTTGCTGAGTTCATCGGCGACAAATTCCAGTCCTAACCCGTACCGCCACACTCCGGCACTGCCTGCTTTACCGATGACGCGGAGCACATAAGACACATCGTCGTCCGTGGGGCTGTACTCCGCGCCCGCTTCCCGCACGTCCTCCGGCGTCCAGGTAATGACGGCAATTTTTTTGTTGTTTTCATGCTGTTTCAGCAAGGCAATACAGATTTCACTGACGGTTCCGTACATGGCATGTTTCTCTTTAATTGATGAATGGCGGTTACAGCGGGGCGGCATCGCCGCCCCGTCGGTTAATCAGTCGAGTGCGGCGTATATGGCGTTGCATTCAGGGTGAAAAACGATGTGATTCCAGAGCTGGGTATCACGCAGCATATACAGGTGTGTGAGTGCGGCGTTGCCACAGTCGTGATGCGTCCAGCAACGGCGGTTAATGGCAAGCGAGGTCAGAATAATTCCGGCGGCGTCGGCGCTGACGGTACGATCAAACCAGTTTTCACCGTTGATCATGTGAATCCGACCGCAGTCGGGCATCATGTACCCGCCGCCGTCCTGCAGACGGATGAAATGCCAGAAACCCCCGTTGTATTCGGGCATCCACTGTTTTGCCAGGGCATACACCTGTAATTCAGCCAGCATAAAATCGGTGCCGAACATGTACGGCAGGAAAGAAAGGCGGTCGGATTCTTCGACGTTAAGGGTGTGCTGACGTGTAGCTAACTGCATGGTAAACCTCCGTAATCACATATTCCGCAACACCGGGCGGTGCCGTGCATCCAGACCAGTCGGGCGATCGGTCGGGGATACAAGGGCGCAAGGGAAGCCGCAGCCTGACGCGCACGGCAGACGGGAGCTGAAGGGTGAGACCGTGAAACCTGAGCGGTCGAACGACCGGAAGATAACGGCTGACGTGAAGGAAGGACCGGGTGACCGCCGCGTGCACTTTACCCTTGTATCCCCGACAGCCCGACTACGATGGATGCACGGCACAGCCCGCACACGACACCGGACTGACAGAGTGGAAAACCACCAGGCCACGTCACGCAGGGACGGGGCCGCCATAAAAGCGGAGCCGGCGACATCCTTCAGGGTTGATTCAGGGGGCCTCCGCCCCCTGCTGTTCGCTACACTGGCCGGATTGCTGACAGGGCATTGCAGACAAGACTGATTTCTGCGCGCGCTTCTGCCATGACCTCATGTAACAGGGTTAAATCCATCCACCGGCGCGGAGGCTCCCCGGGAATACGCAGCACATCACACATCTGGCCACATGCAGGATTTGATCCACTTTGTCACTGATAACAAAGAACTCCACGGCACTGTAACGCGCCCCTTTGTTCAGGATGGCATCGAGCACCACCGGTATCCTGTCGTCATCGTCGTCCAGCCAGCAGGGCAAATCGTTTTCCTTCACCACCAGACGGAAATTTCGGGTCTGCCGGTAAAACAGCGTTTCCCCGCGCGTGGTCAGCGCTGCCTGTATCCGGCGTGCATCTTCCCGAACCTGCCGGGAGATATCCCGCACAGCGCGGGACAGGCAGTCCGTTACCGCCTGAATCTCCGGCTCTGTCAGCCATTCCCCGGCCCAGGGAAAAGTTATCCGTGTCCCGTCCTCCGGAAGCTGCGGGTCGTCGGCATAACGGCTGCCGGACAAAATAATCTGTGCCTGTGTTCCTGTTATTTTTGTCATGGCACGTTGCAACGCGGCGGGTACGTCACCGACACAGAGCAAAGGCAGCAGGTGAACGATATCAACTGCATCCAGACGGACATAAATGCTTATCCATCCCGGTTTGTGCGGAGCACACTGTTCAACATCGGTATGGTCGGGCCATCCATAATCAGCAATCAAATCGCGCGCACGGCGCATCACAAGGGCGTTTAAGGTGGTGGTTTCCTGCATAATGGGTTCCTCTGAACGGGGTCAGTCCACGCCGCCGGGGCGGCGTGGGGATTCAGTTTTTCAGTAAGGCGCGGACTTTCGCCGTATCAGCCAGGCGGCGGGTCACGCTTTCCGGCACCGGATGATTACCGTCGCGGGCGGTCCATTCCCTGTGCCACAACGCCTGTTCGGCGGTCGTCAGCAGGGTTTCAAGCAGGTCAGCCGGCACCATCACCGCCGGAACGGCTTCTTTCACCTGATCAATCAGGTCCATCACCGCACAAGAAGGCACTCCAGAATCAAGGCGCTGGTCTTCCGGTATGGCATCTATACGCGCCAGCACCGCCTTTATGTCCTGTTCAGAAACGGCACATTCAATGCCGTCAGCCAGCCCTTCGATATCCGCTGGCGACCAGATAATCAGGGTCAGCGGGGTTTCTGCGGGATACTGCTCACTCAGCAACCGGCAGAGGGTTTCACAGGTTCCGTACATGTTTTTTCTCCGTTAATTCTGTGGGGCGGCAACGCCGCCCGTCGTCAGTCCTGAAAACTCTCGTCCAGCATGAGGATCTGATTGAATGCCTTATCCAGCAGTTCACTGGCACGGCGTAAACTTACCCCGGCGAGCCGCTCCGGCAGCCCGTCATGCCGGTAGTGATACTTTTCTTCCAGCACTTTCATGGTGGTTTTCAGGTCACATAAATTGTTTGCCAGCCCGGCAATATCGTGGCGCAGGGCCTCATGTCCGTCGTAGTTCATCACGCGGCCTCCGGATAAAAGACGTCGTTGGCGGCCGGGCGCTGCATGGCGCGCTGCACGGCTGACAGGCGGGTAATCCCGGCTTTGTGGTACTGCTCCATCAGCTCAATGCCGATATAACGGCGCCCAGCCTGGACGGCGGCCACACAGGTGGAGCCGGAACCGGCAAACGGATCGAGAACAATGGCGTTCGGGTGTGTGAAGCTCTCGATCAACGGTTGCAGGCTGGTAACAGGTTTTTCGGTCGGGTGGTGGCGGTTGCCGCTGTATTTCCAGCCCAGCACATCCGGTAACGGGTCCTGCGGCAGCGCCGGACGGCCTTTCGCCAGGATATAGGCGCATTCATGGCGATAGCCGACATAGGCCGATTTCGACGAGTAGGTTTTGGTGAAAACCAGATGCCCGACGACACTGAATCCGGCACTTTTCCACGCGGCCATGAAACGATCGACGCGGTTCCAGCCGTAGAAACTGACCGTCAGTGCGTCTTTTTTCAGGACGCGGTACATCTCATTGCAGGCGGGTTGCAGCCATTCATCGGTTTTGTCACCGGCAATACTGCGCCCGGAACGGTCACGGAACCCGACCAGATACGGGGGATCGGTGAGGATGAAATCAACGGCGCGATCCGGAAAGCCGGACATAATATCGACGCAGTTACCCAGGATAAAACGGGACATAGAGACACCTCGTGGTTACAGGGGGCACCCAGGAGGACGTCGGCACGACGTCCGTTCCCTGCTGCCCGGAGCCTGTACGCCGCGACCGGTAACGGGTCAAGCTGACCGTGGAATACCGCAGCCGTCAGTTTTTTCGACGGCAAGGATATGCCGCGAAAGCGGCTTGAAGGGCGCTCCTTAAAAGGCGAGTGGATGGCGTAAAATTACAGCGACGCCGGACAGGAGCGGAAACGCCGCCCGTCCCGTGTCCGTCCGGGCGCGGCACACTGGCTCCGGGCAGTGGATATCCCCGCGCCACGCGCGGCATGGATGAGGAGCAGCGCGACATCATTATTCCAGCCTGAAGTACCGGGCAGTCGGCCTGCCCGGCATTCCGTCAGCGGGTGATATCCCGCCAGTCATTCCCCCACTCGTCGCGCAGTACCGGCGCATCCGGCGCGCCGGTCACGGTCCACGCATCGAGGAACTTCAGGCCACGCAGGATACTGTTCTCCACGTCATCGAGCAGAACGATGCTGTTAAACCAGACCACGCCTGCGGCATATTCCCACCGATGCCGGTCATCCTCGCGTTGCAGCGATGGCCACCAGGTGCGTCCCATTTCCATTACGCCCGCTTCGGCCTGCGCCAGGTCACTCGCGGAAACCAGGTAATACACCATCATTTCAGTGCCATCGACATCGACACTCAGGCCAACAAGCCAGGTATTCAGATTTAATTCCATGTTATTCCGGGCGGTTTCCCGCCCGCCTCCGGTCAGCCGCCTAAATGCGCCACGTTGTTGATAATCCACTCCGGGCCGGTTACGTCCGGGAAACTGTCCTCATCGTCCGGGTCAGCTTCGCCCCACTCCAGCTCGTCCGTGATGTACACGTCCGTTTCGCCACTGACGTACCGGGCATAACCGCAGTAATTGCAGCCCTGCTCTGCAAACCAGTGCTCCACCTCCCCGCAATACCGCTGACTGAGTTCAGCCACAACGTCCTCGCCAACCGGACTCCAGGGGGTGTCAAAATCCACCGTCAGCGTGTTCTCTCCGGCGAAACAGATATTTGCCTCATAGCCGACCGGCCACTTACACCCGTACCGGGTCAGATAGTGGTCATATGACGACGGGACACCCGTCAGCAGACCACCGTTGAAGCCGTTCACCTCAATATCCAGACGCGTCGGCAGCACGTCGCGGAAATCCATTGGCTCAGCAGCAGGTACGGCAGAACCGGCGTCACACAGGCTGTCCCACCATTCCTCCACCGGCGCAGGCCGGAAACTGTCCCCCCAGTCGCATGATTTTTGCTGGTACAACTGCCGAATGACCACCTGTTCCGGTTCACTGAGGGTAGCCCAGCGGGCATGCCCGATATGGCTGTCCAGCCAGCACTGATGCAGCTTCTGGCAGGTTTCCACATCCAGCACAGCTCCGGCCATAAACATCGCCAGCCAGTCGCTGTATGCCTGGGCTGAAGGCCGGTTGTCTGCAGCCGCACTGTAAGAAACCAGTTGCGGATATGGCGCGTAATGTTGCTCTGTCAGAGGGCGCAGTATCCTCGCGTAGCCTGCCAGGAAAAGCTGGATACCTTCTTTTCTGGCGCGGCGATGCAGGGACAGCCCGCCTCCGGCAATCCACGTATTGAGGACATCACTGTTTTGAATACCACTGAACATCAGTCGGTTGGCACACCAGTTCGGCATGGGAAGCTCCTTACACAGTCAGGGTGGGCAGGAGGCATCACCGCGATACCGTTCCCTGCCGCACGCTGCCTGTTCGTCGCGTCCGGTAACGGGTCAACGCCGACCGTGGAATACCGCAGCCGTCAGTTGTTTCGACGGCCAGGATATGCCGCGAAAGCGGCTTGAAGGGCGCGCCTTAAACTGGCGAGGGCATGGCGTAAAATCACAACGACGCCGGGCCTGAGCGATAAAGAAGCCCGTCCCGTGTCCGTCCGGGCGCGGCACACTGGCAGCGGGTGGCAGGCTGATTCCGGTAAGAAGAACATCAGTGATGGGAGCGAAAGAGAATTGTTATGACACGAGCCCTGTCCACAGTTAAGGGAGGAAAAGTCTGTGGATAAGCTGGACACAGCACGCTGTATTACAGGTGCAATGCCCATAGGAGGGAGTTGTATTTTTTTTGAGCAAAAACAGAGGGTGGGAAATACTGACTATTTTGTCAGTCCCAGCTTTTTCATGTATTTAATGACGGATTCAGGTCGCCGCTGGTATTCACTGGCAAAACTCCCGACATCGAAACTTGATGAACCAGCCTGTTCAATAAGGTGCTGAATTTCAGCCTCTTCCCAGGGGCTACCATGTCGTGGACAGCTGTGCTTATAGCCAGCTCCAGGCGAAGACATCTTTATGAGACTGGATTGAATTTCAGACAGCGTCTGATGTTCAATATCCTCAATAAGCCCGAGCTCCTGTATCTCCCGGGCGTTCTTCAGGAACTGGCGGATAAGCTTTCCATGTTCCCTGGCATCAACCACCGGCATTATAGAATAACCCTTTTGCATTGCTGCGGGTTTCATCATCAGCATTGGGGGTTTGAGAGGATAAATTAGTCTCAGTCCGTTCAACTGGTACATTTTCCTTTATCCTGCCCTGTAAAAGCGCTTCGACTTCACGAGGGTAAACCGCTTTAAGCAACTGCATCAGATCGTCAAAAGATGTATTCCTGTTCAGTAACTCGCTGAACAGAAACGGAAGACGCTCATCCTGCTTTCCAAAAGCAAACCCTGTAAGCAGCGCGGCGCGCCATAAACGTCCCCTTTCCCCCTGGGGTGTTTCATCTGTTTTCTGGCAGACAAAACGGTCCGCTTCGTTGGTTTCAGGATTCAGGTAAAACGTGATTTTGCGTCGCGTATCCATTGTTTTTATCCAATAAGGTACATGCCGTTAACGAGATCAAATTGGGATGAACGAGTTTTATAGAAGCGTTCTTCCCTGACCCCACAGTGTTTCTTCACATGATCGGCGATCAATTCAGCACCTCCGCCAATAACCATTACATGGGAGTATCCCTCAAAGCGGCTGATGGCTTCAATAACCCTGTTAACAAGACGGTGGTGAGAGTTCTCAATCGCTTCACGAACCAGTTCAATTCGTGACGTGTCATTGATACGTGATGAGAGATAAGAAGCATCGTTACGATGAATTATAATATCGTCAGCCAGATAGCTACTCCCTTTGGTTCTTGCCACGGACAGAGCCTCTTTTACCGCACCGGTGATCAAGGATACCCCGAGGGTTGAATCACCATAAATACGCGAAATCCCGCGCATTTTCCCCATAACCTGAGAAATATCAAGCGTGGTTCCCCCCAGATCAACAATCAGGAGTGAATCCAGTTCGTTAAGATTTTTTACCACCTCAAAACCTGCTGGGATGGACTCGGGCATAACCTCGACATGCTTAATAGTGAAAGTCTTGCCACCATTAAGTTCGACCGGCCGCAACAGATTCGCTTTTTTACGTTCAATGTTTGCCTTATTAGGCTGGTTATTTTTATCGTAATACTCAGATAAAGGCAGGCTCACTACCACATCGACTTCACAAGGTTCGATCCCGCTATTAAGCAACGCATGGTGAACGGCAACAACATTCACATCGCTGTATTGCCAGGCGACGTTCGTGGTAACCACAGCATCAGGGCTGATAGGATCAAAAGAGTATTGCTCACCATTCAACATATAGTTGAACGCTTGTTGTCCACCAAATGCAACAGCCCATTCACGCTTAAAGCTGTTAGGGCTGATTGACTGCCTGACCTCATCATCCTTCCACTGAAGTTTGATATTAGTTGACCCGTCATCGATATAAATTTTCATTGAATGTCACCTGGGTAGTTGAAAACGCCTTAGAGAACAAAACGAGAAATATTAGAGAATCATTTGTGAATTATACATAAAAGACAGCCCCTATCAATAAAAAAAGAGCACTAATTGAGATAAATTAGAGAACAATTTGAGCAAGTAAAGAGATGTCGGGTCTGGCGTTGAGCAAAGAAATATTCATCGCGAATACAACATGATGAAGCCGTCGGCATACAGAACACTTGCGAAAAAGAAAAAAGAAGAAATAATACTGTATATATAAACAGGTATTTTGAGAGGTATGCCGTGTTACTTTTTCTTGCTCCCGAACAGGAGCCGGTGCAGTCCACTGCCCCGCTGTTCACCGAACGTTGCCCAGCGGGTTTTCCGTCGCCGGCCGCCGATTACACGGAGGAGGAACTAGACCTGAATGCCTACTGTATCCGACGTCCGGCTGCAACGTTCTTCGTCAGGGCTATCGGGGATTCAATGAAAGACATGGGCCTGCATTCCGGCGACCTGATGATTGTCGACAAAGCTGAGAAACCCATGCAGGGGGATATTGTCATCGCGGAAACAGATGGCGAGTTCACCGTTAAGCGCCTGCAGCTGAAGCCCCGTATCGCCCTGCTGCCGATGAATCCAGCCTACCCCACGCTTTATCCGGAAGAACTGCAGATTTTCGGGGTGGTGACGGCTTTTATACACAAAACCCGGAGCACAGACTGATGTTTGCTTTGGCTGACGTTAACAGTTTTTACGCGAGCTGCGAGAAAGTATTTCGTCCCGATTTGCGTGACAGGCCTGTGGTGGTTCTGAGTAACAACGATGGTTGTGTAATCGCGCGCAGCGCTGAAGCGAAACGGCTGGGCATAAAAATGGGAGTGCCGTGGTTTCAGCTGAAGTCGGTAAAATTTCCGGAGCCGGTCATCGCGTTCTCCAGTAATTACGCCCTCTACGCCTCCATGTCGAACAGGGTCATGGTTCATCTGGAAGCGCTGGCGCCACGCGTTGAGCAGTACTCCATTGACGAGATGTTCTTGGATATTCGCGGTATTGACAGCTGCATCGATTTCGAGGATTTCGGCCGGCAGCTGCGTGAGCACGTTCGTTCCGGCACGGGGCTGACCATCGGCGTCGGAATGGGACCTACGAAAACCCTGGCGAAGTCAGCACAATGGGCTTCCAAAGAGTGGCCACAATTTGGCGGCGTACTGGCGTTAACGCCGGGTAATCCCCGCCGTACAGAAAAACTGCTGTCACTGCAGCCGGTGGAGGAAATCTGGGGGGTGGGTCGCAGGATCTCAAAGAAGCTGAACACAATGGGGATCACCACAGCACTGCAGCTGGCCCGCGCGAATCCAACGTTCATCAGGAAAAATTTTAATGTGGTTCTGGAGAGAACGGTCCGGGAACTCAATGGAGAAAGCTGTATTTCACTGGAGGAAGCACCGCCCCCCAAACAGCAGATAGTCTGCAGCCGGAGCTTTGGTGAACGTGTCACGACTTATGAGGCGATGCGGCAGGCTGTCTGTCAGCACGCTGAACGTGCCGCCGAAAAGCTGCGCGGCGCGCGTCAATTCTGCAGGCATATTGCCGTGTTCTTGAAAACATCGCCGTTTGCCGTAAATGAACCCTACTACGGTAATCTGGCCAGTGAAAAATTGCTCATCCCCACGCAGGATACACGGGACATCATAGCCGCAGCAGTGAAAGCACTGGACAGGATCTGGGTGGATGGTCACCGCTATGCAAAGGCGGGCTGTATGCTCAACGATTTCACTCCAACCGGGGTTTCTCAGCTCAATTTGTTTGATGAAGTGCAGCCGCGGGAACAGAGCATGCAACTGATGAAAACCCTGGATGGTATTAACCATTCAGGACTCGGGAAAATATGGTTTGCTGGGCGTGGGATTGCACCTGAATGGCAAATGAAGCGTGACATGCTTTCCCCCGCGTACACTACTCGTTGGAAAGAAATACCCGTTGCGAGGATTGGATAAAGCCGTTTTTAGAAAGGAGGCAGTGCTCGCCGCAGCCGAGCGACCGGGCATCGCCCGCGAGTGAGCGAGGAAGCACCAGGGAAAGGTACCAGCATGTTCTGCTTACGCCTAGTATCTAATGTTAGCCCTCTTCTTTAAGCTCTTATCCACTTATCCACCGTCATATTTTTATAAGATCTTTTTAAATTAGTTTTTAGGTTTACCTTTTTAGACCCCCTTTGAGCCCTTATGTGGTGCGGGTTACAGAGGATCCTTTGTGACAACTTGCCCTTTCATTGTGACAAATCACCCTCATTTACCCTATTGAACTGTGACTATCTGCCCTTAACCCTGTGACAAATTGCCCTCTGCGATCTATTTGAATCACAAACTTATCCTTACCTGTTGACTCTTTTTGATGAAATGTGACAATCTTAAAATCTGTCACATTTTAAATGGAACGGTCATGACGGAAGTTGCGGTAATAAACCATAAAAAGCGCAAAAATAGCCCTCGTATAGTTCAGTCTAATGAGCTTACCGAAGCAGCTTATAGTCTCTCTCGTGATCAGAAGCGTATGCTGTATTTGTTCGTCGATCAGATCCGTAAATCAGATGGCTCGCTTCAGGAGCATGATGGTATCTGTGAAATACAGGTAGCTCATTATGCAGCAACATTTGGATTAACCTCTGCCGAAGCCAGTAAGGATATACGTCAGGCGCTCAAAGGCTTTGCTGGTAAAGAGGTCGTATTTTACCGACCTGAAGAGGATGCTAACGGTGAAAAAGGGTTAGAGTCTTTCCCCTGGTTCATTAAACGTGCACACAGCCCTTCCCGAGGACTGTACAGTGTTCATATAAACCCCTATCTGATTCCATTTTTTATTGGTTTGCAGAACAGATTTACCCAATTCAGGCTTAGCGAAACAAAGGAGATAACTAATCCCTATGCTATGCGGCTGTATGAATCTCTCTGCCAGTACAGAAAACCCGATGGTTCAGGCTGTGTGTCGCTCAAAGTAGACTGGATAATGGAACGTTACCAGCTGCCGCAAAGTTATCAACGAATGCCTGATTTTCGACGCCGTTTCCTTCAGGCAAGTGTTGATGAAATCAATAGCAGAACGCCGATGCGGCTGAGTTATATAGAGAAAAAGAAAGGACGACAGACAACTCATATTGTCTTTTCTTTCAGTGATATAGTAGCAAACTCTCTCTAAATCATGAGGGCAGATAGTCACACTTTCGAGGGTTGAATGTCACACTTTCTCAGGGCAAATTGTCACAGATAATGGTGGACTCAGGGCTATTTGTCACACTTGGGATGGTTTTCAGCTCTCTGATACCCACGAAATCAAGCCTGAACCCCTATATTTTTTTGAAGGCAGATTGTCACTCTTAGCTAAGAGCAATTTGTCACACTTCTTTCAGGGCATTTTGTCACAGAAGAAATGTTAAACACTAACAGAGTAATTCTCCTGGTTGCCCTAAAGTTGAGTGCAATTTGTCACACTTTACATCCCGTGAAACCTTAAAGTGCATCATTGGGAAAAAATTAGTGGTATCTCTTTTCCGCCGAGGAAAGGGGGTGGCGTTATAAAGTTGCCTGCATTTTGCTTGTAGAGCTAGTTATCGTTCCTGTCGTTCCCCTTCTGCCAGGGATATCTATAACAGTGGAAACCTGGCATTAAGAGTTAGTCTGTGAAGTTGATTATCATTATTTCATGAAATCATGCTTTCATTATTTCATTTTATTGCGATACATTTCATACCCAGCCATTATCATTTCAGTCATAGATATCCCCTGCTCCGCAGCATAAGCTTTCATTTCTTTGTGCTTAGAGACAGGTACTTTTATCTGGATAGGCTTCACAGAAGATTCAGGAGCTGCGCTTCGTCCTGTAACATCCAGAGTTGGTTCATCATCTTTTGGTGGATCAATTTTGATAGTACTTTTCGGGCCTTTCATAGAGAACCTCACACATAAAATGAATTAATGAAATCATGCTATCATGAATTAATTATATCATGAACTTCTTCAATCATTTGTTTTGCGAGTTCGTTTAAAGATTTAAATGATGTTTCATGTAGTGCGCGCCCGGCATCAAGGGCTTCGCCATAGCTTGTCTTAAAAGGTATAACCGTTTTCAGTACTTTGTAACCCCATGCTTTAATCGTTTCCTGAGCTTTTTCCCCCTGAGAAGGAGACGGAGATTTAGCTACAGCGAATACGATTTTGCTCTTATCAATCCCTTTTTTTATCAATTCGCGGGCTAGCTCGAGTGAAGGCTCAAGATCATCGATTGTCGTTCCTGTCGAGATAATTACCAGGTCTGATTCATCTGCTACGTCGAGCGATGTTGTCTCTGCAGCTGGACGGCCATCAATAATTAATAAATGGCAGCTGTCCTTCATTTTGACTGCTGTATCAACCCGACGGTAAAGAGCACAGTCAATTTGACTTAGTCCACTTTTTTCCCTTCGCTCAGTCCATTTGAATGATGTCTGTTGCTTTACATCCATATCAGCCAGATGAGTCTTCCATCCAGCCTCCGTAAATCCTACAGCCAGTGTTCTGGATTCGGTGCTTTTGGAACCACCACCCTTCTGACCAATTACTGATATAACCTTACCCATGATATCATCCTTTCATTAAATCATGATTTCATTATAAATGAGTTTGTGCAAATCAAACTATGACACAGAGTACTATGCAATAACAATATGAAATCATGATTTAATGATATAAGGAAAACATGAAAATCATAACTATGTGAAATTGTTCACGATAACCAGTCATTAAATAATGATTTAATGATTTAATGACTAAAGGGAAAGGTGGGCAGGTATGAATAATTTCACGGTCAAACTGTATTTTGATAGCAAGTCATCACCCCGATTATTTGGCGCAGATGAACAAGATTCGTCTTCGATACAGACTGAATTTCAACAAGCATTGAAGAAATCACGCGACTGTAACTCGTATGCTGTCTGTTTATGTACAGGCAGAGAACTACCGCTGGCTGTGAAGTTAAAAAATGAGAAGCATCATCTGGCACGCTTCCCTCTCACTGGCAATAAACATAAGGATGAGTGTCGTTTCTATAGCCGCCTCTCACCTGAAGGTGCGCAAGGCACTTACAACAATGATGCGATCACTGAAAAGCCAGACGGCATTATCAACGTAAAGCTGGATTATGCTTTGCAGACAAAATCAGTATCTGATGATATTCCTGCAACCCCTCTGACTGGTGATGCTTCCCGTAAACGTAAAAGAGGCACAGTGTCTCTGTGCGGCCTAATGCACTTGCTCTGGGAAAATTCAGGATATAACCGATGGTTTCCAAAGATGGATGGAGTGAGGTCATCAACATTACTTGGCTTCCATCTTTGGACTCAAGCATGTGAAATTGAAATTGGCAAAACACGATTGTCAAAGGTATTGCTTACGCCTGCAGTGACCGGTTCAAGAGATAGTGCTCGGAACAGTGGGGCTGTAGAATTCGCCAGGCAGAATAAATGCAGGATGGTAGTCGTGGCCGAACTGGCAAAATACTCTGATAAATACATCTCAGGGGTAAACCGTCTGCCTGTGAAGGATTTTGCAGGTATGCCTTTTCTTGGTCTTGATACCTCCAGATGGAATTCTGCCATTGAGAGATTTCCACATGAATTCAGTGGCTGGAAAAATGGATATAAAATTTTCATCATTGCTCTGACAGATGTGCCCAGCGCTAAGTCAGCTCAGGTTCGCCAGCTTGCCATGATGATGACGAGTGAGCGCTTTATACCGCTTGATTCGCAATATGAAGGCACGATGGAACAAAAATTATACGAGTTACAGCGGTCCTTTTTTAAACCACTAAGATATGACTCTTCCGAGATGGAGTTTCATCCCGACTTTTGTCTGCTCGATGTGCAGTCTCAAAATCATATGCCTTTCCCGATTGAGGTGTGGGGGATGAAAGCCGATGCTTACATTGCTCATCGGCGCGAGAAAGAAAGATGGTACAACCGTGAATTTGGTGAGAAAGGATGGTGGTCCTGGGACGCAACCATAAGCGATAAGTTGGCTATTGATTCATCCTTCCCATCAAAGAAAATATCTGGCTACACTAACTTAATGAAAGAATGAAAGAATGAAAGAATGAAAGAATGAAAGAATGAAAGAATGAAAGAATGAAAGAATAAAAGAATGAAAGAATAAAAGAATGAAATCATGATTTTGTATTGTTTTTTAATGACCTTCTCTTTATAAGAAGGCCTGATACTTCCAATGCAACAAAGCTTTCAAATTGTTGTACGCATGATGAAATACTTTCCCGGGCCGGTCTTAATGATGTTGATCATCGAGCCATCCTTGTTTACACCAACACACTGAAAACTATGTCTCTCGTAGCCATTGTCGTAGATGGTTTTTCCTTGCTCTAGCTTCACAATCCCGTTATCGATACAGGAAACGACCTCATTTTTTAACGAAATATCGTCGTTTTCATTTTCATTTAAGCACTCGCTGTAATATGAATGAATTTCTTCCGGATAGGTATTGTCGTCGTGAAAAGACAGAGCTATTGTTCGTTTTGGGTCAGATATTTTTTTTCAACATGGCCACCGCATCAGCTTCCGGCATCTGGAACTGAACCCTGTGGCGTGCAGCCACATCGAGTGCAAACACCTTCGTGTACACTTCCGTCGAGCTTATCGACTTATGTCCCATCAGGCTCTGCAGCACCTTCAGCGGAATACCATTGTACAGCATATGCATGGCATAGGAATGCCGGAAAGTATGTGGCGTCACCGGGACGGAGAACGTCACGCCATCGGCTGCCGCGGCATCTACCGCTTCATTCAGCCAGGTACGCACTGTGCGGTCGGTAATTTCCCAGATACGTGCCTTCTCCATTCTGCCGGTACGTTTATTGCGACGCTCGAGCGGGATTTTCAGCGTGGCCACCATCATCTCCAGCTGGCTGACGTACTGTTTATCTGAAAGCGGCACCAGACGATGCGCCTGATTGCCGGCAGGCATTCTTCCGGCTGTTCTGGCCGCCTTTTCCGCTCTCTGTTTCAGGGTTGCCAGCTGCACAAACGAATAGGGCGGAGCCAGCGAAAAATCAGCCCGCGTCAAGGCCAGCGCTTCATTGATCCGTGCGCCGGTATTCCACAGAGTGGCCAGCAGCATTTTGCGGTGCAGATCCGGCACGTAATGGAGCAGGGCGCTCACTTCCGGCGCCAGCAGATACTTCGGCAGTTCGTCCTGGACGATCGCCATCTGACGCAGGGCCAGAGCGGCCGGATAATCGATGGCCACGGGTAGCAGGATTTTTTCCTGGGCGTAAACCTGTCCGGGAATAGAAGGGTAATTCATGATACCTCGGGTGTTTCATCACTTTCTGGTGAAAACGTCTGGCACTCCACGGAGCCATGAAAAGAGTGGAACTCATCCAGCGTAACCAGCACGCGACGACCACTCTTCCGGGGAAACATTCTCCGCATCTCAGGGGTAAGCTGGTTACGTTCCCATCCGTAAGGAAAGATAATGCTGTAGTCACTTCTCTCAGGGAAAATATCAGGGCCTGCGACGATACGAGCTACTTCCTGATTCAGACGCTCTCCACGCCAGCCATAAGCTGCCAGCCGTTTGCGGATACGACCGATCGGAAAACGTTTATCAGAGTGACGGGGAAAGGTCATTTTCCCGTCCTCACCTCGTATGAGGCCAAACATATCCAGCGACTGCCGGCAGAATATTTTTCGACCGAGAAAATACCCACTCATTTTTTCCATTACAGACTCCCGGAGTAATCATTTTATCAAAGTAAGTTACGCAGACTCACAATCGAATTTTTCCAGATGCAGGAACAAGCTCATCCAGAGTGCTGGCACAAACTTCCGTCAAAATGCCTTCCTCATGCTTAGCAATGATTTCGCTGACAGGAACCGAGCCTTCGAGCGTCCGGGTGTTCCTTGGGGGAGTTACAAAAATCCAGTCACCTGACATCTGAGCTCCAGCAACATTATCCTCATCGTCGCATTCTGATGGTTGCCATTCCCCGACTTCCTGTCCTTTATCATTGAGTAATACCGTGATGGTATCTCCACAACCTGAGGGCGAGTGCCGCATAGAAATATCGCCATACTCAGTCTCTAACTGGTGTGCAATCCCCCTGAGCTGGTCGAGCATTCCCATATCCACATTTAACAGGTTATTGTTGTCATCTTCTGCTTCGTTATCTCGCTGCAAATCATCCATTAATATCCCCCCGCTTATCCGGATATCAGAATCAAAATTTTTCCATTCCCGGTGTTTATTTATTGTTGAGAAATCCCGTCCTGCCCGACCTTCAGGGTGGACATGTTGTTTGTACTGGCGTGAAAGAAAGCGTTCTCATGTCAAACGGCTTCTTGCCTGCAGGCCTCAGCGTTTTTGCTGCAGTCATGTCAAAAAAGCGAGAGCCAGAACAAACAGCAGCGTCAGTATCTTGTCCTGCGTGGACAGTCCCAAAAACATCTGGATGATTCTCAGTAATAACTCACACATATCAACAAGCCCCTCATGATTCAGAATCTTTGAGGTCCGATAGTAAGGAGTTTGTACTTTGCGTATTTTGTAAAGTCCGGTAATGCCTCTGTCGAAGACTGAGCGCGCTTCCCCTGACACCGAATGAAACCATCACTCAGAGTAATCACACTCCCCGGCATAATATTTTGCCACGACCATCCTTTTCGCACGGTGCTGACTCTGTCCGGACATTTCTGTGTTAATTGATGCCGGTATTATCACCCTGAGTGACAGTACCGGGCGCATTCAGAATTTTCCCGACGCTCTTAGGAATTTTCTCACACCTGTAACACGGGTGATGATAACCATTGATGTAGTCCCTTACGAATATCATAACTCAGGTGATAATAAGTAGACGTATAACTACTGAGTTAAATTACCGGATGGCTGTTTTCGGGTGATCCGATTTTTTGCCTATTCACGACTTTCCGGAAGTGTACCACGGTCAGGGAATAAGCGAAGCGGTCTTTTCCGCCCCTGAGAACCTGGTCAGATAAAGAGGAATTAACACAACATATAGAAGATAATTCCGCTGATAGAGTGGCATATGTTGTGTTTCCTGGCCGCAGTGCGCCGGCGTGTGGAGGAAAGATCCGAGACTGCCTTTTTTCGGATCCCGGATGACAAAACGCATGATATTTCCTGTAAATGCAATTATTCATAACATTTATATTCATATATGTTAAAAGTGCGAAATTAGCATCAGTTGTTGGTTATTATTAAGATTTCAGCAACAAACCGTATCCCACCCGCTTCGTTAAAAAAACCGAAGGTCATCAGAAGCGCTCACTGATCGTTCCGGGCTGAGACGGTGGCAGCGTCACGGGTAATGTCTCTATTTTATTGGTCGTGAGGAAGGCCGGATAATGGCCAAACTAAGAAGCCATAGCATTGGGGGCAGCCTGCTGATCTGGTATGATCGAGCAGAGGCTCATCTCAATGAGCAATCCCCGCAACAAATTTTTTCGGGGTGCAACAGACCCTTTAGTGTCTAGGCCTGAAAAAAAAGAAAGCACGGTCTCTGAGAGACTACGGTCCTTACGCAACCATACCGGTTAGCGAGCTTTATATTTTCATTATGACTATCTGTATAACAGGGGAATGAATGTGATTAAAAAAATATGCGAAGTGATTGATGGAGAGTATGTCTGTGACATTGATATCAGTGTGGAAGAATGGAAAACTTTATTAACAAATGATAAAGTTTTTGACACAAAAAGTATTGCAGCGTTAAAAAAATGGTTTATTGAGCCAAATCATTCCTGCACATGCTTCGATATTGGTAAGAAGTACGACCTGCACAGCATGAGTGCTAATGGAGTCATAAACGGACTGGGTGGCAGAGTTCAAAAAGAACTTGGTAGATTCGAGGTTAAAGGTGTCGGAAATATCGCATCCGGTACAAAATTCATTACCGTAATGAAGAGTAAAGAAATCGGCGGAAAACCCAAAAGAAACTTATGGACAATTCGTGAGGAACTTGTTCAGGCAATTAACGAACTGGATTTTTTTGGTACAACAGAAATGGCCAGCAGTGAGTATTACTCTGACGATGAGTTGATCAATGCCATAGAGAAAAGTAATATCTTTGACAACGTTCAGACGTTTGAATATACAGGGGAAGCCAAACCAAAGAAAAATGCAATAGAAGTAAAAAATGGCCTCTCGTATCCCAGGAGTAAAGGCGTATCCCAAAATGCGCTGAATAAAGCAGGTTACAGATGTGAAGTCGATAGTGACCACCCAACATTCAGAAGGCGAAATTCATCCTTAAATTACACAGAACCTCATCACATTGTACCTATGTCCAGGCAAGATGCGTTTGACACATCTCTTGATGTTGAAGAAAATATCATATCTCTGTGTTGCAATTGCCATAAACAAATTCACCTTGGTCAGGGTTATGAAGATATGCTGAAAGAAATATACACTGCGCGAAAAAGGTTATTAAAAAAAGTTGGTATTGATATATCACTGGAAAACTTGATTCTTTATTACAAAATGGAAAGTAAGTGAGATTCAAACGAGAGTGATACCTTCGTTTTATTGGGCGGGATGAACAGCAGATGATGTTTCCGGCAAGTATCGGGTCCAGAAACTTTCTGTTAAAAAAGAGGTAAAAGTAGTCTTGAGCCCTGACTGCGAATTGCCATTGCGCATGACCAGAGAACAGGACGAACCCCTGCCAAACCCAGGCATGAGAAACACCTTTAAAACATAGACTTAATTAAAATCAGCAATTCCCATCGAAATAATAAGCAAGCAGAATTGGCTCAGGTGAATTTCACTCGGTGCAGTGCATGCGTTGGGGGGGGTAAAAGGAAAAACCCGAAATGAATCGGGTTTTGATTAATTAACGATTAACAGGTTCCCGTGCCCGGGAACACTCTGACTGTACGCGCAATATATTATTTCCGCAATCATTATTTTTGATTACCAAGCCATTTATTCATCTGCTCAATTTCACCTTTTTGAGCTTTAATGATGTCCTGCGCGAGCTTTCTCATTTCCGGATCTTTTCCGTATTTTAGCTCGGTCTCAGCCATTGCTATTGCCCCTTCATGGTGTGCTACCATGCCTTTCGCAAAAGCCTTGTCGGGATCGGACTCTTTTACAGCGGCCATCATTTTGTCATGCATACCTTTCATGCCGGACATATATTCCTGTGACGATGCCGATGAGGATATATCTGACATTTTCATTTCTGAATGTTCTGCGGAAATCGCTGGCAGGGATAACATCAGTATAACAAAAAGCGAATTTGTGATTTTCATATAATAAACCCTTTCAGATGGTTACCGGATAAGTTTAGCTGAGTCAGACAAAAAAGCCCCCTGAAAGGGGCAAAAAATAACAACATATCCGTATAAGGGACAATCTATCAAGGAAAGGGTAACCGCACGGAAACTTCAGTTGTCATCAGCCCGCATTGATCATGCGGCGGTGTGCATCAGCCATAGCCTGATGGGGGCCGGACTGACCGTTATTCGTAAATTCATGGGCAACAGCTGCTCTTTCATGTTCATTCATCGCCGCAAACGAAGTCGCCGGACGGGAAGCGTTAACGGTGCCAGTTCCCATCATCTTCTGATGACTTTCCGCCATTTTTTTATGTGCATCTGCTGAACTATTGTTCATGGTTTCATGAACAATAATAGCCTGTTCATGCTGATCCATACCGGCCATCCGTGGGGCTGCCCCCTGGATGGCGGCTGGAGTTGAAGAAGACTGCATCTGATGGGCCGGAGCCTGAGCATTATTGACACGCTCATGGATATTTACGGTTTCAGTGGCCCAGGCCGTAGAAATTAAGCTCAAACCTAACACTGATGCTAAGACGATATTTTTCATGGTAACTCTCCATTTCTGAATTAGTGATGTCCGTGAATTTCGATCTGTGTCCTCAGTAGTACAACTGACAACTCTACAGACCTTATTCCGCCGGGATGAGGCTTTAATACAACTCCTGGCTTGTGCTGATGCCGTGTATGGATGAAGTAATAATGCCTTCCTGATAAGTTGCACTAATTATATCGAATGGCTTCTGTTTGCTGCATGACAGGCTAATGACATCTTTGTCATTTAAATCTTTATTCTCAGTACTGGGTTTCCGGAATCATTTTCTCCAGTCTGGGCACGGATAGGATAAAACGAGTTGAACGTACGTCCGATTCCACCTGCACTCTTCCGTGATGTGCTTCCACGATGGACTTCACAATCGCAAGGCCGATGCCGCTGCCTTCTCCTTTTCGTTGTCTGGACGGATCTACCCGATAAAAACGGTCAAACAGCCTTGATAAATGCTCTTCAGGGATTGGTTTCCCCGGATTTTCAATCACAAGGTCAAAAAAGCTCTCCTGCTCTCTTATTGAGACGGTGATTGCCTGTCCCTCCGGGGTATAACGCAGGGCATTGGATAACAGATTATTGATCGCCCTTCTGAACATTTGTGGATCTCCCTCAACCAGGCAGGGCATCCCGTTAAATTTGAGCGTGATATTGCGTTCTTCGGCCCAGGCTTCGAAAAACTCGAAGACTTTCATGACTTCTGCTCTGAGGTCAAACCGGACCCTGTCAGGTATCAGCTGATTATTGTCCGCCTGCGCCAGGAACAGCATGTCGCTGACCATTTTGGTCATCCGGTTATACTCTTCAAGGCTGGAATAGAGGACATCCTCAAGTTCCTTCTGGGTTCGATCCTGACTCAGCGCGATTTCAGTCTGCGTCACCAGATTGGTGATGGGCGTTCTGATCTCGTGCGCGATATCGGCTGAGAAATTGGCCTGGCGGGTAAAGACATCCTCAATCTTTCCAATCATATGATTGAACGAGATAACCAGCTGCTCCAGCTCAATGGGAACGCGTGTCGGTTCCAGCCGCGCATCAAGATTCTCGGAGGTGATGTTTTTAATGGCATTGCTGACATTACGAAGGGGCAGGTGCCCCTGACGGACAGCGATGCGAATGATCAGAACAATCAGCAGGCTTATCACGACGGCGATCGCAATCAGATTTTTTTTCAGCGCATCGAGGTAATGGAGATGGAAATTAATGGAGAGACCAGTCAGCATGACATAGTTCTGCTGTTTGCCCTGAAATATCGCCTGGCCAGAGGAGGCGATAATCCGGTATGTTTCCATCTTCATTTCAGACCCGGTATCCATCGGTCTCGCAGGATCCTCCACCGTCCAGAGAAAGACATCCCGTGCGCGGCTGTGCTCGCTAAAATCTGCTGAATTCACGGCCGGGCGTAGTGCTGCCCCCTGCGCTGAACTAAAGAGCACCTCCCCCCTGGGATTGAGGAGCAAAAGTGCAACGTTGCGGTAGCTGGCGATCGATTCCTTTATTTTGCTTACTTTTTTTTCATCCGGATCTGCCGGGGACTGGAGTATACGGCTCAGTGTGGTGCTGATTTGTTGAAGATCGCTGACATCCTGCTCGGCAAAATGATTTTCAACAGAATGCAGCATAAACCAGGTGAAGGCGATAAAAGCCAGTATTGTGGACAGGCTGATAAAAAAGGTCAGCCGCAGCGCGAGTGAGAAAGGGCGTCTGGAAGGTTTGCTATGCATCCGGGACCTCCAGCATATAGCCCACGCCCCGGACTGTCTGGATCAGCTTTGTCTCGTAATCGTTGTCTATTTTAGCGCGGAGTCGCTTTACGGCGACATCAATCGCGTTAGTGTCGCTGTCAAAATTCATGTCCCAGACCTGAGAGGCAATCAGGGAGCGGGGAAGAACCTCTCCCTGATGGCGAATGAAAAATTCCAGCAGGCTGAACTCTTTACTGGTGAGCATAATGCGGTTTCCGGCGCGACTGACTTTTCTGGATACGAGATCAATCGAGAGATCAGCCACCTTAAACTGGCTTTCCGTGATCATCGTGCTTCCCCGCCTCAAAAGGGTTCTCACCCGGGCCAGCAGTTCGGCAAACGCAAAGGGTTTAACCAGATAATCGTCCGCACCCAGTTCCAGTCCTTTGACCCTGTGTTCGATCGTGCCGAGGGCCGTCAGCAGTAAGACCGGCATACCCTTTCCGGCAGTGCGCAGCATGCGGATGATATCCCAGCCGTTCACATCAGGCAGCATGATGTCCAGAATGACTAAATCATACTCAGCTGTCATGGCGAGATGATATCCGGTAAGACCATTATCAGCGTGATCCACTACGAACCCTGCCTCTGTAAGTCCTTTGCTGAGATATTCACCTGTTTTAATTTCGTCTTCGACGATCAATATTTTCATCTTGCTCCCCGGCTGGCTGCTAAGGTCATTCTATTGCGCCCACGATCGTTATCAACGGATTACAGCAAAAATGACAACATTGTCATTATCCTGTCACCCGGCAAACAGAGAGCGTTCGGTAAAGTACTCCTATCAATACTCTGGACTTCATTTGGACCATTTACCAGGTCTGCCTGGACGAGAAGCGTTATGTTCAAATTAAAATTACTCAGCATTAGCACGATATTCATCCTGGCCGGTTGTGTCTCTCTGGCGCCAGAATATCAGCGCCCGGCAGCACCGGTACCCCAGCAGTTTTCACTGTCCCGAAACAGCCTGACGCCAGCAGTGAATGGTTATCAGGATACGGGCTGGCGTAACTTTTTTGTCGATCCCCAGGTTACACGGCTGATTACTGAAGCCCTGAATAATAACCGTGATTTGAGAATGGCTGCCCTGAAGGTTGAAGAGGCCCGGGCCCAGTTCAACGTCACGGATGCAGATCGTTATCCCCAACTGAATGCCTCATCCGGGATCACCTACAGCGGTGGTCTGAAAGGCGACAAGCCGACCACACAGGAGTATGACGCGGGTCTGGAACTCAGCTATGAGCTCGATTTTTTTGGCAAACTTAAGAATATGAGTGACGCTGATCGGCAGAACTACTTTGCCAGCGAAGAAGCCCGTCGGGCCGTACACATCCTGCTGGTCTCCAACGTTTCACAAAGCTATTTCAGCCAGCAACTGGCGTACGAACAACTCCGTATTGCGCGGGAAACGCTGAAAAATTATGAACAGTCCTATGCTTTCGTTGAGCAACAACTGGTGACCGGGAGTACGAACGTTCTGGCGCTTGAACAGGCCAGAGGACAAATCGAAAGTACCCGTGCCGAAATAGCCAAACGAGAAGGCGATCTGGCTCAGGCAAACAATGCCCTGCAACTGGTGCTGGGAACGTACCACGCACTTCCGTCAGAAAAAGGGATGAAAGACGGGGAGATCGCGCCAGTAAAACTGCCACCAAACCTGTCCTCACAAATTTTACTGCAGCGCCCGGATATCATGGAAGCGGAATACCAGCTAAAAGCGGCTGATGCCAATATTGGCGCAGCGCGAGCGGCATTTTTCCCGTCCATTACCCTGACCAGTGGCCTTTCCGCAAGCAGTACAGAGTTGTCCAGCCTCTTTACGTCAGGAAGCGGAATGTGGAATTTTATCCCCAAAATTGAAATTCCTATTTTCAATGCCGGCAGAAACAAAGCCAATCTGAAACTGGCTGAAATTCGCCAGCAACAGTCGGTGGTTAATTACGAACAAAAAATCCAGTCGGCCTTCAAGGATGTTTCCGACACGCTTGCCCTGCGCGATAGTCTTAGCCAGCAACTCGAGGCACAGCAGCGTTATCTTGATTCACTCCAGATAACCCTCCAGCGGGCCCGGGGATTATATTCAAGTGGTGCAGTCAGCTACATAGAAGTGCTGGATGCAGAACGCTCGCTGTTCACTACGCAGCAAGCCATTCTCGACCTTACCTATTCCCGACAGGTTAACGAAATTAATCTGTTCACCGCGCTGGGTGGCGGTTGGATAGAGTGAATTATATTCAACATATCAGGAAATTAAAAATGCGTAACTCACTTAAAGCCGTTTTATTTAGTGCCTTCTCTGTCATGTTTTCTGCCGGTCTTCATGCTGAAACACATCAGCATGGCGATATGAATGCTGCCAGTGATGCTTCGGTACAGCAGGTTATCAAGGGCACCGGTGTCGTTAAAGACATTGATATGAATAGTAAAAAAATCACCATTTCGCACGAAGCAATCCCTGCGGTGGGCTGGCCTGCAATGACCATGCGCTTCACTTTTGTTAATGCAGACGACGCTATCAATGCCCTGAAAACCGGCAACCATGTCGATTTCTCGTTTATTCAGCAGGGCAATATCTCCTTACTCAAAAGCATTAACGTTACGCAATCCTGATTAACAGTCCGGAGCGAATACATCCAGTGCGCCTGAACATTCATTAAGGGATTACTGAGAATGAACGATCGGGCGCATATGCCAGGTGTTTTGATTTTTCAGCGAGAAATTGTATGGCTTCTTTAAAGATAAAATATGCTGCAATAATTATCAGCAGCCTCATAGCAGGAGGGCTGATATCGGTTACTGCCTGGCAGTATGTAAACTCATCACCAAAAACAGTACAAACAGAAAAAACGGCACCGGAGCGAAAGGTACTTTTCTGGTATGACCCGATGAAACCGGATACCAAATTTGATAAACCCGGAAAATCTCCCTTTATGGATATGGACCTGGTGCCAAAATATGCTGATGAAAGTGGCGAGAAAAGCGGTGGCGGGATCCGTATTGATCCAACGCAGGTTCAGAACCTGGGATTAAAAACGCAAAAAGTCACGCGCGGAATGCTGAATTATTCTCAGACGATCCCGGCTAATGTCAGTTATAACGAGTATCAGTTTGTCATTGTGCAGGCGCGCTCTGACGGTTTCGTCGAAAAAGTGTATCCCCTGACGACTGGCGATCATGTGAAGAAAGGAACACCGCTTATCGATATCACCATTCCTGAATGGGTCGAGGCGCAAAGTGAGTTCCTGCTGTTATCCGGTACAGGCGGTACGCCAACCCAGATAAAAGGGGTGCTGGAGCGACTTCGTCTGGCTGGTATGCCGGAAGAGGATATTCAAAGGCTGCGTTCAACCCGCACAATCCAGACCCGTTTTACCATTAAAGCACCTATTGATGGTGTCATTACTGCATTTGACCTGCGCACCGGCATGAATATTTCGAAAGATAAGGTGGTGGCTCAGATTCAGGGGATGGACCCGGTCTGGATCAGCGCTGCAGTGCCGGAATCTATCGCCTATCTGCTGAAAGATACGTCGCAGTTTGAAATTTCGGTACCGGCTTATCCGGATAAAACATTCCATGTCGAAAAATGGAACATTCTTCCCAGCGTGGATCAGACAACCCGTACGCTTCAGGTCCGTCTCCAGGTATCTAATAAGGATGAGTTTCTCAAGCCGGGCATGAATGCCTATCTGAAACTGAATACCCAAAGCCAGGAGATGCTGCTGATACCAAGCCAGGCCGTTATCGATACCGGCAAAGAACAGCGCGTGATTACTGTTGATGATGAAGGCCAGTTTGTGCCGAAACAGATCCACGTTCTGCATGAATCACAGCAACAGTCCGGCATTGGCTCCGGCCTGAATGAAGGTGATACCGTGGTGGTCAGTGGCCTGTTCCTCATTGACTCCGAAGCCAATATTACGGGCGCGCTGGAACGTATGCGCCACCCTGAAAAAACAGAAAACAGTATGCCAGCAATGTCTGAGCAGCCTGTAAATATGCATTCAGGGCACTGAGGAGACGACGATGATTGAATGGATTATCCGGCGCTCTGTCGCCAACCGTTTCCTGGTCATGATGGGCGCACTGTTTCTCAGCATCTGGGGCACATGGACGATAATTAACACGCCGGTCGATGCGCTGCCTGACCTGTCAGATGTGCAGGTCATTATTAAAACCAGCTATCCCGGACAGGCCCCGCAGATTGTAGAAAACCAGGTCACCTATCCGCTTACCACCACCATGCTGTCCGTACCTGGCGCAAAAACCGTGCGTGGTTTCTCACAGTTCGGGGATTCGTATGTGTATGTCATTTTTGAAGACGGGACCGATCTGTACTGGGCCCGTTCGCGCGTGCTGGAATACCTGAATCAGGTTCAGGGCAAACTGCCTGCGGGTGTGAGCTCTGAAATCGGTCCGGACGCCACGGGAGTGGGCTGGATATTTGAATATGCCCTGGTCGATCGCAGCGGAAAACACGACCTTTCAGAACTGCGTTCTTTGCAGGACTGGTTCCTGAAATTTGAACTGAAAACCATCCCGAACGTGGCGGAAGTAGCTTCGGTTGGCGGCGTGGTGAAACAGTATCAGATCCAGGTCAATCCGGAGAAATTGTCCCAGTACGGTGTCAGCCTGCCTGAAGTGAAACAGGCTCTTGAATCGTCTAACCAGGAGGCCGGTGGTTCATCCGTTGAAATGGCCGAAGCGGAGTATATGGTCCGGGCCAGCGGATATCTTCAGACCATTGATGATTTCAATAACATTGTCCTGAAAACCGGCGAGAACGGTGTACCGGTTTATCTGCGGGATGTTGCCCGCGTGCAGACCGGGCCTGAAATGCGGCGAGGTATTGCCGAACTGAACGGCCAGGGGGAAGTCGCCGGCGGCGTGGTGATCCTGCGGTCGGGTAAGAATGCGCGCGACGTTATCACGGCAGTGAGGGATAAACTGGACACGCTGAAGGCCAGCCTGCCGGAAGGTGTTGAAATTGTGACCACCTACGATCGCAGCCAGTTAATCGATCGGGCCATTGATAACCTCAGCTACAAACTCCTGGAAGAGTTTATCGTGGTGGCCATCGTCTGTGCCCTGTTCCTGTGGCACGTACGTTCTGCCCTGGTGGCAATTATTTCTCTGCCGCTAGGCCTGTGTATCGCCTTTATCGTCATGCACTTCCAGGGACTGAACGCCAATATTATGTCGCTGGGAGGGATTGCGATTGCCGTCGGAGCGATGGTGGATGCCGCCATTGTGATGATTGAAAATGCGCACAAACGGCTTGAGGAATGGGATCATCAGCATCCGGGTGAGCAGATTGACAACGCCACCCGCTGGAAGGTGATTACCGACGCCTCCGTGGAAGTGGGACCCGCACTGTTTATCAGCCTGCTGATCATCACCCTGTCCTTTATTCCTATCTTTACCCTGGAAGGTCAGGAAGGACGTCTGTTTGGACCGCTGGCATTCACGAAAACGTACTCCATGGCGGGCGCGGCCGCGCTGGCCATCATCGTCATTCCGATTCTGATGGGATTCTGGATCCGGGGGAAAATTCCTGCCGAGACCAGTAACCCCCTGAACCGGATGCTGATAAAAGCGTATCATCCATTACTATTGCGGGTCCTCCACTGGCCAAAAACAACCCTGCTGGTTGCGGCCTTGTCTATCTTCACGGTTATCTGGCCACTGAGCCAGGTGGGCGGTGAGTTTCTGCCGAAGATCAACGAAGGTGACCTGCTTTATATGCCGTCAACGTTGCCAGGTGTCTCTCCGGCAGAAGCAGCGGCGCTCCTGCAGACCACGGATAAGTTAATCAAAACCGTTCCTGAAGTGGCCTCTGTATTTGGCAAGACCGGTAAGGCAGAGACCGCAACGGATTCCGCGCCACTCGAAATGGTGGAAACCACCATTCAGCTGAAACCTGAGGATCAGTGGCGGCCAGGCATGACGATTGACAAGATTATCGATGAACTTGATAAGACCGTCCGTCTGCCTGGTCTGGCAAACCTCTGGGTGCCGCCAATCCGTAACCGTATTGATATGCTCTCAACAGGGATCAAAAGCCCGATAGGTATCAAAGTGTCCGGAACGGTTCTGTCCGATATCGATGCGACGGCGCAGAGTATCGAAGCAGTAGCCAAAACGGTACCGGGCGTGGTGTCTGCCCTGGCTGAGCGACTTGAGGGTGGGCGCTACATCGATATCGATATCAATCGGGAAAAAGCCTCCCGCTACGGAATGACGGTGGGCGATGTGCAGCTGTTCATCTCATCAGCCATCGGCGGCGCGACGGTAGGGGAAACGGTTGAAGGCGTGGCCCGGTACCCGATTAATATCCGCTATCCGCAGGATTACCGGAACAGTCCACAGGCGCTGAAACAGATGCCGATCCTGACCCCGATGAAGCAGCAGATCACGCTGGGCGATGTTGCGGATATTAAGGTCGTTTCAGGGCCGACTATGCTGAAAACGGAAAATGCCCGTCCAGCCAGCTGGATTTACATTGACGCGCGCGGCAGGGATATGGTGTCGGTGGTTAATGACATTAAAACGGCGATCAGTCAGAAAGTGAAACTGAGACCGGGTACCAGCGTGTCATTCTCCGGACAGTTTGAACTGCTTGAGCATGCCAACAAGAAACTGAAGCTGATGGTGCCGATGACGGTGATGATCATCTTCATTCTGTTGTATCTGGCATTCCGCCGGGCTGATGAGGCCTTACTTATTCTGATGAGCCTGCCGTTTGCGCTGGTAGGCGGGATATGGTTCCTGTACTGGCAGGGCTTCCATATGTCAGTGGCGACCGGCACCGGGTTTATTGCCCTGGCCGGGGTGGCAGCAGAGTTTGGCGTGGTCATGCTGATGTATCTGCGTCATGCCATTGAAGCGCACCCGGAATTGTCCCGTAAAGAGACATTCACACCGGAAGGTCTTGATGAAGCCCTCTATCATGGTGCCGTATTGCGTGTCCGGCCGAAAGCCATGACCGTGGCGGTGATCATTGCGGGCCTGCTGCCCATACTCTGGGGAACCGGCGCAGGTTCAGAGGTCATGAGCCGTATTGCGGCCCCCATGATTGGCGGGATGATCACGGCTCCGCTGCTGTCCCTGTTCATTATTCCTGCCGCCTACAAACTCATCTGGCTGCGCAGACATAAAAAGAGCGTGTCATAACCCTGAAAGGGCACCCCTGTGGGTGTCCTTTTGCATAAATTCACCCTGGCATCAGGGTTTATATCGATAACATACAGAGGTGAGTATGAAAAAAATGATTCTAATGTTCCTGGCTCTCGGCATTTCACTGCCCGTGATGGCGAGTGAAAAAGTCATTGATATGTACAAATCTGAAAACTGTGGCTGTTGTTCCCTGTGGGGCAAGGCGATGGAAAAAGCCGGGTTTGAAGTGCGAACTCACGTCATGAATGATCAGGCGCTGTCAGCCCTGAAAGAAAAGCATGCTGTTCCTGCAGGACTACGAAGTTGTCATACCGCGGTTGCCGGTAATTTGATCATTGAAGGCCATGTGCCTGCGACAACGATTTATAAAGCAATGCAGTCTGGTTCAGGTATATACGGTCTCGCCACCCCCGGTATGCCGGCAGGAAGTCCGGGAATGGAGATGGGAGCCCGAAAAGAGGCTTACGATGTTATCGCATTCTCACCGGATGGAAGTAAAAGAGTCTTCCAGCGAATCGAATAGTCAGCGGAACGGCTGATAACGGGACGCCGGTAGCAGGCCCTCTTATGCCGGCGACATTCGTGGTAATCGCATCCATGACATACCCTGAAGACAGAAAATGCTTCAGGTATGCATAAGGAGAGTTACTGTGAAAAATGACAATGCAGTGCAACACAACAACCAGACTGCTTCTGAACAGACATTATCCCCGGACGAGAGTCACGTATTGCATAAGGTGAGAGATCCCGTGTGCGGGATGGCCATCCTGCCGGACAAGGCGCACAGCAGCATTCGATACCAGGACCATCAGCTTTATTTCTGCTCCGCCAGCTGTGAGAGCAAATTTAATGCCCATCCCGATCGTTATCTTACCGAAGATGCCAGTGAATATTCCCATCACCACCACCACGAAGTCAGCCCTGATCAGATAAAACAGCCTCACCACCAGGCGGAGAAAAGGTTTTCTAAAGGTGTGTGGACATGTCCGATGCACCCGGAGATACGCCGTACTGGTCCCGGAAGCTGTCCTGTCTGTGGAATGGCACTGGAACCGCTCGTAGCCACGGCATCCACGGGGCCGAGTGATGAACTTCGCGACATGACAAGACGCTTCTGGCTGGGGTTGTTGCTGGCGTTTCCGGTTCTGATACTCGAAATGGGATCTCATCTGTTTCCCGCTTTGAGGAATACAGTATCGCCACAGTACAACACATGGCTGCAGTTACTTCTGGCCTCTCCTGTCGTGTTGTGGTGTGGCTGGCCATTCTTCGCCCGGGCCGGAATGTCGTTACGTAACCGCTCCCTGAATATGTTTACCCTTGTTGCTATGGGGACCGGCGTAGCCTGGGTTTACAGCGTCACTGCAACCGTCTTCCCTTCCTGGTTTCCTGCATCGTTCAGAAACATGGATGGCCTGGTGGCCGTTTATTTTGAAGCCGCAGCAGTTATTACGGTGCTTGTTCTGCTGGGACAGGTTCTTGAGCTGCGGGCACGGGAACAAACCTCAGGTGCCATTACTGCACTTCTGAACCTTGCCCCCAAAACCGCCAGGCGGCTGGATCATGACGGTCATGAAACGGATATTAATGCGGAAGATGTCCTGCCTGGCGATAAGCTCCGCATCAGACCTGGAGAGAGTATTCCGGTCGACGGTATCGTGGTCGAAGGCAAAACAACCGTGGATGAATCGATGGTGACCGGGGAGTCTATGCCGGTTACCAAAACGGAGGGTGAACCCGTCATTGGGGGGACGATTAATCAGACAGGTAGTCTTATCGTCCGTGCAGAGAAAGTCGGTGATGAAACGATGCTCTCACGAATTGTTCAGATGGTCGCTGATGCACAGCGTTCGCGGGCCCCCATCCAGAGAATGGCTGACAGCGTTTCAGGCTGGTTTGTTCCTCTGGTGATACTTATCGCGGTTGTTGCTTTCATGATCTGGTCTGTCTGGGGGCCCGAGCCCAGGATGGCGCACGGTCTCATTGCGGCTGTGTCGGTCCTGATTATTGCCTGTCCCTGCGCGCTGGGGCTGGCCACGCCGATGTCGATAATGGTGGGGGTGGGCAAAGGAGCCCAGGCCGGGGTGTTAATTAAGAATGCCGAAGCCCTTGAGCGTCTTGAAAAAGTGGACACGCTGGTTGTCGACAAAACAGGCACGCTCACGGAAGGTTCGCCGACGGTGACAGGGATTATCAGTCTCAATCCGGGTGGGGAAACATCTCTTTTGCGTGTAACGGCCGCAGTGGAAAAAGGCTCGCAGCATCCGCTGGGTATGGCAGTAGTTAAAGCAGCACAGGAAAAGGGGATCGCAATACCCGCAGTCACTCATTTCAATGCGCCGTCGGGTAAAGGTGTCTCAGGCGATGTCGAAGGTCAACGGGTTGTTATTGGTAATGAACTGGCTATGCAGGAAAACAGTATCGTTATTGATAATCAAAAGGCCGTTGCGGATACGTTGCGGATGGAAGGTGCTACCGTTATCTATGTGGCCACAGACGGGCACCTTGCAGGCCTGATAGCTATCTCGGATCCCGTGAAAGCAACCACGCCGGATGCGCTTAAAGCTTTGCGTCAGGCGGGGATCCGCATCGTTATGCTCACCGGGGATAACCAGCTTACCGCTGAAGCAGTCGCACGGAAACTGGGAATAGATGAGGTTGAAGCCGGGATTCTGCCGGATGGCAAAAAAGCAGTGATAACCCGACTGAAAGCGTCTGGCCATGTGGTTGCGATGGCCGGAGACGGTGTGAATGATGCCCCGGCGCTGGCAGCGGCTGACGTGGGAATAGCCATGGGAACGGGTACAGATGTGGCAATTGAAAGTGCCGGAGTCACCCTTCTCAAAGGCGACCTGATGATACTGAACAGGGCCCGTCATCTGTCAGAGATCACCATGAAAAATATCCGACAGAATCTGTTTTTTGCATTTATCTACAACGCACTTGGCGTGCCTGTGGCTGCAGGCCTGCTTTATCCTGTGTATGGAATACTGCTGTCGCCAGTTATTGCGGCGGCGGCCATGGCTCTTTCCTCCGTCAGCGTCATTGTGAATGCGTTGCGTCTGAAAAGTGTCAGGCTCGGGAAATAACACTGAGTGAAGGGGCTGTTACGAACAGAAGGAGTCCAGTATGAAAAGTACCACCTATGCGCTTATTGCTGTCGCCGCGATCGCGGCATTTGCCCTCCTGCGCGAACACTGGTCACATGTGGCAGGTTACTGGCCATATCTGTTATTGCTGGTCTGCCCGCTAATGCATCTTTTCCACGGCCACGGAGGGCATGGAGATCATCAACATCAAGGAAGTGAAAACGATAAAAAAAATTAATCCGGCAGACGGGGCCACGTCGCGGCCCCGTTATCAGTCCAGGTATCGTTCGTAGTCTCTGGCATGCGCAAAGGCATGCTGTTCAAGTTTGTTATCAGCGGGTGCCGCTGCCCGGAACGCCAGTGAGTTAACAGGATTGTTATTGATGACCAGCTCGTAATGCAGATGAGGACCGGATGAACGTCCGCTGTTACCGGATAACGCAATAGCGCCTCCCCGGGTAACCCTGGCCCCTTTAGTAACGAGTATTTTATTGAGGTGGAGATAGCGAGTTTTAACACCGGCTTTTCCTGTTACTTCAACAAAATATCCCATGGTGCTGTTGTATTCGGCCCGGGTGATTTTTCCGTCGATGACGCTGACTATTTTCGTGTTCATGGGCATGGAATAATCAATGCCATTATGGGGACTCACTTTTCCCGATACCGGGTTAAGTCTTGCAGGATTGAAAGGCGAACTGAGTCTTGCTGTGGCCGGTAACGGATAATCGAGACTGCCTTTCCCGGAAGTATCGGAAAGGTTATAGAACTTTTTATCTGATATACGATACGCCGTGTAATTAAATGAACCGGACGTAAATTTATAGGCCACGACACGTGATTTTCCCGCTTTCTTTTGCAGTACGAGTTTTAATGATTCATTTTTTTTCAAATGCCGCAGATTAAACCGGGAAGGCAAGGAGCGCTGAAGGGTAGCGATCTCGTTCGATTCCAGCCCCGAGCGGGTGGCTGAAAGGTAGGCATTTTCTTTTACGACATCGGTAGAATACATTTACTGGAATTCGCCGTTAGCATGAACACTGCGGCGTATGCTAGGGGTTTTCAGGAGGCGTGTCATCTGTCAGTTAATCGGGAGCACCGTTGATGGTCGTCATTTTTGTAACATATCTTGTTTCCCGTTTGCTCCTGAAGATCTGGGAACTGTATGACCAGCCTGACGGTGATGATTAACGGGACTGAAACAGGTTACGGCAGAGCAATATGGGGCTCATGTCCTGCTACGTAACCCGTCAGTAAAGCCCTGCTAAGCACTAACCCGCCTGCAGTTACCTGGAGGAATACAGGCCGCGAAGCTTTCTTGCCTGTGTCTGATGAGCTTCCGCACCGGCATTATTGACCTGCTCATGCACGAGGGCGGCTTTCTCTCCGGCATTCAGTTCGTTAAAAGAAGAAGAGGAGGTCTTTGAATTTGCACCACTGTCGGACAGCATTTTTTTATGTTCCTCAATCATTTTCTGATGTGCATAGGACGCGCTGTTGTTCATAAATGAATGAGCAACAATGGCCCTTTCATGTTCATTCATTTCAGAGAATGAGGGTGTGCTGTTTTTATTAATCCTGTCCGGCAAATTTTCATGCGTCGAGGAATTCACATGACTGACGGCTGAGGCATTATTAACAAAACGATGTGCTTCATGGGCAATATCACTGGACTGAGCAAAAGCTGCCCCACAAAATAAAGCTGTAAACGCAGTGGTCGTGATTAATATATTCATGTGTAATTACCTTCTGAGGTACATAAAAGTTGTCCTTACGATCATATATAAAAATAATCAACCTGTGGGGAAGATGACGTAAATGTAATACAGCTATGTACATTACACGATTGTAATGAATTTGTTTCTTAAGGTGTGCTAGCTTCATTTCATTGTAAGAGGATGAACCAGTAATTTAATTTAAATCGGTTCTCGAATTCTGTCAGTAACCATACTTTAAATAAGGGAACGCGCATGCTGTTGAAAACGTCTCGACGAACTTTCCTGAAGGGGTTAACCCTCTCTGGCGTAGCCGGAAGTCTTGGCGTATGGAGTTTCAATGCGCGTTCCAGTCTGAGCCTGCCAGTTGCCGCATCCCTGCAGGGTACTCAGTTTGACCTGACCATTGGTGAAACGGCCGTCAATATCACGGGCAGTGAGCGTCAGGCCAAAACAATCAATGGAGGCCTGCCGGGGCCCGTTCTTCGCTGGAAAGAAGGTGACACCATTACCCTGAAGGTCAAAAACCGTCTTAATGAACAGACGTCCATTCACTGGCACGGCATTATTCTTCCGGCCAATATGGATGGTGTTCCGGGGCTGAGTTTTAGGGGCATAGAGCCTGATGATACCTACGTTTACACCTTTAAGGTTAAGCAGAACGGGACTTACTGGTACCACAGCCATTCCGGTCTGCAGGAACAGGAGGGGGTATACGGTGCCATTATCATCGATGCCAGGGAGCCAGAACCGTTTGCTTACGATCGTGAGCATGTGGTCATGTTGTCTGACTGGACCGATGAAAATCCTCACAGCCTGCTGAAAAAATTAAAAAAACAGTCGGATTACTACAATTTCAATAAACCAACCGTTGGCTCTTTTTTCCGCGACGTGAATACCAGGGGGCTGTCAGCCACCATTGCCGATCGGAAAATGTGGGCTGAAATGAAAATGAATCCGACTGACCTCGCGGATGTCAGTGGCTACACCTACACCTATCTCATGAACGGGCAGGCCCCGCTGAAAAACTGGACCGGACTGTTCCGTCCCGGTGAAAAGATACGCTTACGGTTTATCAACGGCTCGGCAATGACCTATTTCGATATCCGTATCCCCGGGCTGAAAATGACGGTCGTGGCTGCAGATGGCCAGTATGTAAACCCGGTTACCGTTGACGAATTCAGGATTGCCGTTGCCGAAACCTATGATGTCATTGTGGAGCCTCAGGGTGAGGTCTATACCATCTTCGCACAATCCATGGACAGGACCGGTTACGCTCGGGGGACACTGGCCACGAGAGAGGGGTTAAGTGCTGCCGTTCCCCCCCTCGATCCCCGTCCTCTGTTGACCATGGAAGATATGGGTATGGGAGGAATGGGACATGATATGGCAGGAATGGACCACAGCCAGATGGGAGGCATGGATAACAGCGGAGAGATGATGTCTATGGACGGTGCTGACCTTCCGGATAGCGGGACATCCTCCGCGCCCATGGATCACAGCAGCATGGCCGGTATGGATCATTCCCAGATGGCCGGAATGCCGGGTATGCAAAGTCATCCTGCGTCAGAAACGGATAACCCACTGGTTGATATGCAGGCGATGAGCGTCTCTCCGAAATTAAACGATCCGGGTATTGGTCTTCGAAATAACGGAAGAAAGGTTCTCACGTACGCGGATTTGAAAAGCCGCTTTGAGGATCCTGACGGACGTGAACCTGGCCGCACCATAGAACTACATTTAACCGGCCACATGGAAAAGTTTGCCTGGTCATTTAATGGAATCAAGTTTTCAGATGCCGCACCGGTGCTGCTGAAATACGGTGAGCGACTTAGGATCACGCTGATCAACGATACCATGATGACTCACCCCATTCACCTGCATGGTATGTGGAGCGATCTGGAAGATGAAAACGGTAATTTCATGGTTCGTAAACACACAATAGATGTTCCCCCAGGTACAAAACGCAGTTACAGAGTGACAGCTGATGCTCTTGGACGCTGGGCGTATCACTGCCATTTGCTCTATCACATGGAAATGGGAATGTTTCGTGAAGTCCGGGTGGAGGAATGATGCGAATGAAGAGAAATTTGAACGCCATACCTGTTCTGGTCGCCGGTTTGTTTACCTCACAGCTTTCTATTGCGGCGGGCTCCGTCTCTGCAGATCCCCACGCCGGGCACGACATGTCTGCCATGCAGATGCCAGCAGATGAGAATTTCACTGAGATGACGTCAATGGAGCCCATTGTAACTGAGAGCAGAACGCCAATTCCGCCTGTTACCGATGCCGACCGGAAGGCTGCATTCGGCAATTTACAGGGGCATGCGATTCACGACAGTGCGATTAATTATCTGGTTCTGCTGGATCAACTGGAATGGCAACGGTCGGATAACACCAACAATTTCAGCTGGAGTGTTAACAGCTGGATTGGAGGCGACACAGATCGGATTTGGCTAAAGAGCGAAGGTGAACGAAGCAATGGGGAAACGGAGGCGGCTGAAGCGCAGTTACTCTGGGGACATGCGGTTGGCCCATGGTGGGATTTGGTTGCGGGTGTCAGGCAGGATTTCAGACCTGCTTCTGCCCAGACCTGGGCTGCTGTCGGTTTTCAGGGGCTGGCACTCTATAATTTTGAGTCTGAAATTACGGGTTTTGTCAGTAATGGTGGAAAAGCAGCCCTTCGTCTGGGAGGAGAATACGACGTTTTACTGACTAACCGGCTCATACTCCAGCCATCCTATGAGGTGAATTTCTACAGTCAGGATGATGAATCGCGGGGTCGCGGCAGGGGACTGACTGACACAGAGCTGGGGCTCCGGCTGCGCTATGAAATACGCCGTGAGTTTGCACCCTATATAGGCGTTTCCTGGAATCAACTTTACGGGAAAACATCCGATATGGCGAAAAGAGAAGGTGAGAAAGACCATCAGGTAGTATTCCTGGCGGGAGCCAGAATCTGGTTTTAACGCACTGATATAAAACACTCAACTAAACAGGTAAATAAAATGTCGATTTTAAATAAAGCCATTCTTACAGGTGGCCTCGTTATGGGCGTTGCTTTCTCTGCTATGGCCCATCCTGAATTAAAAAGTTCTGTCCCGCAGGCAGATTCAGCCGTAGCGGCCCCGGAAAAGATCCAGCTTAATTTCACAGAAGATCTGACTGTGAAATTCTCAGGGGCTAAATTAACAATGACCGGGATGAAAGGCATGTCATCCCATTCGCCAATGCCAGTCGCGACAAAAGTGGCACCAGGCGCTGACCCTAAATCAATGGTCATTATCCCACGAGAACCTCTGCCAGCCGGCACTTATCGTGTTGACTGGCGCGCGGTTTCTGCAGATACACACCCTATTACCGGCAATTACACTTTTACAGTGAAGTAATATTATGAATGACCTGATTATGATTGTTATTCGTTTTCTTCTTTATCTTGATTTGATGGTAATATTTGGATTGCCATTTTTTCAGATATATGGAATAAGCAGTGTCAGACATGAAACGTATAACCTGACTAATTTCAGGTCGTTTATAACCTTTGCTGTTGTTGCAGGTATCATTCTTACTGGCATTAATATGCTCCTGGTATCTAATGCCATGAGCGGAGTAACTGATTTCAGAGAATTATCTATCCATATTATCGAGATGGTGATAGAAGAAACGGATGTCGGTATTAGCTGGATTGTCAGGCTCTGTGCCCTGTTTACCACACTCGGTGCTTTGTTCCTTTACACTAATAAGAGAGTATTGTCCTGCCTGCTGATGACGATGAGTGGGGGCGTGGCGCTGGCTACACTTGCCTGGGGAGGACACGCCGTCATGCATGACGGTCTGCATTACTATCTCCATTTACTGAGCGATCTGACTCATCTCGGCGCTGCAGGTGCCTGGACAGGTGCTCTGGTTGCATTTGCTATCCTGCTGATGCGCAGAAACGCGCATAATGCACAGAGCGTCATTGTGATATCTGACTCCCTGGCAAAATTTGCCACGGCAGGAACGGTGATTGTTGTAGCCCTGATCCTGAGTGCGCTCGTCAACTATCTGTACATTGCTGAGGGTAACTTAACCCCCTTATTCAACAGCTCCTGGGGGGGGATATTGCTTGCTAAGACGGCTCTGTTTGTTCTGATGCTTCTTCTGGCTGCAGCAAACCGGTTTCACCTGGGTCCCCGGCTTGAAGTTATGGTCAGGGAAGGGAATTATGATCGCAGCGTTGCCCTGATGCGAAACAGCATTCTGACAGAATTCGTTGTTGCGATTATCATTCTGGGCGCCGTAGCGTGGCTTGGAATGCTTGCTCCGTCTCAGATCAGCTAGGGGACAGCCAAAGCTCATGCGTGAGATTTTTACTTTCATATCAGCGAGTTGACCATGCAGCGTATTTTAATCGTTGAAGACGAACAAAAAACAGGTCGTTACCTTCAGCAGGGACTGGTTGAGGAAGGTTATCAGGCCGATCTCTTTAATAATGGCCGCGACGGTCTCGGGGCCGCGTCGAAGGGACAGTATGATTTGATAATACTGGACGTGATGCTGCCTTTCCTCGACGGGTGGCAAATCATCAGCGCACTGAGGGAGTCCGGGCATGAAGAACCGGTCCTGTTTTTAACCGCAAAGGATAACGTGCGGGACAAAGTGAAAGGGCTGGAGCTTGGCGCAGATGACTATCTTATTAAGCCCTTCGATTTTACCGAGCTGGTTGCACGTGTAAGAACCTTGCTGCGACGCGCCCGCTCTCAGGCAGCCACAGTTTGCACCATAGCAGATATGACCGTTGATATGGTGCGCCGGACCGTGATCCGTTCGGGAAAGAAGATCCATCTCACCGGTAAAGAATACGTTCTGCTTGAGTTACTGCTGCAACGTACCGGAGAAGTGTTACCCAGAAGCCTTATCTCGTCCCTGGTCTGGAACATGAATTTTGACAGTGATACGAATGTGATTGATGTGGCAGTGAGACGCCTGAGAAGTAAAATTGATGATGACTTTGAGCCAAAACTGATCCATACCGTTCGCGGTGCCGGATATGTCCTGGAGATCAGAGAAGAGTGAGGTTCAAAATTTCCCTGACCACGCGCCTGAGCCTGATTTTTTCTGCAGTGATGCTTACGGTATGGTGGTTATCCAGTTTTATGCTGGTGAGTACCCTGAATGGCTATTTCGATAATCAGGACCGCGATTTTCTGACAGGTAAACTTCAGCTCACCGAAGAGTTTCTTAAAACAGAGACGTTCCGGAACAAAACGGATATTAAGTCATTATCAGAAAAAATAAACGATGCGATGGTGGGGCACAATGGTTTATTCATTTCTATAAAAAACATGGAAAATGAAAAAATTGTTGAACTCTATGCCAAAAATTCTGTTGTTCCAGCGGTCCTGCTTAACAAGTCGGGTGATATTCTCGACTATATGATCCAGACGGAAGAAAATAACACCGTGTACCGCAGTATCTCGCGGCGGGTTGCCGTGACGCCGGAACAGGGTAAAAGCAAACATTTCATCATTACGGTTGCCACGGATACTGGGTATCACACCCTGTTTATGGACAAACTCAGTACCTGGCTGTTCTGGTTCAATATCGGTCTGGTCTTTATTTCTGTTTTTCTGGGCTGGCTGACCACACGTATTGGTCTGAAACCGTTACGGGAAATGACCAGTCTGGCTTCCTCCATGACCGTACACAGCCTGGATCAGCGTCTTAATCCCGATCTGGCTCCGCCGGAAATCTCTGAGACCATGCAGGAGTTCAATAATATGTTCGATCGCCTGGAGGGGTCATTCCGGAAACTGTCAGATTTCTCGTCTGACATCGCGCATGAGCTGCGCACACCAGTCAGTAATCTGATGATGCAGACGCAGTTTGCACTGGCTAAGGAAAGGGATGTTTCGCATTACCGCGAAATTTTATTCGCTAACCTGGAAGAACTGAAAAGGTTGTCACGAATGACCAGTGACATGCTTTTTCTGGCACGTTCAGAGCATGGTCTGCTGCAGCTGGATAAACATGATGTGGATCTGGCAGCCGAACTGAATGAATTACGTGAGTTATTCGAGCCCCTGGCAGACGAAACAGGAAAGACAATCACGGTTGAAGGAGAGGGCGTTGTTGCCGGAGACAGCGATATGCTGCGACGTGCTTTCAGTAACCTGCTTTCCAATGCAATCAAGTATTCTCCCGATAACACCTGTACAGCGATACACCTTGAGCGTGACAGTGACTGTGTGAACGTGATGATTACGAATACGATGTCTGGCCCGGTTCCCGCTAATCTGGAACGTTTGTTTGACCGGTTCTATCGCGCAGACTCATCAAGGGTTCACAACACGGAAGGCGCGGGGCTGGGATTATCAATTACAAGGTCGATCATTCATGCTCACGGCGGCGAGCTGTCAGCAGAACAGCAGGGGCGGAAAATTGTGTTCAGTGTGCGTCTGTTAATGGATTAATACCGTTATTCAGGAGAAACCCGGAAGGTGACAAAAATGTCATCATTCAGTCACGCGATAAACAGAAGCGGTTTTTTATAATCAGTCATAAATCAGGACAGCGTGATAATTCAATCGCCCGGTTCCTGGCGTGATGATTAACCAGCCCTGAGATCAAATGCTTTCTCTGTTATAAGCATTGATTGTTCGGGTATGAAAACACCGGAGACCCAACCATGAAAAAGATCCTTGTATCCTTTATTGCCATGATGGCTGTCGCTTCATCTGCCTGGGCTGCAGAGACAATGAACATGCATGACCAGGTAAATAATGCCCAGGCGCCTGCCCATCAGATGCAGTCATCCGCTGAAAAAAGTGCAGTTCAGGGGGAGAGCATGAAAATGATGGATATGAGCGGTCACGATCAGGCCGCTATGTCCCATGAAATGATGCAAAACGGCAATTCTGCCGCCCATCAGGACATGGCTGAAATGCATAAAAAAATGATGAAAGCCAAACCTGAGAACACCCAAGAAACTGCTAAGCCATTTTCCGAAATGAGCGAGCATGAGAAAGCCGCTGTTGTGCATGAGAAGGCGAATAATGGCCAGTCTTCCGTTATTCATCAGCAACAGGCGGAAAAGCATCGCAGCCAGATCACCCAGAATTAACCCGCAGCTCCACTTGTCAGACCCTCATTTGACGCCGAAGTCACTGGCTTACGCTCCCGTCCGGGAGCGTTTTTTTATAAGCGAAATGAATAATAATGAAAGAGTCCATACACAATGTTTTTTTTGGTCATGTCGACCTCACAATTAACTTATATTGTTTGAGAATCCTGTTCCCCGGTCATCTCCAGGGTGCATGTCGCGCCGTATCCTGAGACTGGCTGAGAATACGAATGACCGTAACCATAGAATGTGATGATACAAAATAGATCGTATGCCGGTTCTACCGGCAGTGTGCAGATATCGTCTCCCAGCTCTGCACGATGCGTGCCGATATCATGCATGGCCAGCACATCAAACACTGCAGCTATACGGCCGATGTATGCATCCGCCTGAACAACCCCGAACTGTCTGAAGCTGTAGTCCCAGATGGCCTCCAGATCCTCTTCTGCTTTGGGTGTCAGCTCAATCTCTTTCATTAGCCACCCTGGCCCTGACATTCCTCAGGAATGCATTCTTGTTCCATGGTTTCGCCTCGCCGCTGCTGATCCCTTCGGCCAGCAGATCGCGCAGTTCCTGAAGTCTGGATTCAGCCTGCTTTTCATGCAGCTCATCACCCACGTCCACCGTCATCGTACGAGCCATAACCCCTCCATATCTTAATGTAAGATTTATTCTTACATCATTAAATCAGCTTACTACGCTGCTTCCATCTCCGGCATTTTTTCAAAACAACCCTGCTGCAGTCTGGAGATCCGACTTAGCCAATTTTCGGATCTGCGCAGCGGAAAACACGCAAAGGATATGATAATCAAACCCATCGCATAAAATCATACTGAGTGTGATATTTATCATTAATCAGACAATCATACCTGATATGATGTTTACACATTGAGTACTAAATCATACTGAGTATGATTTTACACTTAACCGGACATTATCAGACGGAGCGTGCAGGATGGATGAGAAAGAAGTGAATTTTTCACTCAGCTATGAGCAGCTGACCCGGATAGCGGAAGAACGTATCCGGGAATGCGAGCTGGACAGCCAGGGCGTTAGATATATCAGCGAATCGAGTAAGGCCAGCACCCTGCTGGGATTCTGGTATGAACTGGCGCTTACTGGTGCGCCACTGAAAAAATACGAACAAACCAAAGCGCTCATAGACGTCGATCATCAGCGTCTCAGAAAACTCATCTGGCCGGAGACGGATAAGCAATGACTCAGGCGCGCCGACCGTCACCGCTGCAGCGTCGGGTGCTGATTGTGCTGGCCGCCCTCGGTGCGAAACGTCCGGGGCCGGTGGCCACGCGGGATATTGAGCGGATGCTGGAGCAGGGCGGGGACACCCCGGTGTACGGGCCGAACCTGCGCGCCTCCTGCCGGCGTATGGAGTCCGCAGGCTGGCTGCGCACCCTGCGCGCCCCGAACCTGCAGCTGGCCGTCGAGCTGACGGACGCCGGCCGTGCGCTGGCCGCCCCGCTTCTGGCTGACGAACAGGCGCGTGTCCTGGCGGAGCAACGCGCGACAGAGGTCCGGGTTCTGCCCCTGGTCCGGATAAAGCCGGTATACGAGTCTGACAGGTTCGGTGACGACCGGCCGGTGGCGCTGGACGGTCGCTGGCACCTGTCGTGCCGGGGCGACTACGTTATCCGTCTCGACGGCACCACCTGCCTGCAGCTGTGGAACACGGCCGGGCAGGTGACGCGCCTCGAAGGCGACCCCCTGCAGGTGGCTGAGTGGTTGCAGGCCTGTCACGATGCCGGCATTGATATCCGCCTGCAGATCAACGAAAGCACCGCGCCTGAACAGGGTACACCTGTCCTGAAGAATGCAGAGTTTCCCGGCGGACAGGCTGCAGACACGACGGAAATCTGGTACCGGCACCTGCTCAGGGCACTGCGACAACACGATGTGCAGGGGCTGTCCGCCACAAACCCGGAGCACCTTAAGGCAGTGAAGCCCGGCTGGCGTAATAAGGAACAACCGCTGCAGGAACGTTTTCTGGCACTGGCGAAAACGGTGGAAGGGACCCCTGGTGTCCTTCGATCGGATCGGTATGAAGAGGATGCCGGCCCGCTGCTGACAGAGTTGCTGGACGGATTCGGGTTCACGCCGGACCAGGCTTCCCGGCTCATTCGCCTAATCCGCTGGCAGAACGTTTGCCGGTCCGTCAGATAAGGCCACTCACATCATGGTACAGATTAATGGGCAGCCCATGACGCACGTCGGGATCATAACAGAATGCTACCGGCCCCGAGAGGTCAGACTCCGGGAAACCAGAACCCAGTGGGTCACTGAATGTGGTCTGCGGTTCAGAAAATCCACCGGTGCAGCCGTCGGAAGCGGCGTCTGGAGTTCAAAGCGTCTTGATTTGGGCAGTATCCGGAAAATTGAACCCGGTGAATAATCACCTTGTTAACCGATGTCAGGAAGTACGTGATGCCTTATGTTAGCGCCAGTGATATAAGACGGTAAATCACCATTAGCATTGTCCGCTCCACCCAACATGTTGTTTCCTTAAGGTTCTCACACCAGAAAGGACATCAACATGCAGAGCAGAGAGGACTTTTACATGATAAAGCAAATGCGCCAGCAGGGTGCGTACATTGTCGATATTGCGACTCAGGTGGGTTGCTCTGAACGGACTGTCAGACGCTATCTCAAATATCCTGAACCGCCAGCCAGAAAGACCCGCCACAAAATGGTTAAGCTGAAACCATTTATGGATTACATCGACATGCGCCTGGCAGAGAATGTCTGGAATAGCGAGGTTATCCTCGCAGAGATAAAGGCAATGGGCTATACGGGCGGACGTTCCATGCTGCGTTACTACATCCAGCCCAAACGTAAAATGCGGCCATCAAAAAGAACGGTCCGCTTTGAAACCCAGCCAGGATATCAGCTCCAGCACGACTGGGGCGAAGTCGAGGTGGAGGTTGCCGGGCAGCGGTGCAAAGTTAACTTCGCGGTTAATACGCTGGGGTTCTCCCGCCGCTTCCATGTCTTCGCCGCGCCAAAGCAGGATGCTGAGCACACCTACGAGTCACTGGTTCGCGCCTTCCGCTACTTCGGTGGTAGTGTGAAAACGGTGCTGGTTGATAACCAGAAAGCCGCAGTACTGAAGAATAACAACGGGAAAGTGGTGTTCAACTCCGGGTTCCTGTTGCTGGCCGACCACTATGACTTCCTGCCCCGGGCCCGCCGTCCGCGCAGGGCCAGAACCAAAGGCAAAGTGGAACGGATGGTGAAATATCTTAAGGAGAACTTCTTCGTCCGGTACCGCAGGTTCGACAGCGTCACCCATGTAAACCAGCAACTGGAGCAGTGGATGGCTGAAGTTGCTGATAAACGGGAGCTTCGCCAGTTCAGACAAACACCAGAGCGGCGCTTCGCACTGGAACAGGAGCATCTGCAGCCGTTGCCGGATACGGACTTCGATACCAGCTACTTCGACATCCGCCATGTGTCCTGGGACAGCTATATCGAAGTTGGCGGCAATCGTTACAGCGTTCCCGAAACGCTGTGTGGCCAGCCGGTCTCGATACGAATATCGCTGGATGATGAACTGCGGATCTACAGTAATGAGCAACTGGTGGCATCACATCGTCTCTGCTCAGCATCGTCCGGCTGGCAGACAGTGCCGGAACATCATGCCCCGCTCTGGAAGCAGGTCAGCATGGTAGAACATCGACCACTGAGTGCTTATGAGGAGTTGCTGTGATGCATGAACTTGAAGCGCTGCTGAGTCGCCTGAAAATGGAGCATCTGAGCTATCACGTAGAAAACCTGCTGGAGCAGGCGGCTAAAAAAGAGCTGAACTACCGGGAGTTCCTGTGCATGGCGCTGCAGCAGGAATGGAACGGCAGACATCAGCGCGGCATGGAGTCACGACTGAAGCAGGCGCGTCTGCCATGGGTCAAAACGCTGGAGCAGTTCGACTTCACCTTCCAGCCGGGCATCGATCGTAAGGTTGTCCGGGAGCTGGCCGGTCTGGCGTTCGTGGAACGCTGCGAGAATGTGATCCTGCTGGGTCCTCCAGGTGTCGGGAAAACCCATCTGGCCGTTGCTCTCGGCGTGAAAGCGGCGGATGCAGGGCATCGGGTACTGTTCATGCCACTGGACAGACTGATCGCAACGCTGATGAAAGCGAAACAGGAAAACCGACTGGAGCGTCAGCTACAGCAACTGAGTTATGCCCGGGTGCTGATCCTGGATGAAATAGGCTATCTGCCAATGACCAGAGAGGAAGCCAGCCTGTTCTTCCGGCTACTGAACCGTCGATATGAAAAAGCGAGCATCATCCTGACGTCAAATAAAGGCTTCGCAGACTGGGGAGAGATGTTCGGAGATAACGTACTGGCAACGGCGATCCTGGATCGGCTGCTGCATCACTCAACCACACTGAATATCAAAGGAGAAAGTTACCGGTTAAAGGAGAAACGCAAAGCTGGAGTGCTGGCCAAAAACGCAACGCCAATCAGTGACGATGAAATGGCGGAAAGCGGACAGCATCATTAAAGAAAGCATCTAGCGGGCATGAAAATGGCAAATAACGGTCACAGATCGTGGCGTTGACACCGGTGACTGTGTCCCTGATTGCCTGCCGTGGCTGTTCCTTAACAGCCTCTCCGGCCGCGACCTTTTTCTCAACATCAGACCGCTTGTGCAGTTGCTGGATCATTTCTCTTTCCCTTTGTATGGGCTGGCAATATCACGCCATTAGAACTCAAAAGCATGTCGACCGCAAAAGATCCACCTAAGCATTTTTTCAGATCAACGCGGAATGTTCTGCTCACTACAGATTATATAAACCGTGATGAGTGACATTGTCACGTAATAGGGGCCGATGTATCTGCGCGGCATTATACCTGTCACTGGGAACAGCACGGCCGCCATATCCAGCGCAAACGCCTGTGTATAAACTACCATTTTATGTCTGGCCTGGGTCTGAATGACGTTCATGGGCTAACGATGATGTAGCTGTGGCGGAAGGTATGAGGTGCCATCGGAATTGAAAAGATGCAATAAAGGAGATATTTTGTTTGAAATGATATAGTTACATTGAGTTAAATAAAAACCACAAGTAAATGTAGGTTTTTAGTTTTGTATAGAAAAAGAATAATAGTTAATATAATCCTTTTATTCTAAAGAGGTTTCTGCGGGGGACATTCTCGCAACGGAATTTTAAAATTTCCTGACCAGCAAATATCTGAACTTAACTTTGACTGATTGTGTAATCGCTTAATGTTAATTCAGATGGGATTTCAAAAAGAGCTCCTTCTGAATTAAACGGAGCTCTAAGATAACAATCCAAGAATCAGACTCACAGACAACAGTGGCTTTACGCTTATAACGTTACCTTATAGCACTCTGAAGTGAAGTGGCTTACTGAATTAATCACTGAATACCAGCGAGTCTAAAACACCTTGTCCACTATGAACTCCTCCCTCAGTTGACTCTGCTGATTTGCTACGGATCAAATACCCAGCAAAACAGGGCTCAGCGCTAGCTGCATAGTTATCTATCTGAACGGAGAAAATTCCTAATTCGCTGACCAGATCAGTAATCTGATATAACTCCCCTTTACGGACAACCAGAGAGGGTACCGATCGCGGGGCAGGATGTAATCGACGCATGAACGACCACGATTGATATTGCAGCGGGTCAAGCTTTGCCAGTTTTAACTGGATATCAGCACCAAACAGACAATGCCCACCCCCTTCACCCTGATTTTTGAGAACCCATGAATCAGAAGGAGACTCTTTTACGATGTTGATAGTATGAGGGTTAACAGGAAGCATTTCGCCCAACACCATTTTTATGGTGTTAACCTCTTCCGGTTTCAATCCGAAAGCAACCAGCTCATCGAGCCCCAAGTGAGAGAGCAACATTTGAACCCGCTTACTTGTCGCAAGCTGCTGAGCGACTGTTGCATTAACCGCAACTCGGTGCTGCTCGATCAGTACTCGTGTAGCCATTAACGCCTGACAACACTCCTTCTCATTGAGGCTGGCGGCTTCATAATCTGAGTATTGATATCCGGCACGTAAGTAGACAGTATCAAGTGGTCCTACACCGTTGAGAATTAGCCTGTTTTTGTCACCGGTTCTCAATTGATTATGAAGTTCCTGAAAAGTTTTGCGATGCGTTTCGATCCCTTTTTGCTGAAGGGCTAGCTCAAGCAAGTGCTGATCAAACACGTTGTTTTCATGTTCTTGCACTATCATCAAGAATCTGGCCGGGCCTGGATCTTCGAACTCTTGTTTAATTCTGAATGTAGCCCGGGCAAGAGCTGCTGATATCCCTTCGATGGCATGGTTTTCGACAAGTATTCCCTTTGCCTGGTGGGACCATTCAGAATAAGTAGTTGACCATTGCCTTTGTATATATTGATGTAGCTCGTGTGTCCGCTGACCAAATGGCCCCATACCGGCGGCTATGCCATTGAACTCTATTAGCTTAAAGCCATCGTGAACATCATCCATAAAGTCGCTACGCATAATGAGCAATGGTAGCCGGGGAGCTGTGCTTGAGGATGAATGGATTTGTTGATGCATGTTCAGTAAAGCTGAAAAGAAGGGATTCCCAGCTTTGATGGGATAAATGGCATCGTATAAAAAATCATGATTCTCAGAAACTGAATAGATTAATTTGCTGAGTATTTTTGCTAAGTTTTGTAAAAGCTTATAGGTTTCCCGCCTGATAGGCGTTGGCGTCAAGGTAAACGGGGTATGCACTGCAGAATACGACGATTCCTTAAAGGCGACACCATGTGTTAAGGCCCATTCGACCGCATCATCCTTGATTTTCTGAAGGTCAAGAGTATTCATTTTACGTCCCCTGATTATTACCTGACGTATCATTAAACATTGTTACCAGGATTCCTAGACTATAAAATTTGGTTGATTACTTCAATAGTTCTTGTAGCATTGAATTATGAAAAAAGATACTGCAACTCAAGTTTTTGAATCCCTGGCTTCTGACATCCGACTGGATATCTATCGCTTGCTGGTGAAAGCCGGGCCACAGGGCATGGTCGCCGGGCAAATAGCGTCAAGCCTTGCCATTGCTCCAAATAATTTATCGTTTCATCTCAAAGCGATGACACGTGTCGGATTGCTTTCAGTTGAACAAGAAGGTCGTTTTCAGCGCTATAGGGCGAATATCACTTTGATGCTGGAACTGATTTCCTTCCTGACAGAAGAATGTTGCTCCGGTCATCCGGAAAAATGCATATCTCTGCACACGGAGCTCAATTGCACATCTTCAGATGTCCTTTGCTCTCACCCAGAAAAAAATAAGGGCTAATTTTATGAACGTATTATTTCTTTGTACCGGTAACTCTTGTCGCTCCATTCTGGCTGAAGCAACGTTCAACCATCTTGCACCGGAGGGCTGGCATAGCATGAGTGCAGGAAGTCATCCAACCGGGCATGTACATCCTCGCTCACTTGCTTTGCTGCAACATGAAGGCATCTCCACCATAGGTTGCTACAGTAAATCGTGGGAAAGTTTGCCACTGGTACCAGATATCGTAATCAGTGTCTGTGGCTATGCAGCAAATGAAACTTGTCCTACCTATTTGGGACTTGTACTACGAAGCCATTGGGGGGTTGATGACCCGGCTCGTGTTACAGGTACAGATGAGGAGATTAATGCGGCTTTTATAAAGGCATATACCATCCTTCGAGCACGCATCGAGGCGTTTTTTACTCTTCCGTTGGCTGAGTTGCAAAAAGATAAAACCATGTTTAAAGCTGAACTGGATCGTATCGGCAATTTGATAGGTTAAGAATTTTTCCGTTTTTATGGTCTTTTAGGTGTAGAAACAAATAAATGAGCAAGCTATAACACGTCCTAATGCCTGGGCATACTGTAGTGGTGTAAATGATATCCAGCAGATGGTAGATGAAGACGGGAGCAAAGTGGTGGTTGATTTACGTGCCGAATCGACGGGTTACACTGCGCATCAACCTGAGATGCAGCGGGTGAATATACCATTAAGTGATCATACTGAAGTGCCAGAGGAGCAACTGTTTCGTAAAGCGATTTTTGCTGTGGTGGATACCAATCAAAAAGGGAAAAAAGTTGTATTTCATAGTGCCGCAAGTAAGGGGAAAAAATAATGTTTTAATTATATTCAATGTGAGGGATCCATCCCCCATCCAGTCTAACCAGACACCGCCTGGAGCGTTTCTGCTGAAGCCTCTCTCTCACGCGACTTGGCAGCAGCTAGGAGACTGTAATTTAAATTGTGTATCTTCCTGTTACATTTAAATCATTCCCTTGATGTTTTAAACATAACAGGAATATTTACGTTCCACTGCCAATCAAACCAATTAGAGATTTACTTTCTGCTACTCATCTTTTTCGGCAGTACTGCGCATGGCATCTTGCATCCAAGATGCCTTCAACATGTTTGTTTGTACAATGCCATCAATTTCCGAGAATACAGGTTCAGATAATGACTTAAACAGGCACTCAGGCATACTTTCAAAAAGCCAGCCAACTATCTTGTTGATATGCATCATCGCCCCCTTAGTCGCTTATCAAAATTATAGTTGAATACATTCGATTTTACAGATATGTTGTTAACTATTTCTGGGCAGCGATTACTGTAATCAGATGTCCACATACGGAGTAAGAATGTGCAGTTCTCCACCTTTCCGCTTTCCAAAAAGCTGAGGGCAGAGGCATGAATACGATACAGTTGCTGACATCTTCGGAATGCTAAAGTGGCGAGTTACCTTACTATTAATAGATAAATTGGGATGCTGGCGTTTCACTGTTAGGTTATACAGTATTTACACTCATATGTCGGTCTGAGTGATATCTGGTGGCAGTATGGATTGTCTTTAACTCGTTAAAAAAGGCATGGTATACATATGATTATTCAGATTTGTTTGGTGATGAGAGGAACATCTTTTTCTTTGTACCGAGAATTCCTATCGTTCCATTCTAGTCTGGCTGAAGCGACATTTAACGCGCTATGACCAGCATAAGTGCAGGCCCCCAACTGAAAGGATAGGGGGGTCTTTGTCCTGCGACAGCAGAGCAATAACATTTAGCGATGTATTAGCAGCAAAATGACCACTGGTTCTTGAACTGCTAACCTATGACCGTCTGAAAATGAAGGGTAAAGCGTTGCAATGACGAACACAATGTACAGTGTTCTTTTCTTGTGTTCTGGTAACTCGGCACAAATCATCTTTGCGGAGGTATTAATGAACCTGCTTAGTGACGGCATTTTTTAAGCATTCAGTGCCGGTTCTAATCCGGCCAGTTCGCCTCACCCCATGACACTCAGCATACTAAAAGGTCAGGGGGCAATACTGATACTTTACAGAGTGTAACATATGCAGGATTTTCAGCATTCGAGTGGTCCGCGTATTGATTTTATCTTTACATATTGTAGAAAAATGTCAGGCGAGGATTGTCTCGTGTTTCCTGGTGGAGCAATAAATAAAGGGCTCCAACTTTAGTTGAAGGTGATGATAAAGATAATTAATACGCCTTTGTTGGTATCGAATAGAAGATAATTACTCGCATCCGGGTTTTTAATCCTTTCACTTTATAAAATTGATAGTCTTTCATTACAAAATCAAATTCAACTAATGTGGGACACTGAATCTGAGGGCAGTTATGTATCCAATAGTAAAAATACTGGGAGTGTGTTTTGAAAATTAATGCAATTGCTCTGATTATATCTACCGTAGTTGGTATTTTATCAACTAGGATATTGTTCACATTCTATGATAATATGTTAGGAAACACTGCATTATTTGATACCGACATGTATGCAATATTGTTAATAGGTGCGCTTATTCAATATTTAGTATACTACTACCTTAAAAAGGTGATCAAATAACACTCTGTGTAACTATATGTTTTTGAGATGTTAAAATTCTATTCTTTGTCTTTTTTCTTTAACTGAAAGGTAAAAGGATTAAATCATATTTAAAGTCAAACAGGTTTGTTTGGAATGTTTAGCAGGTAAAAATTCACCAATATTTTTCAGGAGCTAAAAAAGTAAATGAGTAAGCAATATCACGCCCTATTACCTGGGCATATCTACTGCGGTGGTGTAAATGATATCCAGCAAATGGTAGATGAAGATGGGATCGAAGTGGTGGTTGATTTACGTGCTGAATCGACGGGTTGTGCTGCACATCAACCAGAGGTGCAATGGGTGCATATATCATTAAGTGATCATGCTGAAGAGCCTGAGGAGCAACTGTTTCATAAAGCGATTTTTGCTGTAGTAGATGCCTATCAAAAGGGGAAAAAGGTTGCATTTCATTGTGGTGCAGGCAGGGGGCGAACAGGAACTGTAGCAGCAGGAGTTTTACTGGAATTGAAGATCTGCAAATCTTTACCAGAGGCCGTAGAACTGGCCAAATCAAAACGTCCAGTATTGAATATTAAACCAATTCAATATGAGGCATTAACTCTCCTTTATCCTGCCTGACTAAATTATGAATCGCCACAGAATACCAGGTAATGTGCCAGCCAGGTAAGCACTGAGAGCCAGATTAATATTTTAGACTGGCTCTATTTCTGAAAATATCTATGTAGTTACATTTTGATTCAAGAATCAATCGATAGTAAATAATCAAGTCCTGATAAACACTCCTCCAGACATTCAGCTACAACTTTAATATAAGGATCAGTTTGACTGCCTAATAAATGAGTATACCCTTTCAGACCAGGTAAGTGAGCACATATAAATCCCTTTAAAATGCTCCAGGTATCGGGGGTGTTTAAATTTTCATTTGTCAGCACACAACTTATAAAAAGCAATTCCACACCAAAATGGTCACCAGGAACATGTTTATGTACCATCGGCAATTTGATGTTAAGCATAGAGGGAGCAAAATTGAATTTTTGATAGAAGTCTTCTTCTTCTGCTCCCCCTTCAAAGCTTGCTGCAGGAAATTGCCAGATGTCTCCATGACGTAAGCCATTACTGAAGACATGATTATAGGGTGGACAAAACAAACCAGATTGTGGGAAGCAGAAATAGTCATAAAACGCCTGCTGACATTCTTTAATCGCAAGGTTTTGCCCTGTACATTGCTTTATCCAGTCAATAAGCTCTTGTTCAGGGCTTTTGAGTAGTAAGGATCCAGCAATATCACAGGTTCTTCTCAACTCTTCCACTTCACACATACTTGCCCCCTACGCTTTGATAATTTTAGCTCGTGTATTAAAGAAACTGCTACTGCCACCAATTGGATCCATAAGCGGCATCCCCCATACATCTGGATCCAGTCGCATAATTGGATTTAAATTTATCCCCGCAGCCCGGATTTTACTGCCTTTAATTCGCTTCCCACCAATATCAATATCAGTTGCTCCGTAGCCCCAATGGCCATAGCCAACGATAAAGCTGATCACTCCGGGTGCAACACCATCTCTGAGCTTTACTTCACAACGCCTGCGCCCTTCAACAGTTTCGACCCATACACTATCACCGGTTTTCAAACCAAGAGCTTTCCCATCCTCGGTATTAATTTCAGCCCAGTTTGTCGGCTGTATCTCTCGGATAAAACTGTTGGAAGACAATCGGGACTGCGTCTGAAGTGCACTTTTTCGGGTCAATATTGTAAAATCCATACCTTTGCCCTGATCGAGCTCATCCACTTTTTTCCCCATCATAGTGAGGGATGGTTGCCAAAGTGCAGTTCCTGAAAAACGTTCACCGGTAAAACTATTTAGACCCTGAGCAATTTTTTCATTGTACATTCTGATACGGTTATTGAATTGATTTTTCAATTGCGTACCATTCCGTCTGGTAGTCACTGGCTCAAAACGACCACCGCGTGACATTAAAAATAGTACTTTTCTCCATTCATCAGACTTAAGACTACTGGAATATTTCTTCTGGTAATCTTCAAGACCGGCAATTTTTATATCATCCTCAGTTGCATCTGATACTGGTGTTCCACTATAAGCAACGTTTGCAGTACCTTTCAGATAGTAATCCTCCATTTTTTCGAGAGGCCATAGAGTTCCATTACTGTCAGGAATTGCATTTTTCCCAAACCCAGCCATGTTTAATTTCGAAGCTATATCAATAAAGAAAGTCTCAAGACAAAAATGTTGTCCCGCTTGATTCTTTCCAGTCAACGGCTCGATAACGGGATAACGTACAGCAGTCCCCTTGACCATTGTTGCTTCCAGCATCGGATGCTGGACATAACGTTCCAGATATGTAATGTCAGGGATAATATAATCTGCATACATGCTGGTATCACTAACGACAATATCACTGGCAATAATTAATGGTATTTTTGTTGGGTCACAAATCCCTCGAATAATATCTTCTTTACCCATGCCTGGAGCGCTGTATAAAGGTGTACACATATGCCACAACAGAATGTCGGCTGTATACGGATAACCTTCCAGTGCTGAAGGCAAGATATCACTGAAAATATCTTTAGTGAAAGGGAACCACGGCCTTTTAGCTGGGTAGGGGGGTTCGCCACGAGCAACCTTTGTCTTAAATTCAGTAGAGTCTTCATAACGAAAACCATCTTCACGTGTAATTTTTATACCAAATTGAGCTGGCACCAAAGAAGGAATAGCAGTCAGGTCATATACTCCCTTGTCATAAGGGAATCCACCTCCCCCGAGGGAACCACCACCACTCCAGTTCAAATTACCGATTAAGACGTTCAACTGATTTATTGCAAAACCTGTATAGTAACCGTTCGGGTGCTGTGCAATTCCACGATAAAACTCTGTGGATGCTTTCCGACCATGTTTAGTGAACTCATCAGCTAAATTGACAATATCGTCAACGCGAACACCACTGATATCGGCATAATACTCTAGAGAATAATCACTCGCTGATGTCTTTAATAAATGAAATGCTGTAGCAACTCCTATGCCATTAACATTTCCGCTATAATCCAGCATTGCTTTAACACATTTTTCCGCTAATTCCGGAATGCCAGAGAGATTAATTACGACACTGTCTTTACTGTCCCCCAAGGCAGCTTCACTAGATGTAATAAATTTCCCAAAATTAGGGTGTGTTTCATCGGTAATAATCAGGTAACTGGCATCCGTGAAACAAGTTTCACCTGCATTTTTGGCAGAAGATTGATTTGGATAACTTAAAAAATCCGTATTATGGCGATTATGTTCTATGATCCAGCTTATCATTCCCATTGCGATAGCACCATCTGTGCCTGGTCGCGGAGCAAGCCAGAACATATTTGGGTCATCCGTTATAGTTCGTGGTAATACTGGATCAATAACAGCAATTTTGCAGCCCTTTGAACGCGCCTCTGCTGAGTATTTCCCTAATGTCTGCATAGGGAAATTAGCTTCTCCAGGCGCGGTTCCCCAATACAAAACAAACTCTGACTCACAAAGATCTGCTTTAAAATTATTATGCCCAGTATATACAGCACTCGTAGCAATGTGATGGCTTAATTCGCATATATTGGTGTGTTCGTAATTATTAACAGTGCCAAAGGATTTCGCGAAGCGCGTCTGAAAATCTTTACGCGTTTTAACAATACGTCCGCTTTGTATAACAAGCTTATTAGATACTCGCCCTAAGTCATGATTGTTATCATCAATCCATTCATCACGTTTTTCGTATAATGCCCGGAATCCTTTTATCTCAAGGTTTTGACTAGCCTCATCACCTGTATCAGCGAAAATCTTTCCACCATTGACCACTTCATCGATCAGTTTTTCCCACTCAATAGGTACCCATTTATTACTTCCTCTCGGGCCAGAGCGTTTCAGGGGAACTGTCAGTCGATATGGGTCGTAAGCTGTTTGTAGACCCGCGTTCCCTCGGGCACACAGTGTACCAGGGGTATTGGCTGTGTCCACCACCGGGATATTCATATCCTTATAGTCAATCAATGTGTTCGGATGATATGGATTACCCTGTAAGCGTTCCAGTTTTCCGGTTTTACGATTCACTTTGGCTCTCAGTCCACACTCTCCATGACACTGAAGACATACAGAATGACGTACCATATAATTGGGATTTATAACATGCTGGCCAGTTTCTTTATCAAGCAACCATTCGGGTTCAGTTGACTGACCATAAAAGGTTGATTTTGCTTGCTCTCCTGCATCTGAGAATGTACCTGCACGGTAAAATACTTTGCCATAAATACTGGCACCAACACCTACACCTAGCGCGGCACAACCTGTAAGAAAATGACGTCTGTTCATTTAATTTCTCCTCCTGTCTGTGCCGGATATTTGTGTTGGAAATTCTCATAAAGCAATATGACTAAAGCAAGAATACCTGCCATAAAAAATATACTACCAACAGAATATAAATATTCTTTTGGTTCGGGGTGATAAGTAAAGACTCCGGCACTGCTACGACTCGTTCCCTGCCCCCCAACCAACAAAAGAAAACGAACACCCCAGGCAGAGATAGCAGATAGAATAATGATAATTGTGTAGTGGAGTTTATTTTTAGATTTAATTACAGAAATCATAACGCAAGCTAAAACTAACGCTCCCACAGTAATTATCTGCGTTGCTAAATAGTTAGAATCAAGTAAACCAAAGGAGGCGCTAATAGTTTCTCCCGCAAAGACATGCCCCCACCAGGTGAATAGCAATAAGATAAACATAGTAATAAGCATCACACCAAGCCCGCAATAAGATGAAATTACTGCCGGTTGTTCATTACTATGTTTAGAAACTAAACTGTAGGCTATAAATCCAGTATAAAGTCCACTAAGTAACATTAAGACTGCAGACAGTGGTGTATTCCAGAGTGCAATACCATGTTCATTAGTCATGAATATTCCAGAGTACATCCCTAAAAATATCCCAGTTCCTATAAGAAGGATTTTCGTTAATTTATCAACAAAAACAGACAGCTTTAATGGCGTGAGTTGCAGGATTAGTAGTAGGCAAAACAGGGGTAAAATCAGTACGCCATATTTTATTATTGAACCGTACCAGTGTTCCCAACCATATATAAACCCATAAATTAACCGGCCGGGTTGTTGTACCTCTGCTAATACATTTAATATACCTCCAAACGCTAATGCAAAAGCCAATGCTACAGGTAAAAGGTTAGTCTTTGACTGACTCCCCCAGTTAAGGAAGGACCAGATAACAGCGAGACCTCCTGATGCACCTAACAATAACGAGTAATTAATAAAAAGCAAGCCAAATGGAGATTGATGTGCAATATTTAAAATGGTCGTCATCATGATTTACTCCTGATTTACCCAGGGGAGTTCCTGATCGAAAACATCAGAAAACTCTTTCGTCCAAGTCTTACTTTTTATGTCTTCTCCTACAGTCATTTCATTGTTTAACCCAATATAAAATACCTGAGGCTTGTTACCCGTTGCTGGATTCAAAACATTTGTTATATGATCTGAATATAATTTATGCACTTCACTTTCTTTGTCATTCAGATCACCAAAAACCCTTGCTGCACCGACACAAGTTTCGACACAGGCAGGGACGAGGCCCTGTTCTATACGATGCGCGCAAAAGGTACATTTATCAGCTGTTTTGGTTTCAGTATTAATAAAACGAGCATCATAAGGGCAGGCAGTAACACAGGCACCACAGCCCCAACAAATATCCTGATTGATAAGAACAATGCCATCATTGCGTTTAAACGTAGCACCTGTTGGACAAACAGGGACACAGCTAGGGTTTTCACAATGGTTACATAGACGCGGAAGAAACTGTCTTTTGGTTTTTGGATATTGACCAACTTCAATATCGGCGACCCAGGTTCTGAATTGCCCTGGCGGAGCGTGATTCTCGATTTTGCAACTGACAGTACATGCCTGACAACCTACGCATTTACGCAGATCTATGACCATACACCAGTGCTGTTTTTTTTCAGTAATTCTTGGGGTTGCCTGAGCAGGAGCTATAACAAGTGCAGCTCCAGTCGCAATGGCTAATGTAGATATAAGTTTCCGTTTTTGGGAATCTTTTGGAGAGTCGTCATCATCGGTATTCATAGTTACCCTTCAATTTATTGTTTACATAAATATGAATAAAAAGACATAACAAAAGAAAACAGATGTAGTATGGGTGTATGAACTTGTCATTGTTTTGACATTTATCAATTATATTCGTTTATGCATATGTGTTGTTGATTTTCATCTCCGCAGGAGATATTGTTACCTAAACGAACAGGAGGAATGATGTCGCTTACTTCCCTACAACTCTTTAAGAATCTGTCTGATGAAACACGTCTGGGTATTGTTCTCATACTCAGAACTATGGGGGAGTTGTGCGTATGTGATCTTTGCACTGCACTTGATCAATCACAGCCTAAGATCTCCCGGCATCTGGCTATGTTGCGAGAAAGTGGGATTTTGCTTGATAGTAAACACGGTAAATGGGTTCATTACCGGTTGTCCCCACACATTCCTTCATGGGCTGCACAGATTATTGAGCAGGCCTGGTTAAGCCAACAGGACGATCTTCAGGCCATCGCCCGCAAACTGGCTTCAGTCAACTGCACTAACAGCAGTAAGGCTATTTGTATTTAAAAATTTGCCTGAATATATATGATTTTCCACATATGAGGTATTGAGAATGAAAACGCTAGCGGTATTCGACCCGGCAATGTGTTGTAGCACCGGAGTCTGCGGTACTGATGTCGATCAGGCTCTGGTTGATTTTTCCGCGGATGTGCAATGGCTGAAACAACGAGGTGTTCAGGTAGATCGTTTCAATCTGGCACAGCAACCGATGAGCTTTGTCCAGAACGAGAAAGTTAAAGCATTTATTGAGGCTTCTGGTGCGGAAGGGCTGCCATTACTGTTACTGGATGGCGAAACAGTGATGGCCGGGCGTTATCCGAAACGGGCTGAACTTGCACGGTGGTTTGGAATTCCGCTGGAGAAAGTAGGATTAGCGCCTTCAGGCTGCTGCGGTGGTAATACTTCTTGTTGTTAAGTATGTCAGGAGGACATATGAAATTCTTACAGAACATCCCCCCTTATCTGTTTTTTACTGGTAAAGGAGGCGTTGGTAAAACCTCTATTTCCTGCGCCACGGCGATCCGTCTGGCAGAACAGGGTAAACGAGTGCTGCTGGTCAGTACCGATCCGGCCTCAAACGTAGGCCAGGTCTTTGGCCAGGTTATTGGCAATACTATTCAGCCAATAGCCACTGTTCCTGGATTGTCGGCACTTGAGATTGATCCTCAGGCCGCTGCGCAACAGTACCGGGCCAGAATCGTTGACCCAATTAAAGGTGTCCTGCCTGATGACGTCGTTAGCAGCATCAACGAACAACTGTCTGGTGCATGCACAACAGAGATTGCGGCTTTTGATGAGTTTACCGGATTACTGACAGACGCCTCTTTGCTGACCCGGTTTGACCATATCATCTTTGATACCGCGCCAACCGGCCATACTATTCGCCTTCTCCAGTTGCCTGGAGCCTGGAGCAGCTTTATTGACAGCAATCCCGAGGGCGCATCCTGCCTCGGCCCGATGGCGGGGCTGGAAAAACAGCGTGAACAGTATGCCCATGCCGTTGAAGCACTGTCCGACCCAGCGCGTACCCGCCTGGTTTTAGTTGCCAGACTGCAAAAATCCACCCTGCAAGAAGTCGCCCGAACTCATTTAGAACTCGCCGCAATTGGCCTTAAAAATCAGTACCTGGTCATTAATGGCGTTCTGCCCAAAACTGAAGCGGCAAACGATACACTGGCTGCGGCTATATGGGACCGTGAACAGGAGGCGCTGGCCAATCTTCCTTCTGACCTTTCCGGTCTGCCAACTGACACGTTATTCCTCCAACCACTCAATATGGTCGGCGTGGCTGCATTAAGTGGGCTTCTCTCCTCTCAGCCTGAGGCAGCATCATCTTCTGAAGAATACATTCAGCAACGACCTGAAATTCCGTCGCTCTCAGCGTTAGTCGATGATATTGCCCGTAACGAACATGGTCTGATAATGCTAATGGGCAAAGGCGGTGTGGGGAAAACCACGATGGCGGCAGCCATTGCCGTCAGACTGGCCGAAATGGGATTTGATGTCCATCTGACCACCTCAGATCCAGCAGCACACCTCAGCACAACCCTGAACGGTAGCCTTAACAATCTGCAGGTCAGCAGAATCGATCCTCACGAGGAAACAGAACGCTATCGTCAGCATGTTCTTGATACCAAGGGTGGAGAACTGGATGAAGCGGGTAAACGCCTGCTGGAAGAAGATTTACGCTCTCCTTGTACCGAAGAGATTGCGGTCTTCCAGGCCTTTTCACGGGTGATTCGTGAAGCGGGTAAGCGCTTCGTGGTCATGGATACGGCACCCACCGGGCATACGCTACTGCTGCTGGATGCCACCGGGGCGTATCACCGCGAAATAGCTAAGAAAATGGGCGATAAAGGCCATTTCACCACGCCAATGATGCAGCTTCAGGATCCGGAGCGAACCAAAGTGTTACTGGTCACGCTGCCGGAAACCACGCCCGTGCTTGAGGCGGCAAATTTGCAGACTGACCTTGAACGCGCAGGGATTCATCCCTGGGGCTGGATTATCAATAACAGCCTTTCTATTGCGGATACCCGTTCGCCGCTGCTTCGTCTGCGGGCGCAACAGGAACTTCCGCAGATCGAGAGCGTTAAACTCCAGCATGCCAGTCGCGTAGCTCTTGTTCCTGTACTGGCATCAGAACCGACCGGCATCGACAAACTCAAACAACTCGCTGGTTAATTATTGTCATTATTCGGGGCAGCTTTGCTGCCCTTTCGGGAGGTTATATGTTACTGGCAGGAGCCATTTTTATCCTGACCATCGTGTTGGTTATCTGGCAGCCAAAGGGATTAGGCATTGGCTGGAGCGCCATGCTGGGTGCCGTACTGGCTCTGGCATCGGGTGTGATTCATATCGCCGATATTCCGGTGGTGTGGAATATCGTCTGGAACGCCACGGCCACCTTTATTGCCGTCATTATCATCAGTCTGTTGCTGGATGAGTCCGGCTTTTTTGAATGGGCTGCACTGCACGTTTCCCGCTGGGGCAATGGTCGTGGACGTCTGCTATTTACCTATATTGTTCTGCTTGGCGCGGCGGTGGCGGCATTGTTTGCCAACGATGGTGCGGCGTTAATTCTGACGCCGATCGTTATCGCCATGCTACTGGCGCTGGGATTCAGTAAAAGCACCACGCTGGCATTCGTCATGGCCGCAGGGTTTATTGCCGACACCGCCAGTCTGCCGCTCATCGTGTCAAACCTGGTCAATATCGTTTCGGCTGATTTCTTCAAACTGGGATTCACGGAGTATGCGTCAGTTATGGTGCCGGTGGATATTGCCGCCATTGTCGCCACGCTGGTGATGCTGCATCTTTTTTTCCGCAAAGATATTCCGCCCACTTATGAGCTGGCGCGACTGAAAGAACCCGCAAAAGTCATCAAAGATCCTGCGACGTTCAGAACCGGCTGGGTTGTACTCCTCCTTCTGCTGGTCGGTTTTTTTGTCCTTGAGCCGATGGGGATCCCTGTGAGTGCGATTGCGGCTGTGGGGGCGGCAATCCTGTTTGCGGTGGCCAAAAAAGGTAATGGTATTAACACCGGTAAAGTGCTGCGCGGCGCGCCCTGGCAGATCGTGATCTTCTCACTGGGGATGTATCTGGTGGTCTACGGGTTGCGTAACGCCGGTCTGACGGATTATCTCTCTGACGTGCTGAACGTACTGGCAGATAAAGGACTGTGGGCCGCCACGCTGGGGACGGGATTCCTGACCGCATTCCTCTCTTCTATTATGAACAATATGCCGACCGTATTGATTGGCGCATTGTCAATCGATGGCAGCACCGCGACCGGTGTTATCAAAGAGGCGATGATTTATGCCAACGTCATTGGCTGCGATCTGGGGCCGAAAATCACCCCTATTGGTAGTCTGGCAACGCTGCTCTGGCTGCATGTACTTTCACAGAAGAACATGACCATCACATGGGGATACTATTTCCGCACCGGGATCGTCATGACTCTGCCTGTGCTGTTTGTAACGCTGGCCGCGCTGGCGCTACGTCTCTCTGTCACTTTGTAATGAGATTCTGATATGAGCAACATCACTATTTATCACAACCCAGCCTGCGGCACGTCGCGTAATACGCTGGAAATGATCCGCAACAGCGGTACCGAGCCGACCGTTATTCTTTACCTTGAGAACCCACCGTCGAGAAATGAGCTGGTTAAACTCATTGCCGATATGGGTATTTCAGTACGGGCGCTGCTGCGTAAAAACGTTGAGCCTTACGAGCAACTGGGTCTTGCAGAAGATAAATTTACTGACGATCAGCTCATCGACTTTATGTTGCAACACCCAATTCTGATTAACCGTCCGATCGTGGTAACACCGCTGGGAACCAGACTGTGCCGTCCTTCTGAAGTTGTTCTGGATATCCTGCAGGATGCGCAGAAAGGGGCTTTCACCAAGGAAGACGGTGAGAAGATCGTTGATGAAGCAGGAAAACGGCTGAAATAAATAATAAGGGGGCGAATGCCCCCTTATTCGTACCTCAGAGCATCATGCCTGAATCCGATGGTAACGTGCTGTTCCCTTCGCCCAGATGTCGTTGCAGCAACACTGTGTCAAGCCAACGACCATGCTTGAAGCCAATATTTTTCAGCGTACCAATCTCAGTAAATCCGACCTGCTGATGGACTTTCAGCGAACCTTGATTATTGCTATCGCCGACAATAGCAATCACCTGCCGATAGCCATGAGTTTCTGCCCAGGCAATGACGTGGCGCAGCAATGCTTTTCCTGTCCCCTGACGCTGCGCGTCCGGGTGAATATAAATCGAATCTTCGAGAGTGTGGCGGTAGGCGTAGCGTTCACGGTAACGAGTGAGATAACAATACCCGATGACCTTTTCTTCCTCTAACGCGACAACCCACGGTAGCGCCTCACTGCGGATCTTTTTCAGGCGAGCAAGCATCTCGTGAGTATCCGGTGGTTCAGTTTCAAAGCAGGCGGTACCGTGAAGAACATGATGGGCGTAGATATCGCGTATAGCGGGGATGTGCTTTTCTTCTGCGTTAACGATTTTCATTGTTCTATTCCCATTGGCATATTTTTCAAGGTTACTTGAAAAGTCAGAGGAAAGGTAAATACAAAAGCTTATGACCCAACAAGCAGGCTAATCTTCAATCCCATCTTTTGTTTTTATTCATGCAGGGAGGCAAATATGTGCTTCCAATACCCTTATTCTTCATGTTACTTTTCCGTTATATCAAAATTGACATAACGGAAAAGAGAAACACATGTCATCAAAATCAAAACGGAACGGAAAAGGTTTTTTATCAGGCACATTAATAGGTGCTTTAGGCGGCTTGATTGGCCTTGGTGGTGCGGAGTTCCGTCTTCCTGTCCTGATAGGGAGTTTCAAAATGCCCACGCTGGAAGCGGTTATTTTTAACAAGGCAATGAGTCTTATTGTTGTCGCTGTTGCTTTGATATTCCGAACAAAATCCATTGCCGTCGATCAGATGTTTGCTCATCTTGATATTGTCATCAATTTGCTGGCCGGGAGCCTTATCGGTGCATGGTGGGCAGCAGGAAGAGCCATAAAAATGTCCCGTATTTGGCTGGACAGAACCATTCTGCTCCTGCTTGTCATCCTGTCATTCGTCATGCTTTCAGAAGCATGGATGCCTTTGCATGATAGCTCTGCTGGATTATTCCCGCCTGGAATCTCAACCATTATTGCGGGTGTTATTGCGGGTTTCTTCATTGGGAATGTGGCTGCTCTTCTGGGTGTTGCAGGAGGAGAACTCCTGATACCAACTATCGTTATCCTTTTTGGGGCTGACATTAAACTGGCTGGTAGTTTGTCACTCATGATCAGTTTGCCGACGATGATTGTGGGGTTTTCTCGCTACACCAATGCAGATGCTTTCCAGATACTGAGAAAAGAGAAAAAACTTTTTATGTGGATGGTCGCCGGTTCCGTTATTGGGGCTGCTATTGGGGGACTCATGCTTGGTATGTTCCCGGTAAGAGTGCTTATGACGCTGTTAGGCGCGGTACTTCTTATTTCTGCGATCAAAACCTTTAAGCATACCCGGCAAAGATAATGGCCGTTTACGCTTTGGACTATTCCGCATTACAGAGAAAATGATTTCAAAAAGGTATCAGAATGAAAAACACCCCCCTTAAATCAAACTTAATCTTAGTCAGACCAAGGATCTATATTAACGACAACATCTCGCTAGGGCCGGGGAAGGTTGACCTTTTAAGGGCGATTGATGGCTTTCACTCTCTTTCTGCGGCAGCAAAAGATTTGGGGATACCTTATAAAAGGGCATGGCTCTTAATTGACACTTTGAATAAGGGGATTGGCCAGCCAGTGGTAATCACTTCTACTGGTGGTAACAAAGGCGGTGGGACAGTTCTGACGCCATTGGGGCGTAGCCTGCTGACCTGGTATGACCAGGCCGAGGCGCACCTCAATGAGCAATCTCAGCAACAGTTAATCGAACTTGAAAAGATTCTTTTCGGAAAATGACAGAGGTCTTTGTTATCAATCGGGAAAATAGAACGATAGCAAAGCATAAAGGGGCATTTGCCCCTTTATTGTTACTTCGCCATACCTTCCAGCAAGTCAATACCAACCGGCTCTTCGCTCTGTAGCGCTGTCAACGCTATACGTTTTGCGTATTTACTTGTTACATCGGCGATAAGCGGTAGTTCACGACGTGCTCGGATCATCAGGAATGGGGATGTAGGTTTCGCAGCAGCAATGCTGTTATTTATCACCCATGCCCACGGTTCAATATCAGCTCGGCGCAGATCTTTTTGCAGGTTTGCAGCTTCCAGCACCGGAGTCGTTTCCGCCAGAGTCACGATAATAACTTTCGTTTTTTCTGGGTCCTGGAGTTGCATCATTGGGGTCATGACCTGATCCTGTGTTTGCCTCATTTGGCGAACCATTTCACGGTGGTAAGCCCCAGTCGCATCAAGTAGCAGGAGCGTATGTCCGGTCGGTGCCGTATCCATAATTACGAAGTGATCATCTGCTTCTTTGATGATGCGGGAGAATGCCTGGAAGACCGCAATCTCTTCTGTGCATGGAGAACGAAGATCTTCTTCCAGAACAGCCAGACCTTCTGCATCCAGCCCTTTTCCTTGGTTATCGATAACAAACTGGCGATAGCGCTCCGTTTCCACCTTTGGATCAATACGGCTAACTTGCAGGTTAGGTAATGAGCCATCCAACGTATAGGATAGATGTGCTGCCGGGTCTGACGTAGTCAAATGTACCTTATGGCCACGTTTCGCCAGAGATACAGCAATGGACGCTGCAACGGTAGTTTTGCCTACACCACCTTTACCCATTGTCATTACCAGGCCTTTCCCGGTATCGCTGAGTTCATCAACCAGTGAAGATAACTTTGGTAAGTTAACTGATATTTGAGTCTCTTCAGGAGCAGGAACACCCTGTTCGCCTTCAACAAACAACTCACGCAAAGCATTCAGACCAACAAGATTAAATGGCTTCAGGTATAAGCTTGAACGTGGCAGGCTTGCCAGATTCTCAGGCATATCGGAAAGAGCTTTTTCCTCACGAGCCAAGATGCTGCGTGCTAATGCATCGTTACCACCTCCAATTGGCGGCAAAATACCGTTAACGGCCAGGTGCTGATGATGCAGACCGATCTGGTAAAGCTCATCATGTGTATGTGACACTTCTTTCAGCGTTGATGATTGAGCTCGGGCAACCAGTACCAAACGAGTCAGAGATTCATCAGCAAGTGCTTTTACCGCGTCTGCGTACTGATGCTGCTGCTTTTCAAGCCCAACCAATGGACCCAGATTAGCCGCAGCATCCGGATTGGCTTCCAGATATCCGCTCCAGGCGCCCGGAAGTTCCAGCATACGGATCGTATGGCCGGTCGGAGCTGTATCGAAAACGACATGATCATATTTCTGTCGTAGTTCTGTGCTGGTCAGCAAACCTGTGAATTCATCAAAGGCCGCAATCTCGGTAGTACAGGAACCAGAGAGCTGTTCTTCAATACTACTGACAACATCTGCCGGCATCATGTCGCGTACGGGATTTAATACTCGCTCACGGTATTCTTGCGCAGCTGCTATGGGATCAACTTCCATCGCTGACAGATTCGGAACAGTGGTGATATCGACAACCTTGTGACCGATATCCTGTGAAAATACCTGTCCAACATTAGACGCAGGGTCGGTGCTGACAAGCAGGGTTTTTTTCCCCTGATCAGCCAGCCACACGGCGGTAGCACAGGCTAGAGATGTTTTCCCTACCCCCCCTTTACCTGTGAAGAAAATGAAGGGAGGAATGTTGTTAATAAATGGAATATTCATAATAAATCTCGTGATGATTAATGTTTGTTCGCCGGTTACTGTCTATTTCTGATTTATGCTTGTTATGGTATGCGTGGGATAGAGCAGCATCTTGGCTGCTCACTTCCTTCTTCCCAGTCTCTTGTCTGAGAAATGTTGGCCCATCGAACAATGTCATCCCGTTCTGGTAACCGACCAGCCAATACCATTACACCGTCCAGCAGAGTAACCGGAAGTGACTGCATACCAGCGGTATTCAGGAATTCTTTAACCACTGGGTTGGTCAGGAAGTTCTGCGGATTTTTGACGAGGTTATAGCGCGAGATATCGACACCGTTTTGCTTTGCCCATTCGAAGTTAGCATTCCACTTTATAGCTTCTTTATGCACAACTACGCTGCTCGTTGCACAGCAACCACCACCTTCAAAAATCTCTAATTTGGACATGTTGTTTACCTCAGTTCCATGTTTTGTGTTCTGTCATTGAAGTAAACGAGTGAAGAAGCAAAAGGATGCAAAAATAAATGAATTTTTTATCGATACGAGTTAATCAGGAGATAACGTACTGAAAAAATGGAGATAAAAAGGACCCCCTTACGGTGGCCCTTAGCTGTTCTTCGTGTTATCGGATCAAGAACAACAACGAGATGATTTTCGGTAGTCGAACCAGTGTGTAGTGCCATTAGCAATTTTGACCATGGCCAGCATTAGCGGTACTTCGACCAGGACCCCAACCGTAACGGCCAGTACAACTGGTGACGAAGGCCCAAATAAAGCAATAGCTACGGCAACTGCAAATTCAAAGAAGTTCGATGCCCCAATCAGACCTGCTGGAGATGCCACGTCATGTGGTAATTTCAGCGCCCTTGCTCCTAAATATGCCAGGAAGAAATTCAGGAACGACTGTAAAATCATCGGGATTGCTAATAGCGCAATATGCAGAGGGTTAGATAACAGTGTTTTGCCCTGGAAGATGAAGATGATCACCAGCATGATGAGCAATCCAATAAAAATGAATTTATTGAATTTCGGCACGAAGCTATTTTCAAAATAGTCTTTGCCTTTCGCTTTCGAGACAATCATTCGGGTTGCTACACCGGCAATTAACGGTACGACAACAAACAGAGATACCGACAGAATGAGTGTATCCCACGGCACTTCAATGCCACCTGTTCCCAGAAGGAAAGCGACGGTTGGGACAAAGGCTACAAGAAGGATAAGATCATTACTGGCAACCTGAACCAGCGTATAAGCCGGGTTTCCTTTTGTTAGTTCGCTCCAGACAAACACCATTGCTGTACATGGTGCTGCCCCAAGCAATGCCGCACCGGCAAGGTATTCACTAGCAAGATCGGCCGGAATAATCGCGGAGAAGACGGTATGCAAGAATAGAGCGACGATACCATACATAGTAAAAGGCTTGATGAGCCAGTTAACCACCCAGGTAAGGATTAACCCTTTTGGACTTTTACCAACATCTTTCACACTGGCAAAGTCCACCTTTAGCATCATTGGGTATACCATAACCCAGATGAGCACAGCGATAGGGATAGATATTTCAGCGATCTGCATTTTGCCCAGAACTTCCGGAACCTCCGGAAGATATTGTGATATCAGTATTCCCATGACCATGCTGATAAGAACCCAGACGCTCAGGTATTTTTCAATAAAACCAATACCCGCTTTTTTGCTTTCACTCATTTATTCCTCCTGCAGAGCCGTCATTCTGGTTCTGTCAGATGATTGAATTGTTTCAAATTTTACAGTCAGCCACCAGTGGAATGGTGTCTAGTGGCTATGTAGTAAACGAGTTGGGCGGGGAAAGGATGCAGAATTATTTCATTTTTTTATGGCAACAAACTACGGACGTATCATCTGACTCAATTTTACACAGGCGTATTAATGTATTTCTGAGATTACTTCTGGCTCGGAACAATCTCGATTTTAGGGCTTGCAGTGAAATATTCAGTTCATCTGCAAGCTCCTGTTGCGGTCTGTGATGAAGATCAGATTCCTCAATCAGCCACCGTTCTTCGTCAGGTAACGCCTGCAATGTTTCTGGCAAACAAGTATCCAGCGTTGAGACGGCATCAGGGAATATGTCTAACTGTTGGATGTCTTCTTCCAGCTCTACGACCACTCTGGCGACGCGGTACTCATCAATCAGTAGATTCCTTGCCACCCGATACAGCCAGGCTCGCGGATTCACCATCTCACAAAAACTGTCTGAATGGGCTCGGGCACGCAGGAAAAGCTCTTGCAGAAGATCTGCCGCTTTTTCTCTATCACCAGTCTTCGATATCAGAAAACGAGAAAGTTCACCTTCATGCTGCCGCCAGAACGCGCTCATGCAGTTGTTGAATGCTGTTATGTCACTCATATCAACCTTCAAATTTTGTTCTGATTCACCCGTCGGGAAAGTTCTTCAGCTGACTCTTTTCGTTCACTGTAGCGATCAACCAGATAGGCAGCATTTGCCCGGGTCAGCAATGTAAACTTCATCAATTCTTCCATTACATCCACGATGCGGTCGTAATATGATGATGGTTTCATACGACCTTCGTCATCAAATTCCTGCCAGGCTTTTGCCACCGAGGACTGATTCGGAATAGTGATCATTCTCATCCAACGACCAAGAACACGCATCTGGTTGACAGTGTTGAATGACTGGGAACCTCCACACACCTGCATAACAGCCAGAGTTTTTCCCTGAGAAGGGCGAACGGCCCCTTCAGCTAATGGTATCCAGTCAATTTGTGCCTTCATAATACCAGTCATCGCTCCGTGTCGTTCCGGAGAGCACCACACCATTCCTTCGGACCAGCGAACAAGTTCACGCAGCTCCATAACTTTTGGATGTGACTCCGGCGCATCATCAGGGAGAGGAAGGCCAGATGGATTGAAAATGCGGACTTCTGCGCCCATTGCTGTTAACAAACGACCAGCTTCCTCTGTCGCCAGCCGACTGTAGGAGCGCTCACGAACAGAACCATAAAGCATGAGTATACGAGGAGGGTGAGATACAGCAGGTATCCCCATTTTTTCCTCAGTGATTGTTGTATCAAATAAATCAGGAACTATATTATTTAACTTGTTCATTTTTTTCACATTTTCCCTGCAGATTCGGGACTCTAGTAGGATCGGATTCAGAAGAGGCGATGCAACACACGTCAATCATGACGGTTACGAGTTTTCCGGTTACTTATCCATTTCTGCCAGCGGATTCTGCTGCATCTGTTTTACTGTTTACACAGCACTCTTCACGTAAGAATTCGATGATCGCTTCCAGTATTTCATATTGAGAGACGCACATAAGTGTTCGACTCTCCCGATTTTGTTTGACGAGCCCTACTGATACCAGGGCTGAGATATGGTGGCTTAGTGTTGATGCCGGAATGCCAAGCTGCTTTTGCAAATCCCCCACAGGCAAACCTTGTTCCCCTGCTTTGACAAGATGCTTAAATATGAACAAGCGAGTCGGGTGACCCAACTCTTTCAGTGCTTTGGCTACTTCTTCCAGTTGCATGTGACACCCCTCTGTCTAATTGATATTTCGATAATACCAGAAATTTCTTGACCAAAACGATATTTCGATTATTCTAGAAACATAATTTTTGTTAAGGGGGTTTATATGAATAACTGGATTTCTATGTTGCAAGATGCTGCAGAGATGTTTCTGTTTTTGGCTGTTGAGCTATCTTTGCTGTTTATTGTCATCAGTGCCGGTGTGAGCCTGATAAGACAAAAGGTTCCGGACCATAAAATTCAGCAGATGATGGGGGCAAAAAAAGGAAAAGGCTATCTGCTGGCCTCGTTGTTGGGGGCTGTTACCCCTTTCTGTAGTTGCTCAACAATTCCAATGTTACGCGGGTTGTTGTCGGCGAAAGCAGGGTTTGGTCCGACACTCACTTTTTTGTTTGTTTCACCGTTACTTAATCCCATTATCGTTGGGCTGATGTGGGTTACCTTTGGCTGGAAAGTAACTTTGTTGTACGCGATCATCGCTGCCGGCGTCTCAGTCATTGCCAGTATCGTATTGGATTCTCTGGGATTTGAACGTCATATTGTTGATCATAAAAACTCAGCATCAAGTGGTTGCACCACCAAATGCAATGATTCCGAAGCTTCGGCAAAAACTTCAGCGAGTTCCAGTTGTTGCAGCACTAGTTCGACACAATCGCCAGCAAAAACAAGTTGCTGTACTCCATCAGTGAAACCCATAATTAACTTAAAGACGGTAAAGAACGAGCAGAACGTATCAGTATGTTGCTCATCAATACCATCTGAACAACCAGCTGTTAGCTGTTGCAGCGGCGAGAATGTAGGCAATGTAAATTTCACAACGAATACCACCTCTGGCCCAATAAAGTTAGCAATGAAAGATGCCTTACAGCAGTTTAAAGATGTTCTGCCTTATCTTTTGTTAGGTATATTAATAGGTTCATTTATTTATGGCTTTATCCCTTCAGAGTGGATTGCAGCTCATGCCGGTGCAGATAATCCCTTAGCCATACCGCTGAGTGCAGTTGTAGGTATTCCGTTATATATCCGCGCAGAGGCGGTTATACCACTTGCATCGGTACTGATGGCTAAAGGAATGGGTCTGGGAGCGTTAATGGCCTTAATTATCGGTAGTGCTGGAGCAAGTCTGACAGAAGTGATATTGCTTAAATCAATGTTCAGAATGCCCATGATAGTGGCATTTCTGACAGTAATCCTGGGTATGGCCATACTTATGGGGTATCTGACCCAATTGCTTTTTTAATAATAATAGTAAGGGTCTTCTGGTTTCATGTTGAACAAAGAAGACCCTTTAGCTTCTGTAATCCATTTAATCAGTCTGAATGAAATAGATTATAAATTCTGCTCTGCATACCTGCTTAACCAAAGTCTCATGATTCTGATTGTCGGTACAGTGCCTGAATGTGGCATATCTGGGAGGTGCTGTACCCTGTTGCATCTGCCGTTTCTTTCTTGACCTGCCGGTAGTAAAGTACCTTTTGATGCCGTTCCTGAGCGACCTGTTTTCCCTGATATTTACCCAGCGTATGTGCGAGTTCAACTCCCTGCTTTTGGCGCTGGCGGCGGCTCAGCCAGTCTTTATGCGACATCGCGGCCATCAGATCGATAAGCATGTTATTGATGGCTGTTATCACGGCGCGGGTGATTGGGCCAGCCTGTGAAGGGGCTTTATCTGACAGCGCCAGCTATGAGGTGGGGACATCCAAGCTGACAATCCACAGCTCGTGTTGTTCTATCTGCTTTTTCAGCGTCATCCAGTCGCTATTACTCAGACGGGTCAGGCGGTCAATTTGCTCGACCAGCAAAATATCATTGCGGTGACTGTCCATCAGTAAACGACCCAGCTCCGGTCGGTCAAGTTTTGTACCGCTGATATTCTCCCGGTAGTAACTGTCTATTTTATGCCCCCGCTCCTAAACAAACTGCTCCAGCATCTCTTTTGCCCGATCGGTGAACTGATCTTCCGTCTATGCCCTTAAATAAGTTCTGATGAACATTTTTTCACCGCATTTAGGTTATTGCATTTAATCTATCGCATATAGGCTATGTCGTTCATTGTGTGCCGTCGCGTTTAGATTATGGTGTCAGGGTATACCCTACCGCGATAACGCAACCGTACAATATTGTACTTTTCCCAAACGCAGCCCAGGAAGACAAATTATGAATTGTTTGTGCAGCGCGAGAAATACCAGGTTTATGACTTTTATCATACTGATACTTGTCATTTTTTGTGCCCAGGCAGATATTGCCGGGAGGGTCGTTCGTGTGCTGGATGGAGATACCATTGAAGTCCTGCACGACAGCGGAACACGCAGTCGGGTCAGGCTGGCTGGTATCGATGCCCCCGAAAAAAAACAACCATTTGGCCAGCGTTCACGCCAGTCTCTGAGTGAGCTGGTGTCACAAAAACATGTCAGTATCACAGGCGAGGAATATGATCGATATGGTAGACTTCTGGGAACTGTCTGGTCAGGGCAAACTGATATCAATGCTGTCCAGTTGCAAAAGGGCATGGCATGGGCCTACAGATTCAAAGGACAGGTTAGTAATTCAGAATATGGAAAAATAGAAAATGAGGCTAAAAAAAGTCGTGCCGGACTGTGGTTTTCCCCGTCACAAACAGAACCCTGGTTATGGCGTAGGGATCATCAGAAAGATGATAAATAATTAAGAAAAAATCCGACAGCAAATAAGTGAGTTAAAAATGACCGTGAAGCTGACACAAGCCCGACTGGATAATTTAATTGATACACTCAATGCCCTTATTTGTGATGATGACTTGTTAAACCGTGAACAAAAAGAAAACATGGTAAGAACGGTTGCCACTCTGGGAGGTCTTGAAGAACGAATTCGGCAGATGGCGGAGGCCAGAGAAGCGAAAAAAATAGCTAAGGCCGAAAAAGCAGAAAAGAAACCCCGCGAACCTGATTTGGTATTCCCACGTACAGGAAAGATCTGGACGACTGACGATTTAGATCTGATCCATTCGATTATTGATGAACTTCCGGATTCTGAAATCGATAATCACATACTCTGGCTGTCTGACAGGCAGGGGCGTACCCCTTATGCTATTGCTCTCAAAATTGTCTCGGAGGGCCGTCTTGATGAAGAGTGGGCTAAAAACTGGAAACCAGTTGCTAAGGAATTGCGTGAAAAATACAGTATTCAGCATTTAGAAACTAAAAGTGAAAACAGTTAGCTGTGCATCAGGTATATGCTAATTTTTAACTAAAAAATGATTTGTTATATTTTCACAGGTTTTGTTAGTGATTAATTATATTTAATATATAAGCGATTCTAAATATAATTTTTAGAAAACACCTTTTAATAATGTGACCTTATTAAAAGACGCAAGGTATTCATGAAAGTTATAATTTTCTTACTGCTGAAGATATTGAGTTCAGGGAGTGAAGAAAATGAATGAATTTCATACATTAAACATCTGCCTGCATAATAAGGACAGGAATGGTGCCATGAGAATATTACGGGACAAATCAGAGTTTGCCGTCCGTAAAATTCTTGAAAAACTCAAAGTCAGGGCAACATCGCAGACTGGCCGGGCTTTCTGGCTCTGGGTACAAAACTGGATAAACAGTACCTGTAAATATGAAAATATAAAAAGTGAACCTGCCTATGTCGAATCACAGGATAAATCCAGCGCCCATGTTTCCGGTTGCACTGAATCCCGCAGCTCTGGATGTAGTGAAGCTGGTCGCTCTGATAGCTATGTTTGTGGATCACGCCAACACTCTGTTTATGACAAAACCCGATCCTCTCCTGTATGCGGTCGGGCGGATGGCCTTCCCGCTGTTCACACTCATATGGGCGATGAACGTACAACGCACACCAGAACGTCTTCAGAAAAGAGCAAACAGGTTATGGCTGTGGGCGTTTATCACTCAGCCAGTATTCAGTCTGGCTTTCCGCCATCACGAGCCGTGGTATGCGCTGAACATTCTGTTCGTTTTCGCGAGCGTGACACAGCTTCTTGCCCTGAAGTACAGGTATGGGAAAAAAGGTGTAATCAGTGGTGTACTTCTTCTGGCTTTAATGGTGTGGCCATTACAACCGGCAAGTTACGGCCTGGCGGGAATTATGCTGGCAGCAGGGCTGGTATTAGTATATTCCGGGCCGACTTACCGGATATACAGGATCGGTATTATCGTATCACTGCTGTCACTTTGCAGCCTGAATGGTATTTCACATATACTGAACCAACCCGCAGACATCCTTCTGTTTGCCACACTCCCGACACTATTCTTACCCATGATAATAGTATCACTGGCTGTCAGTCTTTGTTCCGGCAAATGCTCGCGACTTATGCCTCCTCGTTTTTTTTACTTTGCCTATGCAGGCCATCTTTTGGTCGCTATTATCATAAGCTAGTGACGAATATAATGTTAAATTAGCTCCTAGATACTTATCACTGAAACACTGGCATTACTTCTTAAGAAAAGAACATCCTTTAGTTTGGAGGGGTTAATGAAAAGCAAAACTAAGAAGGACGAAGTTAAGTTATTTTTATATGTATTAATGGGAATGATTTTATCATGGGCACTTTATGTTGGTTATACCATATCCCTGAACCAAAATTGTTTGCAACAGGAAGGATTAAGCTCGAAAGTATTGAGAGTTAGCGAATCATACCTATTGGATTTTACCAACATTGTAACGTTTGGTGTACTGAAAGATGATAGAAATGTATTTGATTATCAAGTAAGACTTTTAAATAAAGAGTTTGGGGTTTTAAAAGATAATGATAAATGTACAAACAATTAAATATTCGTTTTGATTAAGATTATTTGTAAAAATCCGCTTTTACAGCGTCTAAAATTTTTTTTCCATTCGTTGAGCGTCAAAATCTCTCACTGCCTTCAATAATGACCCGCCACTGTAGTATTCCGGTTCAGTAATGTCATCCTCTTTATTCAACCATTGTGAGGCGACTTCATTGCCAGTCTTATTTGTGCTCACATCGCTGTCCTGGTATTTAGGCATCATTACGGCATCCACTTCTTGATAAACGCCATTGCGTTTCACCAGAATTTTAACCGTTTTCGGTTTGCTGCGTTTTTCTCGCACTTTGTTAACCAGATACAGCACGGCAATCCAGCCTGCCAGCACATACAGAAATGTATTCATAATGCCCTCCTGTGTATGTGTCCATTATACCCGATTACGTTCTGGCCCTGATAGATGCGGTGTATGAAAAACAGACTTCCCTACCTTATTTGGCCTGCAGAAACAGGATATCAGGCTCCGGAGAAGACTGAATCTGCCAGCCACAGGTGGTGAGAAGCATGTCGAAAGCTTCTGCGTTCCCGGTGATTCTGACCGGAACGGGGGCCGTCTGTTTCCCCTCATCAGAAAACGCTTTTTTCAGTGCGGACTTGGGGATATATACGGCGCAGACGTCCGGGTTAAGGCTCTGCCGGCGTAACCGGAGCCATTCTGTATCGCTGAGCACGTGGTACACCCATTGCTGACTTTTGGCTGTTTCCAGCCCCCAGGTGAGCCGGAAGAGTTCAGTTTGCTCCATAATATTGCCGGTGGTGGAACGCCAGATGTAATCGAGCTTTCTGGCCAGCTGCGCGCGAACACCGAGCGACTGTCCCTGTTGGAGCATCCAGCGTATATCGGTGGCTATGTCGCGGGAAAAGCGGCGCTGCCGCTCTGCGTCGGCGAACCAGCGGACAAGAAACAGGTTCTCCTGCTGCTCAGACTGCACGCGCCCATTCAGTCTGGCCAGATGCAGGGCAATCATGGCACACCAGACCAGGTGCGCGGTTTTCTCGTTTTTTCCGTTAACAGACATAGTGGTCCTGACAATCGTATCCGGGCTGAATTATATGTAAGCTTTACGGTTGATGCGAATTAGCGGAGATGCGCGAAGCGCATAAAAGGCGCCAGATGATGTTGAATGTAGCTCTGCTGGTAAATGGCGCCGTAGCCCGGCGTAGCCGGTTGATCGATAGAGGATCGCTATTAACCCCCCCCCCCTTCCTTGCAAAGCCATAGCCCGCTTAAAACAACTCAGATGTTGATGTGCGCCGTCGGAGTGGTCACGACAAGGCGTAGCCGCAGTCGGGGCGTATCTCCGCGTTAGCGGGCCGTAAGGGCCGCTTATGGGCGTGTTACTCAATCCCTCCAGTCCACACTTCTGACAGCCACTCAGAACTTAGTTACATCATCCAGCATTAAAAGCGATGTAGTTCCCGGCCTTCGGCCGGGGCGGCGGCGCTTTTCAGTGGTGGGGAGGGGCTGGGTGGTTGGGTGGGCACTGGTTTTTGGCTAAATATTTTGGATGTTGTAACTATTTTATGATGTCTTTTGCCCGCCACTTGTTGGCGGGAGGTACCTTTGCCTTTTCCGAACCGGCGCGGACGTTAGTCCGCTGCAAGGGCGGTCATTCTCATGAGCCTGTCCACAGGGCGGGCGACGAACAGGTTATATATTTATAAGAGTGAAAGATTATGTATTTAAAAGAAGTACAGAGCAGGTTTTTAAAGGAAACCACGCACATTGAAAGTACACCGACGAGCACTCTGAAAGCATAACGGTTTTAACTTTATGTAAATTTCCCTTGCAGTTATATGTTGATAACTCAATCTGGCGACCGCAAACAGAGTCGACGGATGAATCTCGGGCCACTGCAGGTGAATTTCAGTGCATTTTTGAAGTTAAAACAGCGCGGATTGGGTAGATTAACAGACATGAGAGAGGTACAGACGTGAGAAATCCTCCGGCGTCAGCCGGATTTTCATTCAGGAAAAGCTATATGGGGACGGTGGCCAGTCGCGTGTAGTTGTTGCCGCGCGACATCAGCATGCGCTCTGTGACACGCCGCTCAAGTTCCCGTTTTATCGCATCGCCGCCTCCGGTAAAGCGACCGCTGGCGAGTTCTCGCGTCAGTTGCTGCTTCACCAGGGTTTCAATGTCCTTGCGGGTTCTGTCGACATCACGTCGCGCCCGTGCGCGCTTCAGTCCGTGCTGTTTACGTTCCGACTGATAGCTGCGGAACCGCTCGCGTACAAACCGCCAGGCCTTCGCTATCAGTTCATCCATCTGCAGCGGCTCCAGGCTCTGCTTTTTACGCAGCTTGTTTTCCCACTCAACGCGGCTGCGGCGCGCGGCCAGTACAGCCACGTCAGAAACATCGAGTGCGGAAAACAGCGCCGGCGTAAAGGTGATGTCGGTCGGAATATTACAGCCAATCTGCGGATCATATTCTGTCTGGTACGTTATCAGCCCCAGCTCAGCCAGAAACTTCAGTGCGCGTGTGGCACGGGTGATGGACAGATTACCGCTTTTCGATTCCGTGGCCAGGCCGCACTCGATGGCCAGATTGGTAATGGAGCGCTGAACGCGATTAGCCAGGGGGTCGTAGTGGAAGCATAACCCCTGCATCAGCGCATCGATGGCCCGACGACGCAGTACCGGCGGCATACGCTGCCGTTTACCCAGCGATCGCATAAATGCCACATGGATGGAAAAATCAAAACGGGATGTAAAACCTTCGGCTTTCGCCATCAGCTTACGACAGAACGGCAGAGTCTTTTTGTCCTCTCGCGGAGTGAACTCCGGCTCAGGATTTTTGACCTGTCTGTAAAAGGTAGGTTTTTTCTCAGTCACACCGACCTTTTCTTATGGCGGTCGGGTGTTGTTTTATATGGTGCATGCGTTATAATCCTTCACAGGCAACGCGCCTGCTTTTGGACCCCCTGATCTCTGTCTGATTCCGCCAAGACTCTACAGATTTCGGGGGGTTTGTGCATTCAGGCTCCGGAAAACTTTCCGTCACCTGTTCCTGAGCGTCTTATGGACACGCTCCCATCCACGTTCCTGCTTTCGGAAGTCCGCATTTCTTCCGAAATAAAGTTTTACCCCTCTCTGCCTCACCACAAAGCAGCCAATAAAGTTTGGATTAGGGCGTAAATCTAAAATTATTCAACAGAATACCCCACCACAAGGCATCTGTACGTCCGGGAAGTTTACCTTTTCACTCGTAAATTTTCCATACGAAAAGATCGCGGATCGTGACAGAAACCTATAGGATCTCGTTTAGCTGAGCAAGAAACACTCGAACTGCCAGAGGAGAGTGTGGCAATCCGTCAAAGCGCGTTACGCAGGATAGCCGCCCTGGCACGCAATAATGGGATTCTGTTTTGGCAGGATACATACCGGCATTATCAGACAACGTTTTCTGGCGGGAAACCGATATCAGGCCGGGAACATGGTGTTATCTGGAGGCTTTTTCGATAGCAGACTGCAGTCTTTCTGCCGGAATAAAACCAGGGAATACAGTGATTTTTTGGGGAGACGCACCACTGACGGGCATGACAATGATACCCGGGGTGCCGGTGAGACCCAGTTTGCCTGCCAGTTCCTTGTTTCGGGAAAGCGCTGGGGTAAAATTCTCTCCTCCCGGCCCCATCCAGCCAGCCTGACGGGAAGCCTCTGAAATATCGTTTGTACTTAGTCTTCCCTCATCATGGCCAGTTTTGTAAATGGCACTGTGGTATGTCATATACCCTTCAGCCCCCTTTTGCTTCCAGACAGACAATCCACGTTCAGCCGCCTTCAGGGAGTTTTCCCAGCGATCACCAAAGATTGGCAATTCTTTAAATACATACCGAACATCAGGATACTTCTGCATAACTTTTTCCAGGGCAGGTGCCAGCTTGCTGCAAAACACGCACTGGTAATCAAAAAATGTTATGACGGCTACTTTCGCGCGCTCTGGCCCGATAACGGGTGTGTCGGAATCATTCAATAACTCTCTCTGGTTGTTCATCACACGGCCGGCATAACGCAGCTGTTCCCGCTGTAGTTGATGTTCCTGAAGTTTTTTACTCACCGTGACCAGCACGTCGGGATGTGCCACCAGGTAGTCTGCTGCAATTTCACCAATTCTGGCTTCCTGCTCAGGTGTAAATGGAGACGGCTGCGCTGAAGCCTGTGCGACTGGATTTACAAAACAGGATGTTGCAACGATAAACAGGGATAAGTTCGTTCTCTTCATAAACGGTTTCTCGATTTCTATAGGGGATGGGGATTAGCGTTCTTTCTGGATGGTACGTGTCAGTGACTGTTCTTCACGCTCCGGTAAACGACCGTGTTCAATACTGTTTGTCTGTCGCGCTATATCTCGTTCATTACGGGCCAGTTCAGTCACCTGGCGGGATACACCAGAGATATCCGCACCACGTCCGGCATCAATCTCCTGCCCGGCACGCAGTAATTTTGCCGGATCAATCTCCTGACGTTCCTCTGAGGACGCGATACTTCTGAGGATATTTTTATCGGGTTCAGGAATGTCTTTTTGTCCATCAGCACCATAAATCTCCGGTTTGATGTTCAGCTCTTCTCCGGTCGGCTGAATTATCTTCACTGACAGCGGCTCTGCAGCTTCTCCCGATGATTTCCCGGCGCCGGCCGCCAGTGACTCTTCTGTACGCTTTCGGGCTTCGTCCTGTTCACGAATATGACTGATATCGACTGCGGAATTTTTGTCGGCGTTCTGTTCGGTTTCAGGCAGAATAATTTCTGAGGATTCACGGCTGACACGTTGTACACTGATTTCTTCGTTCTCACGTCTTTCTCCGCCACTGACTTTAATCAGTTGTGCAGAAAGAGACTCAGTGCCAACCTGCCAGAACACACCATCTTCCGGTCGATTGCGAACGGCATCGAGCGCAGCCGAAAGCTCACTTACAACGACCGTATTCCCCGACTTACTTCGCTGCAACAACGCTCCGCGGCCACGTTCACTCATCACCATACGTGTCTCGCCATGTGTCAGCCTCCCTTCATTGCTCGCAACCAGAGAAACCAGCGCCAGGCCTGAACTTTTGCCGTTGTTATCATAGACAGGCAGAGCGAGCGCAGGCTCCGGAAAGCGTCGGGTCGCCGGGATGATTTTCGCGGTAAGTGATGAGTCATGCATGTTCTGGTGTCGCAGCCAGGCTCGTCCAATGGCCGTCTTACTGACGGGTTGCCCCATTGACCAGATAGCTTTTGCCTGTTTACGCTGTGTTTCTGGCGCAAGCGCATCGTGGGCGGTTTTGATGTCACGCTCCGGGGATTTAACCGCGTCAATCCAGTCCTGCTTACCGTCTGTATAAATCTGGACGTGCTCCTTCACACGCGAAGCTGATATGTAAAATGCCCTGCGGGTAGCCAGAGCCTTACGCCCTTCTTCTGTGCCCTCCAGTGTTATCACGTAATCGGTACTGGCACCTTGTGCGCCATAGCCGGTTACTGCCCAGCCGTAGTCTATATGCTGCTGTGCGCGAACGTCTTTCGGGTTAATGGTTGTGTGACCTTTCTCGCCCTTAAGCCTGATATCACCTGTCTCACTGACAGATTCGACGGTATATCGCTTATTCGCTGTCTGACCCAGATCACGATCGGTCGCCGTAAATTTCAGTAAATCTCCGGCTCTGACTTCTATCTCCCGACGGTGAAACAGCTGCACGTCACCAGTAATAAGCTCCCGGGGTGAATAGAGGCCAATCCGGCCTTCTTCATCACGTACTGTTACGGTTCTGCCATTACGGTCAACGGCGAGGACATCCTGGTAACGATCGCCACGTTTCACCACCATTCCCGACTGCCAGGCCTGAGTCTGGTTGAACTCATGACGTGTATGCGTGATTTTCTCAAGCACAGGCACTCTGACCGCTTTCTCTCCCAGCTCTCCCCGTTCTGCCAGCGTGGCATGAATGCCGGCATTTACTGCTCTGCGGTCGGCGTTAAGCTGTGTAATGATAAGTGTGCGATCACGTGCATCCTGCGTCCGGCCCGTCCAGTCAGCCACAATATCATCCACCGGCGTGGTCGTTTCCTGAAAGGCACTGTCAGGCACGATCGCATCCACATCGCGCGAAACGCGGTCACCGGGCTGACTTTCAATTCGTTTCAGGGCTGCATCAATACGATTATCGATAATGTCATGCACCGCCCCTCGCAACTGGGCATCTTTCTGACGAACTATCTCCTTCATGATGGCCACGTCCATCGGACTGCGTTCCTGCATCAGTTTAAAAGGCGCGCCAACATCGACAGACTCAAACTGGTCGATGTCCCCCATTGAAACAGCGCGACCTCCCCCTGCAGCAATCGCCTGAAATAGCGCGGCTGTATCCTGATTTCCTGCCATTGAAGATTCATCAATAAGGAACACCTGCCCTTTATAGTCAGGTTTCTCACCACCGGCGGTCGCCTGTTCATGTTCCACAATAAAAGATTTAATGGTCTGTGCCCGAACGCCTACATCACTCATCTCCTTCACTGCCTGGTGTGTCGGAGCCAGACCTGTCAGTACCGGACGTACACCTGCTGGAAGAGTATCCAGTGCGGCAATAACAGCCTTAATTTGTGTGGTTTTCCCTACCCCTGCATACCCCTGAATTCCGATAAACTGGTCGGTACTGCCAAGCACCAGGGTGGTAGATTTTCTCTGACCATCAGTCAGGCCACTCATGACGGCTTCAGGGACATGGTCAAGTAGCGGTAGCTGCGTGTTTTTCCCCTGATCCACAACGCGCAGAATTGCCTTTTCCATCTCCCATGTTGAACGGGCAACCAGCTTAGGCTCCCCGCTGAGTGAAACCTGCAACAGTTCACCGGTTTTAAGCATCGAGTTAATTTCATCCCCGATGGCATCCAGGTCAGGGTGGTATTTCACAGCATCTTTTGCCAGAACCAGTGGGCTGAACGTCACCGTTCTCTGGTCGTTGACCGCACGCCAGACAGCAAGCCCTGCCTCTGTACGAACGCTGTCCTGCAGGGTTTCAACCGCACTACTGACGTTATCCTGTCCACTGAGTGTGCGGACCAACTGCACAGGGGACACATTCGTTTTCATCCTCTGCAACCGTGCTTCAGCTCTGTCCTGCACTTCAGCTGTAAAAATTTCCGCCCTGTGACCACTTTGCGCCAGAGAGTTAACCGTCTGACCTGATATATCCCGAGTGTTCAACGCGGCCAGAACCACACCACGGTCATTATCACGCCCACCGGGCGCACTGACGTAAGCATGGGTCACATACAATGGCTGGTTTTTGGGGAGCGTCAGCATGTCATTCCCTCGTCTGATTTCTATTCCTTTGTCACTGATCCCTGTAACCTCGAGACGGTCTTTAGCTTTAAGATGATGTTCACGGTCACCGGCAACAGCCAGAAGCTTTTCACCGGTAGACACATTCAGTGTTTCCCGGTTAAAAAGACGCCAGTCTGCGGTGACATCGCTTAATTTCATCCTGGTAAGCACTCCATCTCCGTCAATGAGTGAAAGTACACGGGTATCCTCATGCACCCGATCAATCACGTAAGACTGACGATTTCTGGAATCACTGCGGTCCTCAAGCACCATTCCGGGGCGATAAGAACCTGGCATGCGGCGGGTTCGCTGATCGAGCCAGACAGGGTGTCTGGCTTCAATATCCACACCGTCGCGTGCCAGTTGCCCTGCATTTTGAAGCGCATTACGAATAAGCCCTGTCAGGTGTGACTGTTCACGCTTTCCGATTACCACTGCAGTTACGTTTTCGCTACCGCCGTTCAGCTCTGCGAAGCGCGTGGCCAGTGATTCGTAGCGTTCGCGTTTGTCAGGGATACTGACCACCGAGGCTTCCAGACCTGGTGCTGGTTCTGTTCGACGGGAACGACTTATACCGGCTGACTCCAGTACCGACATGGCATTACCGTTAGCCTGACGCCCGGCGCTGTCGAGAAAGACCAGTTGAGCATCCTGCGCGCGGGCTTCACCCAGCAAAACCAGTGTTTCTTTCAGTCCAAGACGCTCTGCCCCCTCAATAATCAGCGTACTCTGGGGTTTAAGATGGAAATCGCCACTCAGGACATGCTGGCGGCTGATAAGTCTGTCACGTAGTGTGTCTGATTTTGCCAGGGATATGGCACGTTCTGCGGAACTGGCCAGAACCTGAACATCACGACCGAGTGCCGTGGAAATACCGGTTAGCTGAGTCGTCAGGTCGCGGATACCTGCCACCCCTGACGGAGCATTCATCAGTACCAGTGGGTCCTGCTCCACGACCGCCAGTGACGGCGGCGCATACTGCTCAGGTCGGGTAAAACTGACCACACTTGTGGATTTGATGTGTTCCTGGCTAAGAGCCTGAATGGACAGCTCATCCAGCAGGTGGATCCTTGAAGTAAAAACACCTTTTTCACTGTCCAGCGGTACAATCATGCCGTCTTTCAGTGACGCATCAATCGCAACACGAATATCATTCATGTCCGGGAGTTTTTCACTCAGTTCGGCCGTTGTCAGCATCAGTTCACCAAAGGTGAAACGTGTTTTATTGTCGCTCAGCTGCGAGATGGCCTGGCGAACAGCTTCGGTCACCTCTGGAATCGGTAATGGTTCCTCGAAGCGACCGTTCGTGGTGAGATGAATTCCTCTGTCACGCGGCTGAGCAGGTGCCTGTTTCTCTCCCGACACTTTACCCTGCTCCTGTTCCGTAGTTGTTGAGGTGCTTAATCCGGGCGTTACGGGAGTGTTTCTGAGTACGCTCACTGCTTCAGGTACCTTTTCCTGGCCTGTGTATTCAGAAGGTTGAATACTGTCCTGGTAAGCCCTGAGATCAAATCCCTTCTCTTTCATCTGCCCCAGCCAGCGCTCCATGAGGCGTAACCGGGAGGGATCAACTTTGGCCCTTCGGGTATCCTTTGCCGCCACGTCCCGGCTGCGTAATGTGGCCTCAGCGCCGATTGCCCCCTGAATTTCGCGTCCCCGCGATGAAAATTCTTCCCTGACTTCTTCCGGCACCCCCTTTATTTCCCACATGCCATGTTTACCGACTTCTTCTACCTCATGGCCCAGCGCCTCCACACGGCTTCGCAGTGCGCTGCGGTATATTTTCCCGAGCGTCACCTGCATTTTCATAACCGTCTCAATAAAACCGGCATTATGGATATAGTCAGTGGCCAGCGCTTTCCACTTACTATCCTGTTCTGTCATGTTGGCCACAAGAAGATGCGTGTGCAGCTGGGGATCAAGATTTCTGGATGTATCATGGGTGAATGCCGCCGCCACCATTTTGCCGGTATGAACGATGGAAGTGATCCCGTCTTTTGTATCACGGGCAGAAATCAGCTTCTCAACATAACCTGCAGCAATACGAACGGCATGGTTATGGGCTTCCAGCATCTCCTTATCGCCCCCAATGAGTGCCAGTATTGAGACGCTTTTGGGAGCTGAAAAAGTAAGATCGTGGCCCGGACGGTGTACATGGTTGCCATTAATTTCTTTACCCAGGCGGGAACCATCAGGCAAACGCCCTTCCAGTACGGCTGTCAGGTCATCTCCCCTGACCTGACCATCGAGGCCCAGCGCGTCAGCGCCTTCCCCCATCCAGAGGCTTTGCAGGTTACCGAGGAAATAATAGTTATCTGAATGGCTGTAGTAGCCAGCAGCATCGGCTGCCGAGCCAATAGGGGCGACTGACATCATAATTCAGGCTCTCTGTCGTCATAATATTGATCGTGTTCGCCATAACCCGGATCGTCGGGATTGCGATGCAATAAAATATTTTCTTCGTCCTGCGCGAGACGTTTATTCGTCTGGTGTGTTTCCGGACTGGTGTCTGTCCGGGCTGTTTTTCCCGACGTCGTGACCGTTATTCCCCCATCACTATTCGGGGTGATTCGTGCATCCAGGTTAAGCGTTTCCCCTGCCGCGCTCTCATCTCCCTGCTGATCGCTCCCTGATGCGTTAGGCCGTTGGCGCGCCTTTTGCAACATATCCAGGGCTGAGGCAACAGGCTGTTCAGTACCGGATGTACGATGGCGGAGACTGCGCAATGCCGCCGGCAGAGTGCTGTCCTGAACAACAGGATCGGGCACAACTGGAATGGCTGGTTCCCCAGAACACGGAGAGTCATTTGCAGAAACAGAAACTGAGGGCGTCGGTATTTCCTGTGGCGCATGCCGGGTAAAAGGCAGTGGGAAAACATTATTTTTCTCAACGGAGGAAACCTTCACGACACTTGATTTTTTTTCGGGGATCACTGGTGGTGAAATAATGTCTTCCTGCTTCAGCTCAGGTTCTGTGGCCCGGACAGGAGTAACGCCTGCCGGTGGCGTTTCTTTTTCTGAAACAATGGCTGAGGGCCGGGAAGTAATGCCTGTATCGCCTCCGGATGCAGCTGTATTAGCACCCGACTTTTCCAGTATTTCATCCCCGGTCGGGAAAGTCAGACCGGCAGCAGAAGCGGCACGCTCATTTTTTTTAATCACCTTTTCCAGTTCGGGACTCAGAGCATCGCGAATGTTTCTTTCAATCAGCCCGGGTTGATGTTTTTTCGGCTTCCGGAATTTGAGTTTCAGTCGGACAACCGGATATTCACCCGGCATACGGACATAAAAACTCAGGTTAGGCAGACGCATAATCTGGTCGTAATCGACAATTGGGTCGTTAACCTCATCCTTACCCAACGACACACCATCACGGACCTGATCCAGACCGTAGCTGTTCTGCTCACGAATTTTTCGTTTACGCTGATGCCCCAGTTCCTCTTCCACCACTTTGGCCATCTCCGCACTTGGGGAACGGCCATACATGCGGGTGTTCATCAGGTCGAATATACTTTTGGCCAGCTCACGACCATAAACGTGGATCATCTGTGCCATATTCTGCATTCCCAGGACAAAACAGCCGCCGAATTTACGCGCTTCAGCCATCGTTTCTGCCAGTTCGGGAATGCGCTGAAGGCTGGGAATTTCGTCACAGATAAACCACACTCGCCGGTCGCTGTTCTCCCCCATACTCTGTAAAAACATAGTGGCCAGTGATAACCAGAGAGATATCAGAGGCCGGACACTTTTGCGGTGTCGGGCCTGTGTGGAAATAAAGAGCCAGCTGCTGTCGTACTTCGACTGTGTCATCCATTCGCGGATGGTAAACGGGGGTTTGGTACCGTCATCCAGTCCCTGCAGGTATCGCAGTGATTTGGCATAGTTGGTGACTACTGAACGGATCGATATGGCGGTCTTTTCAATTTTCTCCTCAACCAGGTTGGCCGATGGGGTGTTGGCCAGATAATCACGCAGGCTTTTCATGCTGAGGGACAACAATGTCTTGAGAAATTTCTCAATGCTGCGCTCCGGGTCAGCAGACATCCTTATGGCCAGGTCAGCATAAATGGTCCGGGAACTGGATACCCAGAAGGGGTCGGACTCTCCTTCAACGGGGATAAGACTCGTTGCAAGGTTGTCATAGTCCACAGCATCAACACACTCTCCCCACATATCCCAGTTAGCGCAGCGTTCATCATGAGCGTTAAGAATGAAATCAGTGCGGGGGTTGTAGTGGGTTTCAGTAAATGTACAGCCTGAATCATAGATAATGGCCCGATCGCCACGTTTTCGGATGAACTCCAGCAGCCAGCGAATAAGAGTCGACTTACCCACGCCAATCGTGCCGTGGATCAGGAAGTTCATTACTTCGGCCATCCTGACCATGTGTAATTCACCCACACGTAAGTCGGACAGTTCTCCACTCTTACGCAGTAGCCGGTTCACCTCGGCCGGGTTTTCCGTCAGTTGCATGCCGGAAATATACTGGTCTTCACTTTCCTTGCGGCCAATGTCGGCAATGTACCAGGCGATGCCCACGAATACACACATGCTGAACACACCGCTGACCAGCACGGCCCACTGCAGTTCATTGAAAAACTGCTCCCCCATAGCCGTCATGTAAGGGTCTGTGAGTATCTGTGGCAGGGTCATTTTCAGAACCATCTGCGTCTGAGTGGCGGCATACCAGTAATGGATGTCATAGAGTTTTGGAGTGCCCGGCGGCATCAGGTTGATGAAGCTGCTGTTAATGCTGGAAAACCACCACAGTGAGCCGTTATCGAAAACCTCCTGTGGTATGCGTAAGAAAAAGATGACGGCTGCCAGCACAGCAAAAAGGATGAAGATCCAGAATCCTATCCAGTTGTTGACCTGAAAGAACATGCGCCAGCGATAGGCAGTCATCTGCCCACCCTGAGTGAGATTTTTACCTGCAAAGCTCATAGAATTTACCCGGCAGTAATCGCATCGCCAGAACGGCAACGAGATAAACGGTTGGTTAAAAAAAGAGATTCCAGCGCTCGCCGCAGACATGACTGCGCCTGTGCAGTCATGTGAGGAAGCGAAATATCACAGGAATAACGGCAGGCACTTACGCTCTGGAGCATAAATGCGCTATATTTATGCGCATACATAATGCGCAGAGGATTTAACAATGAATACGACTATGCGGTCGCGCAAAAGAAGCACCAATATTTCGCTGGATGCCGCCCTGGTGGACGAAGCGAAGATGCTTAACATCAATCTTTCAGCAGCCCTTAATTCTGCTCTTGAAGACGTGGTCCGTGCCGAACGTCAGGCCAGATGGAGACAGGAAAACAAAGCGGCTATTGATGCTATGAACAAATTTACTGCTGAACATATTATTCCCGGCAGCAGTGCAGCACTGAGAGTCTTTAAATGAATCAGGGGACCGTATTCAGAAGACTGGACAATCCGGAATATCCGTATTTCGTCATTGCGCAGTCCGATCAGTTAATCGATCTCAATACACGGGTCGTCATTCCTTTTGTCAGATGGCGCCAGTCATTACCTGGAATGAGCAAGATTAATCCCGTCGTTAACATCGATGGTGAACGATATATTCTGATGACGCAGCTGATTCAGACGGTCTATCTTCATGAGCTTGATGAGGAGGATATTCACAGTTACCGCCCTGAGATGAGAGATCTCATCGTCAGTGCGGTAGACTTTCTTGTTACAGGTAGCTAACTCTTAAGGACTATAGTGAAACCTTTTTCCAGCATACACTGACGCCAGGCTGAACCTGGATTTCCGTTATCCAGAAATTCAGATTCTACATATGAAAGGTAATCTATTTTTTGATCAAGTGCGGTTGTAATTCCGACACGGAGGTAGAGTGAATTGAGCTTTCTGATTGCTTTGAGCTCGGTTTTACCATTTTTCCCTACTGATGCAGACTGAATGGCTGCCGTACATTGGTCGGCTGCGGTTCTTTCTGAACTATATTCAGTTTGTTTATGGCCAGAGCAACCAGAGAGTATTACAGCTGTAGAAACTGCTATTAAAAAAATCTTAAGTGTATTCATGTTTTTTCCCTTAAAGACAATACTGATTCAGGGCAACAACTTAGTTAAAGTTGTCTACATAATGCCTGCGATAGACTTAGCCAGCTGCGCTTCCAGTACCGGTTTCGCTTCTTCAAACTTAAGATTGACCTTATTGGCATTAGATACCACGCGGGTCTGATATTTTGCCCTGTTCCCTTGTTCAGTGCTCGTCTGCACCTTAATTCCAGAGGTTCCCTGCTTTAGGGCGGCAACATTATCAGTGGTAACAGTAGCTTTACTGCGCTCAGAGATTTGCAGATCGGTCACCATCGTGTAGTTAATATCTTCGACCATCGCATCAGCGGCCATACCGATCAGGCCGCTGGCCAGGCCAACTCCGAGTGTGGCCCCTGCAGAACTTGAATTATACGCTGTGATACCTGCACCAAGAGCTGCGCCCATCGCGGCTCCTTCGTAGCCCGTTTTCAGGAAGCCCTGCGATTCACGCAGATCCATTTTCTCAGCCTTTAGAACGTTGGCCTGAATCCAGTAGTAGGCCGTATCCGGAGAACTGGAAACCCGGTAACCTTTTGCAGCCAGTTCACTGGTAATTTTCGCCTGCAGGCCTGACATGTCTTTGTCGGACGTATTGCGAATCTGGAGATAAACAGTCTTCTCTGAAGATGGTTCCAGCCAGATGGTTTCACTCATCTGGGTCTTCACGTCAAGATTGCGCTTTTTCACAGCAGTGGACATGGCTCCACAGCCCGAAAGTACCAGGGTAGAGGCAACTAAAGTTACAACTGCATATTGTTTTAATTTCATGGTTTATCCTGTTTGTTTTACCAGCGCATCATTTATCCTGAATTTCATCCAAAAATTCATTGATATAGCGCACTTTATTAAGAAAACCGAAAAAATGAATAACAACCAACACTTAATTGATAAAGGTTATTTATTAATGGGGTTATTCGTACAAAGCTATTATCAGCTTAACTACATGATGTAGTAAATCATCACACCCTTATGAAAACAAAGGGGCTGTCCGCCCCCTTGCTTGTAAGATTAATTATTTTGATGTTATATCTATATAACTTGTCATTTATTATAATTTTTCAACTATTTTTTTAATCTTCCCTAAAACAACACCTAAGCCATAGCGGCTAATCTCTGCGCTAATAATCATTTGCATGACTATGAACGAAAACATTAGCATAAACGGGGCTCCAACTAACAAATCAGGAGTAAAAATAGTAGCTACAGCAAGCAAAGCATTTGCAATAAATGTTAAAACCCCAAGTTTTGAAATTAAGCGTTTTAACTTATCTATAATTATTGAGTTATCACGTGCTTCCTTACCCAAAGATAGATAAGCAATTGCCTGTCCGTATAAAGCGAAACCTATGAATAATGAAAAGGCTATACTTATTGCGCCAAAACCAATTGCAAATCCATATTTGTCAAGTAAAGTAACCACATTATCGAAATGATTTACATACGGTTGATAAGTTATCGTAAGCCAAAGCATGGACAGGAGGTAACCTGCTACACTACTTAACGGCCATAACATGCTAATTTTTAATGCCTCTATTGGTTTGGCTAATTGTTTACTACCATCATTAATGCTGCCTACCAACATATGAAGATCATTTTTAATATCATTCTGTGTTATCACCATATATCTTCCCCTTTAACCAGCTCGCCTACGTAATTCGTTCAGCCTGGTTTTTATATCATCGTCATTTGCGTCTTGAGAAATGAATTTTTGGTTCCCCTTTTCACTCTCAAAGCCTGAAGCGAATTTACTTTGTGCATTTGCTTGCTCGTCTTTTAATATACCACTGGATGCTTGAACAGTGGATTGTTTTTTAGCAATTTCATCAGCAGAATCGTTGATATTATGCAGATTATCAGATCTTTGTTCCGCAGCCCTACGTTTCAAGTCATTTTGAGGCTCAAAAGTTTTTCCAGCCTGTTCACGCACTCTTTCCTGATTTTCCTTGAAAGAATCAGACATATCATTGCCTGTGATACGCCCGCCCGCGGCAGTTCTGTCAGCGGTGGTGTTTATCGCCGTACTTACTTGTTTGGTTTCAGAGGCATACTCGCTGCTACCTACTGAATGGTTTTCACCACGATGATTGTTAACGACTGGGGCTGAACGGTATTCTTCACCACCATATTGATTTCTAGTATGGCCGCTATGATTCTCAGCTGTTCTCATTGTCTGTCCATCGCTGTAACTATGTCCTGAATCTGCTAAGGACGATTCATTTGCTCGGGCAGAAGTATCTTGGCTTAATGGCATGTTCTGATCGCCATACAATCTATTACTCCCATATAAATGTGAGTCGCCAGAAGATGCACTAATTACCCCTTCTGAACTTTCTGACATATTGTAATGCCCACTCCCTTGTGTATCTGCAGGTCCTGTCATTTGCTGATTACTCTGCGCAGGATGCACAATATGTTTACCACTGAATGGTTCATGCTCTGAACCGGTTACAAGGTCTGAACGACCCTGCTGATAATCTCCGGTAATTTCAGGTTTCAGACGTTCATTCACAAACTCCATTGCCGCTTCGCGCGCACTTGGGGCACTTGTCAGCATGCTCTGTGCTTTGTCGCCATACTTATTAGCCGCCCAATCCACAAACTCCTGAGTGTAGTTGGTATCCAGGCTTGCACTCTGATTCTGTGCAATAGTGGCCATACGGCTGAACTCATCGCTTTGTGTTGAACTGCTTGTGTACTGATGATACTTACTTTCCGCATCATTAAGCGTGGCTGCAAATTGTTGAACATTGCTGGTTGCCGCATTCTCCGTATGATTTGAGCCATCACTCACTCGGCTACTGGTAACCATATCCATACCCTGACGGAAGTCATTAACTGCCTGGCTGTTCTTGTCATGTCGCAGATCTTGCGTATTGGAGCTAGATTCTTGTGTACCATGAGAACTACCACTGGCGCCTTTAACTTCAGCTCCACCATGTGCTTCGATGCTAACCCCTGTTGCCCATTTGCCAATTTTGCCAAATGCCTGGTCACCAGTACTAAATTTACCCTTCACGCCAGCATTAACACTACCTTCAACCGATTTTGACATAAGCTCATTGTATGCTTCCTGCGTGGAGATATTGTTTGCTTTGGCGTAGCTCTCCGCAGCGGACATCATCATACTTGCGCCACGTGTGGCATTCGTAGCCAGGCTATTTTCACTGCCTGAACTCAGGCTATCGCTGGTACCCGTTTGGTTAGACAACTGAGATAGTTGGGACCAGCCACTGGTCACGCTATGGTTATAACCATCCAGTGCAGTTTGTGCCTGAACCTGCGATTGACGCGCCGATTCCTGAAATCCACTGCTGGCCAGCTGGCTGAGTTTCATATTCACCGGGAGATTAGACATAGCACCAGAGCCATCAATAACAGTATGGCCACCGGCAGTCATTGTCTGTGTAGAACCATTATCAGCCTGCCATGTCTGTTGGCCCTGACGTTGTACCAGGTTTGTATCCATTTTGTTCTGGTTTACGTTGTCCATCGACATATTGTTAAACGACCAGTTTCCATCTGCAGTCGTGGAAGATACACCTGCAGCCGTGAAGGCCGCCGAACTAAGCATACCTCCTGCAACCTGTGATCCGATTGCCGCCGCTCCCCGGGTAAGGTAGAACGAGAGAACAGGAATCGAGAGTGAAAGATATCCGGCCAGATTTGCCACATCCGAATGCTGTAACGCCACAATATCTTTGTTAGAGAGGACGAGTGCCGTCCCTCCAGTTTTCGACTGCAACCAGTAATTTGAGGCGTAGTTAAGGATGGCGAACATGATTGGCCATAGCTGGAAATAGATAAAACCACTCACGTATATTTTCAGTGTATTCAGGCCGAATACACCGTGGTTAGTGGCCGCTAAAGCAATCATTAACGGGAAAAGACACACCAGGATCAACATCAGCAGTGATTGAGCAAATGGCAGTGTGCGTGTTGCCAGTTCGTTCCCTGATGCCCAACTGAGCCGTTGCTTAGTGGCCGCATTCTCTGTCGCCAGATTCAGCAAGTTTGCGGTATCTGACGAACGGGCTGCGAACCCTTTAATTCCCTGTCGTATCGCGCTGTTGGTGATATTGTTCTTCATAATCTGCGAGGCAGTCATTCCTCCGGCATAAAAGAAGCCGTAGCTGTCCCCCATCGCACTGGAAAGCAGTGTTGCTCCATTGATTTTATTGCCGAATATCTTCTGCGTCAGCCAGGTAAACGTGGCGCTGCCAGGATTAGCTTCAACGTTGGCCAGCGTTTTAATTTCCGCAGCTGCCTGTTGGCAGGTTATAAACTGCCTCGTTGTGGAGGATGTTTTAAATATTCCACGCAACGGGCTTGGGTTACTGGTGATTAGCGCCAGCGGATCGGACGAGTTAAGCAGCTGATTCACGGTGTATTTCCCGTTCAGCAAAATGTCACCAATTACGCAGTTTTCCACATAATCCGGCAGCATCTGTGCCAGTTCCGGGTTCTGTGTCGTGAAGTCACTTGTTTCGGCCACTATCTGTGAACCAAAAAGCATCCCCGTTTTGCTGTAGGTTACTGAGTCCGGGCGAGCCATCAGAGAATCGTATAACGAAGTCATCTTATAGCCGACACTTGTCGTCAGAGAGGCAATACCAGCCAGTCCAACCGGAACATTATCGGTTTTCCAGACAGCTGCAGGATCAGATATATCGATCACCTGAACGGAACGCTTCGGAACTAACAAAATCGTGGTAATAATCATGAAAACAGCCAGCCACTGCACAAACAACATCGGGTTACGTTGTTTGATAAACATGATCAACGCAGCCAGTACCCCGAAGGTTCCCGCCATACGCAGCAGCGTACTGAATGTACTAGATCCGATGAGAGTAACAACGGCGTCCAGCGCCGTTTTCCACATCCCCCCACCGTAAATGGTGTAAATCTCAAGCATCAGCGATCACCCCAATGGTAGTTGCTCTGGTATGAGCCGGAAACGATGGTGGATACCTGCTGTTGCAGGTACTGCATATTGCGGTCGATACCATCCAGCGCATTCTGATCTGCAGCTGACTGCAGTTTCATGTCAGCCAGAAGCCCCTGCGCGTGAATAACGTTGTCACGCAGCTTCGCGGCGGCTTCTTCCGGGAAATTTTTACCCGCCAGGGACATACTGGCCTGTTTAACAAGCTCCTGGAGATACTGAATCATCAGATCCTGCGCGATAAAATCCGACACCTGCAGCAGATAGGTCGCGCTCATTCCCATGCTCTGAGCGTTGGTCAGATATTTCAGTACCGGGACCGACGTGGTGTTCACAAACCCTTTTTCCTGGTCGGTCAACGGCCTGTCATCTACAAGTTTGTTCTGCATGGAGATCATCAGGTTTTTAACCAGGGTAACAAGAGCGCTTGATTCAGAAATACTGAGGTTGGTGACGACCGGATTAAGACAGAGTGAGGCTTCATCACATCCGTATACTTTCGCTGTACCACCGCGCATCAGGACTTTTATCAGGTCACGGTTATCAACCAGCGGCGTAAGAATAGTGACATCACCATTCCTGTTAAAAATGATTGAGCCGACGGTACTCATCACCAGTTCTTTCAGGGCGCGGTCACCACTCAATAATCCATTTTTGCTGAGTGAATCCCAGATGAGATTCTTGTTTTTCAACACCTGGTCTTTCTGCTTATCTCCGGCCCGCGACGTCACACTGTCGCTCTGCCCGCCGACCGTACACCCCTGACGCGATGCAGCCCAGTCCGCAAACATATTGGTTTCACCGGCAATGTCCTGACAGATCTTTTGTTGTGACACCTGTGTTACCGGCCATAACCCTCCTATGATGCCCTGTGCTGCCTGACACGAACTCATATTCATTGAGTTCACATCGCTGGCCAGTTTTTGCAGGAAGTCCTTAGCCTGTTTCAGTTCCGGGACCATCGTCTGCAAAGCAAGGTCAAAGGCATATCCCAGCGCGTTGCTCATGATCTGTTTAACAAAGCGCTGAATTTCTTCACCGCTAATCATGCTGAATGCACCAAGATAGGCATCAATTCCACCGCAGCCGGCATTGAGGGAGGGTAACTGCATCGAAATCAGTTGTACGTTTTTAACCGGATTTCGCAGATACACCGAACCACCTGAAAAGTAACCCGCAGCCTGTCCCTGCCATGCCTGCGCCTGCGAGACGTTTCCGCTGTACCCCAGACTGCCAAAAAATCCGTTCAGATCACCATTTACATCGGCCCGGACAGGGGATACTGACAGGCCCATAAAAAAAATACCTGTGGCTACTGCCAGCGACTTAATCATGCCCATGCCTCCTGAAAGCTGGTTTCTGAAGCGAAATCCGCAACGCATAATGTCCGGCAGTACAAGCCATAAAACCTGTGCTCAGTGAGATTAAGAGCAGTACCGGTATGTCCTGCAGAAAGGTACTCAGCTCAGATTTTGAAAGCCCCCCTGCAAGTCGGGCAACCAGGAAGCCATAAATTGTCGCGGATACCAGCAGCGTCACGCTGAAAAGAAGCCAGACGCGCTCGGTACGCGAGAACGCATACGAATGTGTAGTCATTTTGTAGTCCGGTTTTATTACTGAGGAGTGACCTGCGCACTTGCCGGCATGGGGGGCAGCGTTTTCGGATCAACATTGTCGAGGTCAGCTTGTATGAGGCTGGCCATCCGACTTTCAAGAACAGGAATATCCATCACACCCTGCGTTAGTGGATAAGCCCTGAGCGTGTTGACGTTCACCATGAAGGCCGTCGGTGTGGCAATCGGCAGACCGTTACCAAAGAAGGTGACAATCTCATCTGCTATAGGGGAAGCAGGGTCTGTCTTGCGTGGTATCATTGGCGAGGGGTATGACGGATCACCGCCTCCATCGAGCGTATAAGGATAAACTTTGATATCGTGCTGATCGGCCCATTCTTTGATTTGAGGGTCGAATTTTGCGCTGTACTGACAATGTGCTTGCATAAACAATACAACCGCATAGTCCTTCATATTAACCTGACGACCGTCAGGTAATGTCATCAGACTGAGTTTCGTCCCGGGAGATTGTTTTGTCAGGGCAACAACTTCCGGAGAATTTATTTTAGCCTCATCCATTGCGGCAAGTTCATCCCGAACACTGGCACTGGTTATCAGGGGAAACACCATCAACAGGCTGGCGGCGACTTTACCGATCATGCAGTACCTCCCTTATTTGAAAGGTTACAATCTTCAGTTTGCCATTCATGTACGCATGCGATTGTCATGAGTGTCACTGCAAGTGCCCACATCAGGTAACAGGTCCAAATCAACAGGTTTTGGGTGAATGTCACCGGCGCTGCAACCAGATAATCCAGGCACTTTGCTGCCACACCCCACCACAGGAGATGAACCAGTCTCACAAAGCATGATTTCATGATTTCATTCTCCTGAAGATAGAACGAGCAGGGATGAGCGCGCCACTGAATAACCACGAGACAAATAACCCCATAACCACAGACAGCAGATACAGTTGTCGTATGGTGCTATCAGTTTCCTTTTGCCATTCGGAGGCTGATTTCCGTCCGGTCAGGCATGTTGCTAAAAACATCGGTGAAGACTGTTGCAGAACGTTATCCTCTGCGGACAGGGATGGAATGGCCCGTTCATCAGGTAAGTCATCGTGAGATATCTTCGGTTTGTCACACACAGAGATATTGACCATCCCATCCGGAGCATCAGCGATAAGGGACCGGGCAGTCGAAAGGAAGCTGCCGGCAATCGAGTTGTTAAATGAAAGTGTGATAAACAGGAAAAACAGCACCAGAGAGGGCGCCGTCACCAGAGAAAAAAATGCGACACGCCGCAACGTGCGCGCGGCACGTATATATGCAAATTTATTCACGGGAAAATCCTTAAGAGGCGGGTCTGAACCCGTTGGATACATTAAGAAAGCGCTTGGCAAGTTCATCCTGCGTCATGAAGCCGTAGGACAATGCGCGATAGTTTTTCTTCTTGGGATCAACCAGAAACAGTGCCGGGAAATGCGTAATGTTCATAGAACGGACCTGACCTGAGTCAGGGCGGCTTTGTGGTAAGGAGGCTGCAACCTGTCCATCCACCGATACGGGGATCAGTGATATTCCATTGGATTTAGCAAAATCAGCAACAACACCGGCCATCTGTACATCAATGGGGTCGCTGCCACGGTAAAAATAGAAGAGGCCATACTGTTGTGACATCTCAGCTACCGCGTGCTGCCGTGCCTGCTGATCTCGCGTCTGAACAAACGGAGCCATACTGTTGTAATGCGGATACTCAAGATTGTAATCGAGATCCGGATGACTCAACTGGGCAGCCGCAAAAGACTGGCTGAACATTGATCCCCTGTCAGTCCAGAATTTCTGCCAACGCAGGAATGTGGCTGTATTTTCCCTTGTCGGATACAGGATGGCGCGATTAAGCGCCTCCATTGTGTATCCTCTGAGTACCTTTGCCTGTTCCTGGGCAGTCATTTTGCTGAGGTCAGGAATGACTGGCGGCGCGGGTTGTTGTTGTTTTTGTGGCTTTTCAGGCGGGGTTTTCGGTTCGTTGTACCAGAACCAGCCGGTAAAGGGAGCTGCCGGTTTCACAATCTCATCTGCTGTTGCAGGCAAACTGACCGTCAGCACCAGGAGAGCTGTTATGAGTTGCCTCATTTTTTCCCTCCCTGACCTTGTTGTTGCTGTACCTGAGCCGCGATTCGGTCTTTTACCTGTTTCACCATCACAGATGAATCCGGGATTTTTTGGTTATCCATCAGGTCACTGTAGAAGTCAGAAAAATTAATTAAGTCAAAATTAATATTCTGCAATTCCGGGATAGTGATTCCCCGACAGTCAGGATTCTTACCGCTTCCAAACCCAACACCAAGCTGATCGCGACGCCCCTGCTCCTGAATTATACGAGCCAGTTTTCCCTCGAACACGCAGTAAACTTTACTCTTCTGAAGACAAACACCCAGAACCTCACGATCGCAGCGTTCACCAAGACTGACCGTAATCTTTTTCGCTTTTGCTTTACCCAGCGCCAGTTCTTCACTGTTACAAGCCGACAGCCCTACATCCTGGCCCCATCCGGAGTCTTTACAGCAGTTAGAAAAGCCGGCAATAGCTTTGCGGCAACTGGTCACTTTCCCGGTAAATGCCCTGACATCCATTGCATTCTGACCCTTTTTAACATCATCTGCCGCAGATGCCAGTCCAGCCAGTTTTGACACTGCCTCGTCAAAACCACTGTCCCCGGCGCCATCCGTGTCACTGCAGTCCCCCGTTTTACAAAAGTATTCACCACCGCAGATAATTCCACCTGAAGTGAACTTACGCTGACATTCGTAGTTAACCCTCTCATGCTCGCAATAACTTCCGTTTTGAGTCAGACACTGCGTTCCCGTCACGGTACACGCTGGATCATTCATCAGTGGCTCGCAGGTACCATTTGAACCTGACTGAACCAGATACTGATCCAGATACTCCCAACAATCACTCCACACCTGCTGGACAACACCATCTATAGTCACAGGTCTGTATCCTCCGGCCTCTGAGCAGACGCTGGATACAAAGACAGGAGCGCTTTTGGCTGCAAGCACACCTCTGCTCTTTTGAAATCCACAGGATTCAGTCCATTCCACTTTTGGTACGCTGTTATTTTTCTTCACCCGCAGAACCAGACGGATAGACATCGGGACATGTCTATAAAATTTCTGTCGGCCCGAACCGTCCCTGAGTTCATGCGGATGAGATGACGTAAAAGCAACGCCGGCGGTCAGCGTCGCCGGTACGGGTGTGAAGCTGACATTCTGGTAATTGCCTTTATTGTGCCAGGGAATTTCTGCCCCCAGAATGGAAACATTCATGAAGAAACGGGGTTTATTTCCGGTGTTATTTTGCCATGAATAAGTGGCCTGAATAATTTCCCCGCTCACCTGGGGAACGATGGTGACGATATTTCGTCCGTTAATTTCCTGCATGGGTATATCGTAGAGTTCGTATTGCAACGTCTGAGTTTCCCAGGTGGAATCCCCCTCAATTACAATTTTTGCAGTACGGCTACAGCTTTGTTCTATCCAGGCGTCACGCTCGCAGGTGTATTTCTCGAATTCAGACTTTGAAACGTTCGTTTCCTGACATTGTTGAGGATTTCCGGTTCCGTTGATCATTCCGTCAGCATTTGATTCTGCATCCTTACCTGCTGTAATAAAAGGAGCATTAGGATCGATAACCGGTAACGGGTTTTTTGTTCCGGCATCGATAACTGCCTGACCAGCATTACTGTTCAATAACCCTTCCATGCCCTTATTGACAAGTCCACCATCATCTCCGTTTATTCCGCCGTAATACCCTGTTTCAGGTGGATTTGATGTATATCCAGGGATGCTTCCTGTTACTGAATCCGGATTATTCAGGCTATTAGTTCCCTGCCCTTTATTTCCTTTTCCAAATTCAGCCCCAGAATTAAAAGCATCGCTGGTTGTATCAGCCACGGCCAGTAACGGCAAAAGGAGTATCAGCCCTCCCCAAAATGCTCTCATTCTCCCTCCTTCAACAACCGTTTTGCTGTTGCTGCACAGTCTCCACGTTCAGCCACTCTTTCCAGGGCCTGTCTGAGAGGAAGACTGCCGCGAATCACATCAAAATGTCCCGGACAGGTCACTACCAGAGCAGGTATGGCGGTAATGCGGTATTCGGAATACAGTGTCGGATCTATTTGCACACCAATATTTTTATCTTCTTTAGCCAGTTCAAATATCGTCGCAGCGGTCTGACGCATATCGTTGTTAACCAACCCGCGAAGAGTAGCGGGAATGCCATAACGGTTTGCATCACGAAGCATGGGTAACAACCCCTCACGGGGCAGGCCCAGACTGACAAAATAGATGGCGGGGAAAGTACGCTTCTCCACATTCTGGCTGGCCTGTTGTTGACGGTTAATATCCTCCTGAAGACGGTTAATCTGTTTCTGTTGCTCGATTGGGAGGGGCAATGTCTGGCCCTGAAGGTTCTGTTTAAATACTTCCAGCTCCTGCTGTTGCTGTTTGATCCACGACATATCCCTGACGGACACAGCAGACTGCTCACTGGCTGATACAAACGGGGTGCAGAATATAAGAGTGCAGGAAAGCAGCACCCGGCACTTTAATGTTTTCATTGTTTATTCCTTACAGAAAAACGCAGTTACGCTTGCGCCAGAAGAGGTAACCGAAATTCTTTTTCGAGTTTGGGGAATTATGTTTAATCCCCCAGGTTTGAGTGGTAGCACCAAACGCATGGCAATTTGTGCTCTCAGGGAACATGTTCACCATCTGATAACGCCAGCGGTCTTTCGGAATGATGGGAGACGGATACTGATTACAGACGGCGTTATCTGCACCAATGGAATTCCAGACCAGGCCTTCACGATGCATCTTGAACGCCATACGCTCACTGACAAGAAGTGATGATTCCAGAGGGGAAAACTCACCGCTGGTAAAACCTGTCATCGGATACATCGATCCCTGACTACCTGCACACCAGAATAAAGGGGCCAGAGGGCGCCCGGCAGCGCTGGCCACAGAATCCGCAGCGCAGGCCGCCTGTGCAATCAGATTACCGAAAAGCGACGCTTCCGGATTAATCATCATGGACAGCGTGCTGTCATTCCATAACGGGTCAATTTCAGAGAGGTAAGCGATATCCAGGTCCCCTGTTTGCAGACAACCAAGACTGGTAATAATGTTGAGCCAGAAAATCAGAGGGTATTTGTACCAGTGGACATGGTAGAACGTGCCTGCAGCAGGACGGTCACTCTGACCAGCAGTTCCTGTTCCTGTCCGACCGAGATCAATTTTAAATCCGCCCATGTTCACCATAACGCCAGGTTCACGGGTCACATCAACCATCGCCATCGGTTCCCAGAATCCAATCGCCAGCCCAATACGGTAGAGGATTCCAACAGGGCAAATTTGTATGGGAGACGCGGGATTACTGGTGTCAGGCAGCGGACCGGAGGCGAGCTTGATGTTACCAATTGACATCGGGAACATGCACTTCCAACAGATATCGGAAATTGGATTTACCCATCGCCCCTCACCAGCATTACTGGAGGCAAAAGCCTGAGACGGTGTACAAACCAGCACCAGAAGTAATGTGGCGAACCAGACAAAGCGCCTCATGCTCTCCCCCGAAGCCACACACAAACCGGACCGTCTTCAGTGTCATGTATTGAACCAATAAACCAGCCATCTTCTGAAGGAACAGAAGGCTGCCATTCACTGATATCAGATGCTCCGTTTTCCCAGGCTTCAATAACCTGCGGAGGCGCATCGTTTTCCAGCCAGCGAAGTGCACAGACAAGTTGATTCATGCGTAACCATTCATTGAAATCGGCCTGGGAGGCCTCATCACATGAAGGCTTAAAGTAGTGTGGGTGAGTCCAGAATCCGTTATGGTCACGGATCACTGCAACCGCTTTTACAGGTTCAGAGTAGGTCATGGGGATCTCCGGATGTGCCACCATCAGAGCTGCTGGGGCTGGAAAATATCAGTGGTTTTTAGCACTGGCGGCCGCTTTCATAATGATGGCCAGTCGCTGTTCCTGTGTCATTTCATACAGGGCAAGAATGCCACCACGCATTACGGCAGAAGGTTTGTAGAGCGGATTCTCATTGAGGATCTCATCCAGCCATCTGGCTGAGCCTTCATCATGACGTAGTGACGAGATAGTATTATTCCGGCCCTTTTCACATTCAGGGTCTTTTTTCATGGAGTTACCTTGTCTGGGTTAAACAAAAACGGGGAGCTGGCTGAGCGCAGAGCGACGTCCAGATGCCAGACATGTTGATATCAAGTGGGGTAAATCGTCAGAGTGGTGTTGGCTGAACGACAATAAATGCGTAGCCGTAATCATCGTCAGACTCAGCGTCCTCGGTCGCGCCGGTGGCGATTGCGTTCGCAGCCTTAATGAGATACCGGGAAAGTGATTTACGAGAAGTTTGCCGCGTTCCCTGGACAATAACGACGATATGGCGGGCCAGACTCCCTTCAGCAAGATAGCCAGCCATTTTGATCCAGGGGGGTAACGCAGAACCCGCTGCATCCGGGAAAAAACCGGGGGGGTCAAAGCACAAACGAACGTGCACATGCCAGTGAGCAGAGTATTCAGGAAATGTTAAACCGGTATTTCCATAATCACCACGATAATGGCATCCTTCAGCATCCACTGGCAGTTCGTTGTTCGTGATACTGTCGGCAGCGCGTTCAAGACAAAACACCAGGTCGCGAGTTATCGTGTGTGGTTGTGCATTCACACTGACTATCACCTGAGTAAGAGGATAAGCACATTTTTCCCACTCCCCCATCACAGGAGGTGCATCCTCGGAAAAGGGCTGTGGAACAATGACATTTCTGTCCTGACTATCTTTTTTCATTACCGAAAAGAAAAAAAGGCAGCCGTTCAGTATTACGATCAAAATAATCAAAAACAGAAATTTTGGCCACTCTATGTCCATGACTCAGTCTCCTTCATATGCGATAGCATCAGAGCAACCAGGTATTCAGGAAAACGCTCATCTCTGTTTTCCGGTTCGACCAGCTCCATCTGATTTGCTCTTAGCCAGTTAAACCATGCCTTCGTCACCAGTACCGGACTCCAGGAGGCAATCTCCGGATATAAAGCCTTAAGTTTGTCTGCCGTTCCCTGACGGTTGTGCTTATTTACAGATTTGCCGGGGAGTTTACGGGGGAAATTACGCTGTCTTTCGCGTGAGGTAACGACAGTGCGCATTTCGGGAAACAAATCACCTAACGTTGTTGCGGTCATTTTTTTACTCCTGATACCGGAATTTCTTCCACTTTCAGTACACGGCCATCGGGCGAAATTCGAACAGGGATGCTTGAGAAGCCAAATTTCCGCGTGAGGGTTCCTGACTGGTCGAAGTAAATACGTTCATTCAGGCTATCGCTGGTATTCTTAATATTGCCTTTAACCAGAATTACCTTCGCGTTCGTCTTACCGGCAATCTCCTTTCTGGCCCATTCCATCTGATCTTTATTATCACCATCGATAAAATACAAAACCTGATTGAAAGGAACTTTATCCAGTGGATTCACCTGCTCCCCTTTGCGCGCAATAACATTTCCCTGCATATCCGTCACGGTTTCCTGGACGGTAAACGTGGGATCAAATGCAAAGCTGCGGTATTTTTCAGCATTGGTTAGTCCACTGACAGCAGGTGGCCGGACGGCATTCTTCTTCACCCGGTCAACGGCTTCTGCACGCAATTTGTCCAGTTCACCGCTCTGCTCCATCCCCTTCAGACGGTTCTGGATAAAATCCAGCATGTCCTGTTCGGCAGGTTCAAACACATTTCCCCAGGTACCGAGATCTTTCGCACCGCTACTGGCTGACAGAGCCAGTAGTACCAGGGCTGTCAGTGCAAATCGTTTATTCACTGTCCCTCCTGAGTACGGCGGGCGATATCGCTACGGATTTCGGTCGTGATATCCGGTAACGGGCTGACAGCAGCAGGTTTCACCAGGATGATAGCGTTATGCGAGGTTTGCCACTCATTCAGGCTATCGGACATCGCCGTGTTGAAACGGCTTGTCAGTGCTTTCGCCTTGTCCTCATCGAGCTGCAGTTGTGCTGACTGCTGCATGAAAAGGTCGATCGTGCCTTTCATGTCGAAAACCACAATTTCCGGGGCTGTGAGTTTTATGTAAGCCCCTGTTATTCCTGTCAGCACCATCTGAGAGGCCAGCACACAGGCAGCAAGTTTTACACTCCTGGAACTAAGCCAGCCCGACATTGTTACGCCGTGTCGCACTGTGCCGCCGCTGAACGGTTTTTCGTTACTGTCACTCATGCCGCTTCCACCCATTCTTCAAGTTCATGAAGTTCGTCTCCAAACTTCCTCTCTGCCAGCAAATAGGCGGCCTCCTCTGATGTGGCCCCTGCTTTCTGAGCGTTCTGCATATATGCGAAGTCCTCACCACGGGAACTGAACATGGCGCGAGTAACAGGATCAACAAACAACCGATGGAAGGAGCTGTATTCGCCGGCACTGATAAGCAATGAACTGTAATCGGTCTGAATTGCCGGCTGGAAACCACGGATAACTTCCTTTTCCATGTCCGAGAATTGATCCGGATTTTCGGAAAGGTATTGTTTGAATGCCTTCGTATCCTGCAGCAGCGTGATTTTGGTCGAACTGTTGTTCCATGCTGCTTCAGCTTCCTTACCGGCACTGAAGTCTTTGATGCCCTGAGTAATCGTAATGAATGCACCACGATGTCGGCGAACAGTACGGTAACCAGTTTCGATAAAGCGGGCAGCATGAGGATTAGAACCACCGAGCAGTCGCCAGGCTTCGTCGATAATGCAGACTTTTTTGAGATCTCGCGGGCTGTGGTACATCTTTTCCTGAATCGCGAGGATGAGAGAAAACAGGATAGAGGAAAGTAACTTCGGCTTGTTTTCCAGACTCAGAAGCTCCAGCACAGCAAAACGGGTTTCGTCATCAAGAGTAGGTTTGTCGGCATTAAAGTATTCGCCATCAGCCCCCCAGGTACAGTAGGTTTCCAGCAACATGGCCAGTTCAGCCATTCGGGCAATGATGGTCGGTTTGTCTGCAAACGCGGTATTAACATCCTCACTGGTCAGATAGTTATAAACATCATCTATACGTGCCCGGTTTTGCTTTTGTTCCCAGGCGTGCATGACCGCTTTTTTCAGTATTGCTTCACAAACGACATCCAGTGGTTCGGTCGGGCTTGCCAGTACCGCAAGAAGTCGAACAATCCCTTCTGCTGAAAGCTTGATGTCTCTGACGTTGGCAAACGGATTAAAACGAAGTTGAGCACCATCCAGATACACACCACCGGCCTGCAGGCAGTAGTTCTTGTAGCTGTCACCCATATCAATAACCCAGCCAAATCCACCTGCGTTCAGCACATCGCGGAGAATACTTTGTGTCAGGAATGATTTACCAGCACCAGATGTTCCCGTGACAGCAATGTTGAAGTTGGTACTGCCATTTTCTTCGTCGAACATATCGAAGAAGGCTACCTGGTTGCGATAGGTCGGCAGCGGCATTCCTCCACGTGACAACTGACGTTCGGCTACCACAGGCATCAGGCTTACCGCATTCCATGATTTTCCACGTAATGTGGCACCCGTCGTTTTAAGATCCTCCCACATTCCCTCCTGCATAACGAACGGGAAACTGGCCAGCCAGTTACGCATCTGCTGGTACTGAATCGTGACCATTTCCAGTTCGTTTTTACGAAAGACGTTCACGGCAGCAAGTTCACATTTCTGTGCTTCTGTATTGTTATCTGGTGTAAACAACGTCACGTTGAAATACGTGCGGCAAAGTGCAATTTCATTGGTGGACAGCTGCTCACGGGTTTTACGCCATTCATCTGCTGCTTTTTTGGTTCCTGGGAACAAAGCACCATAGGCTGAGTTTGCTTTTTTGGACAGATCCGTATCCTTGCGGAAGGCCTCACTCTGACTTGCTGTCTGCTCCTCGAGCTCGGTTGTCCAGGTAATCATAAACGGGCAAGGAATGCCGAGGTCCGGGAAGCGGATATTCTGCAGGTTATCCGCCCCCTGCCAGAGCGCAAAGCGACGTGGATTCTTGCTCAGCTGCATGTTTACGATACGACAAGCTGATGCCGGAAGCCGTGTACCGTCCGTTTCAATTTTTTCAGGTAATTCAATACGTAAATGTGAAGGATGAACTTCAAAGTCAATGGAAGGGTCAACCACCTGACGATTGAGCAATTCATCCTCGTTATAGTCGCCCGGAGACGTCATAACCTGCTCATGACGGTAGTTCACCATTTCACGCATAACTGACAGGAAACCGTTCACGTCAGTATTGATGGAATCAATACGAGCCGCCCCCAGAGAAACACGAATGGTGTTGCGCAACTGAACCAGCTCATCCATCACCTGCTGAGAAAATCGTTTAACGGCTTTACCATAGACAATAAATATCCGGTAATTACGCAGGTAAAGCGGGTATTCACGCTTGTTTGCCAGACCGTGTAAAGCTGATTTCTCCCAGAAGGCACGGGTGATTTTATTCAGGTGATCGGCCATCTGGCCTTTCCACATGTCGGTACTGACGCCAGCCGCAATGCGCTCACCCACACATTTACTTGCAGTCAAAATAACGGTGACAGGTGTTTTACGAGGCAGTTTCTTACGCAGCATGTCATCAAGAGCCGCCATCACCTGCTCATTAGCCCCCGGTAGCGGGGCCAGTTCAAGAACAAATCCGGCCGTACCCGTATTAATGAACAGATCATTTTTATCATCGTAATAACGGTATGGCAGGCTGGCAACGAGGGAGGGGTAATCCCATGTTTGCTCAAGATTAGCGCGAGCAGTTGCTGCTCCATCCTTGTGCTGTCCTCTTTCAATCAAACCCATCAGAGTGTCCAGAACACTGCTCATTTTCGCCCCTCCACAACAGAACGGATCAGCTCAAGACGGCGCAGCCGGGCCTCTTCAGTGAGGTTGAAACACACAGGCCCATCGACACTCATCTCCATTCGATATCCGGAATTGTTTAACACCCTCCCTTCGGCCAGCAGTGTCATATCTGGGGAAGTGGGATCATCTTTTAAACTTATCATTCGCCCCCCTCCCCGATAACACGGTAGCTTTCATCCCAGTGCGATTTGTTTTTCACAAACTCGACCACGGACGGTTGATGGAAGTTGTCATCGGTATCCACCCACGGTGCAATCCACAGACGCTGGGTCGCGTCCGGTATACGCTGCGCCTGAACCCGTCCTGCCGTATTGACAGGTACTGACTGCCCAACGGCTGAAGAAGTAATACGCGGAGTCACTCCGGTCTGCATCGTTCCTGCTGGTACAGCAGCAAGAGGACGTGGCGCGATTAACTTAGAACTGGGAGATCCGGTTGCTGCGACTGAAACAGGACGTGACGTATTAACGACAGGAGCCACATTGCGCAGTGCCGGTAGGGTTTCACCCGCAGGCTTTTTTGCAGCTTTATCCGCAGTGAGGTCGTCAAGGCTTTTGCCCTGGGCGGCCAGTTTATTTGCCTCCCCGGTTGTGAGGCACTGGTCGGTCGCGGTTTTATTACAGTCAAAATCAGAATTCATACCGGCGCAGCCGGTCAGTACGCTACACAGCAGTGCAGCGCCCATCAGTTTTTTCATGGGGTAACTCCGATAAATTATTAGGTACTAATGGAAGTAATTGAGGATGAAAATCAGTGTGGCTGGAGTCCACAGAGTATATTAACGTTCACGCCCCCCGCTCCCCTCGCCGTTGCTGTCCGGGATGTTCTGAATGAACCGGAAGTGACATGTTTTCGTGGATTTTCCTGATGTTATTTCATACCGGTATTTTTTTTCTGCCTCATACCACTGCTGAATAACATCCAGAGAAAGCTCCTTTCTTTCGGTAACCGTGGATTGTAGCCACTGCCACGCACCGATGTTCAGTGGCTTATATATGGCCAGTTTACTGTCCAGTACTTCAGGCCAGGAACCAGGAAGAGTGCCAAAAATTTTCATAAACAGAAAAGGGAAAAGGCACATGCCAACAAAGATGGCAGTACACTGAAACCACCAGGATGACCACCAGTATGTATATACATAAATCCATGCACCTGCGTTGAGGAGACTGAACGTAATTGACAGTATCCAAATCCACGTGATGCGTGGAGGATGAGCATTGTCGCGCCACATCCGTATATCCACGCCAATCTTGTTAAACAACCTGTCGTTATCATTCATCATCCACCTCAGTTAATCGTGTCGCCGAGACGCAACTGGCTGGCCTGTCGTAACACGTCATCCGGGTTAATATTCCCCACTGAAGCCGTGCTGTTTGAGGTGGTCTGGCTGACGGACTGAGGCGCGGCTTCACTCTGTGTTGAATTTGCAGCATTCTGCAGGGCTTCCTTCGCTTTTTGCTCTTCCGCATCCTCCAGCGTTTTCAGGCGGAAACCTTTCTGGAACACCACTGTGACCTGGTTACCTGCACCGATATCAATGATCGGATGGTATTGTTCGGCTCGCTTAATCCAGTACTGACTCAGCGTATCAGCAGCCTTGCTTGCCCCACCACCGAACCCTTGTTTAAACACATCACCGGCACCAACATCGGCAGTAGCTCCAAGCCCCACAGACGGCGTGGCAGCAGATTTAATCCCCTCACCGAAACCGGAAAGCAGACCAGCCGCACCTGCATAACCCACAATCATACCGTTACGCATAACCGGTTTTCCCCGGATACCTCCTTTGCCCTGATAGCTGACATGACCGTCAAACTCCATATCGATATGCTTTCCATTCTTCAGTACACAACTGATCGATTTAGTCCGTACCTCACCACGCTCACTGGAAATATCGCCCCAGATTTCACCCACAACAAAACAGCCATCGGCGCTGTATTCTTTATTGTTGGGCATCTGGATATTGCCAAGTAACCGGAAGGTGACTGGACGGGTATTCTGCTGACCAGTCACGCTGGCGTTAGCATCAGCACCTTCAATCATAATGGCTTCAGAAAAAGAACCTGACGGGATCCAGGGTAGTTTTGTTGGTTTCTCTTTCAGACTTTCATAAGTGAATTTTGAGGTGGTAAGTCCCCCCATAACCCGCTGGCCTGAACCTCCTGGATAAAACCCTGCCCCCTGACCAGCATGAACAGCGCCATTGGCGGACGGCGTGCCTGTTGGGGTGACAGAATATTCTGGCGGTCGGGCCTGACCGGCAGCAACAGGACCAGGAAGTGGTGTTCCGTTCTGGTCAGCAGGTGGTGTCTGCTGGCCACTGGTCGAATTGCTGCCGGAGGCTTTCTGGTTTAACAGGTCAGTCAGACGCTGTATTTCAGCATCCTTTTCAGCCAGCTTCTGGCCTGTATTAAGTATGTTCTGGTCAAGCTTTTGTGACAGCATGTTGACATTCTGCTCAAGCGCAGACGTTTTGGCCTGTTGCTGTGCCAGTGCGGCATCATTGACCTTTTCATTGAATGAGGCTGTAACCACGCCCGTCATATTTGGCACGGCAGCGGGTGGCGGTGCTTTCTGTTTTTCCTGATATTGCCCATACCCGTAAACCCCTCCAGCCAGAGCAGCCCCGGAGGCAATGACGGCCGCCAGAACAGTAATCTGTCTGCGTCGGGTTTTGAGATTTTCATTCAGACTCATGAGCGCGGTTCTCCGTCATCTGAAAAAATAACCCAGGCATATCCTTCTCCACCGGCGTACAGCTGATGCCGGGAGAGCATCACAGCCCTGACCCCTTTACGCCAGAAGTCACGTTCACGCAGATTCTGAGTAATACTGCCGGGATTGGACATACGGAAGCGCACTATTCGCAGATGGTTTCCCACAAACTGGCGTTCAGGAACAAGGTGTACCGATGTGCCTGGGTTATATGCTGGCATACGACTTATCGGATATTCCTGGTAGTCATCAGGAACGTCGCCGTTAACAATAATACGTGACAGGGAAACGAGAGTTTTTTCATAGCTCTGCCCTTCCTCCCACGCTTTCGCATCATTGTTTTTACGCAGCGGTGGAGATATGGGGGTAAATCGCAGTGTTTTACCGTTTCCTGGCTGGGGCCGGACATTGAGGCTCAGAGAGGAACCCCGGTCAGTCTGAATGAAGACAGTGAAGTTTTGCCCGACTAGTGGTGAAAGAATAAGGGCGCCGTCATCTGTCTGGCTCTGGTCATAGGCACCGGATGGTCCGCTGATGCTGGTAATCAGTTCTCCGTTAATAACAACCTTGCTGGGATTGGTATTGCTGAGAGTGACATTAAAGGCGGCGTCGTTCTCAAACGGAATGGCTGCGGGGGCGGAAGCGGCCCGAAGGCCGCTGGTAAAAAGTCCCGTTGCCAGTAACACAGCAACAGCTGCCGGTGAAATACGGATTTTCATTGGCAGTCCTGTCAGTTAGTGGTGGTGACCGACTGAAGTTCTTCGAACAGGTGAAGATTTACCAGTCCTTCGATATAACTCAATTTCAGTCGGTAGGTTTTTTCCTGGTCCTTTAGCGGTGTGGTGATAGCGCCGTTGGTTGTGGAGGACTTCAGCGTTCCGCTGAACTCGACCACGCCAGGTTCATTCATTACCCTGATTTCCTTTGTATCAAAGCGGGTGGTGATTCCGCCTTTCTTGATACGTTCAGCCTCAATATCCAGTGCTTTCTTCAGTTCATCCCGTTCGGCGGATGGGACGAAACCGAGAAGCATTTTCTGGTTGTTATCAACGTTTTCAGGACTGACATTCAGTCGCCAGTAAATAAAGGCTGCGGCGAACATGGTCATTCCAGTGGCGTCAGCACCAGAGGCATCAGAAGTAAATGGTTGGTTGAATGACATGGGTGTGGTGATGGTTTTCTGTTTTGTGGCGAAATACCACGCAAGAGACCCCGTCAGAACATTTCCCACGGCGCTGAGAAGAAGCAATAAAGCCAGAGCAATAAACGCATAACGGAGTTGTTTATCGCGCTCGCCTTTAATTTTAAGCTTCATATTAGTTAAGCTCTCCAGTGTCGGAAACTAGAATCAGGTATTTGTTGAAAAGTAATTTTGAATAGCAAGGAAGGTAGATGCCAGTAGCAAAAATTGAGCAACCAGTACGACCCCTGCCCTTTTTTCAGATGCCTGATTAGCGCCCACAGCAGACCCGCTACAACGGAAAGTTCCAGTGACATATCGTTAAGAACCCCCAGAATAATTAAAGGGGCAACAATAAGAACCTCATCAAGTGGAAGACCGAAATAACGTTCCTGCTGATTGAGAGTTTCCGGGAAGTGGTATTTATCTTCTTCCCCATTCATTGTTAGCTCGCAATACCGAAAGCGATGCGAGTAAAAATGATACACAACACGATACCGACAAATACCAGTGGTGAGCGCACTTTAATGTAAATAAATAGGCCCATGATAATTTCGGCTATGTAAAACCATTTTACAAGAGATGAGCCGGAACCGAAGGTTGAATTGACGGTAGCGTTTTGGGTAGCCAGTAAGTCAGTGCCGCCTGCCAAAACCGGATGTGCGACCATAAGTGAAATTAAAATTAACCCTCCATTTTTAATGAATTTTCTAATCTGGTGATTCTCACGAGCTTTACGAAATAAAGACGCTACCGCCCATCCCTTCACGACTTTAAGGGCATTACCTTGTGTGGACATGCTTGTTTTCTCCGGAAGTAAACAATGTGTTTGTGCATAAGTGTTTGTTTACGCACGCGATATTGTCCCATGACCCTAAAAAAAAAAAACCGTGACACATGTCACACTGTTAAAAGTTTTTGGGAATATTCCTAATATGTAAGTTCGGTAGGCTTTGTCTCTCAGACTGACGATGTATCGCTTGCGAGATCTATAGCAATGAAAGTAAAAGAGAAAATGTGGGAAGGGCGTGGAAGGCCACGTAAATTCCAGCCTGGTGAGGCTGTTGAATGGAGGCTACGCGCTCCCGATAACTTACTCATGGAGCTTAGGGTGTGTGCCCGCTTAGGCAAAAGAAGTGTGAATGATGAAATTATTGCAAGGTTATTACTATCACTAAATTATCAGCCAAATAGCCCTGTAATTAAAACGGCAGAGGGGGAACGTTTGATTGCGCTGGCTGTTAAATTTGAAAACTGGCTTAGTTCCCTGCTTGATGATGAGAATTTTAATCCTGATAAAAATACAGAGCCCAGTGCTTATGCAGAACGGTTGTGGGTGTGGCGTGAGGGTGAGCGTATTTTACTGCCGGGTAAAACCACGGGGTATAGTATGCGAATTCCTGAGAATCTGGCGGAAGAGATTCGAACTATGGCGAGGGTTCATAAACGCAGCCTTAATGATGAAATGCTGACAAGGTTGATGAATACTTTTGGATATTTCACAGAGAGGATTCTTGAGCAGAATGAAGATGCGCAGGCATTGAAAGTTCTATGTCTTGAATTTGAAGTGTTTTTAAAAGAAAAAATCGCCGAGGCTGAAAAGAGTGTACTGCCCGGAGATAAAGACGGTACACAGTGATCGATGAAGCCGGTCCAGCCCGGCTTCTGAATTACTTCTCATCGATGATGAAGTGCTTTCGGTCAGCTTCATCTTCGGCATCGTTAATGGCGCTAATGTTATTATTTATGAGGTCATCCAGTGATACACCCGACTGTGCCCCCTTGAGGTTTACATAAATTTCTGACACAAGCGCCGTTAAAATCATAATACCTTCTCTGGAGCCGGATACTTTTCTTATCAGGTCACGCCTGAATCCATCGAGGTCAAATGTTGAACCTTCTTCCTTTGATTTATGAACCATAAGTCCGAGGCGAACCAGTTCGTTAACTGTTGATGAGTAGTTGGTTTCAGAACCGGTTGCGCCCTTCTGTATCTCTATATCGACAATATCCTGAATCTCTCTGTCAATTTTATCTTTGAAGTAGATGTTCTTGCGCGGCATAATATTTTCCTGAAAATTTCATGCAGTGCCGTATGCGGCACTGTGCTATCCCGATGAGACAGATTTAATACATCAGAAAGCTGCTGTTTTAAAGTCCTTGTCGGATATTAGAATCATAATCAAGCTTTTATGTGTGTGGTAATCCAGCACTATGATGTGTGTGCATGCAGCACCATCAGGTGTGTTAATTAGGCACCATTATGTGTGTTGATCAAGCACCACTGCCTTTTAAGTTACTCTATTATTTATATACACACAATCCCCACACATCACAGTGCTTAATCAGGCACTGCAAGGTGTGTTAATCCGGCACTGTTAAGTGTGGGGTAACGGCACTGCAAAGTGTGTTAATCCACACACCTTTTATCACTATATACTCGCATTCCGCATTGCGGCTTAAAGTAGCATGATGAAATTAAAGAAAAAATCTGCAAGATGAAATCTTGCGTGGGGTGTGATGTTTTAATGGATTAGCAAAGAGCGGCAAGTTAATAACCGTGTCATGGTTGATTCCCTTATTTGAGGCTGTGGCTAAATGCATGATTTGAAGCGCTTCCGCACGTTTGTAGGAAATTATCTTGATTAAAATAATCTGGCGGGATATTTTTTATTGCATAGCGTGCACAGGCTTATGGTAGACATAAGGGCCACAAGATGAAAATAACTAAAACCCCGGCCTTATTGCTGGCGTTCTCGCTCTCAGCAATGGCTACTCCTCAAATGTGTTTCGACCAGGCGGGGAGAGATTACCAAATAGATCCGCTTCTGCTTATGGCAATATCAATTAAAGAGAGTCGTCTTAAACCTGCAGCGATTAATGGATCTAATAGTAATGGAACGGAAGATGTCTGTGGTATGCAGGTAAACAGTTCTCATTACGTAAAACTTAAAAAGTTTAATATTACCCGCGAAAGATTATTAAGCGATCCATGTATATGTGTGTATTCAGGTGCATGGGTTCTAGCACGTAACTTTCAGTCTTATGGGCGAAACTGGGATAGCGTAGGAATATATAACACGGGACCTCGTGATGAAATGATAAAAAAACGCAAAGCTTACGCTACAGACATTAAGAACATCTATCGAATTCTCCTTGCAAGAAAAATAATCATTGCAGGTGCATCGGGAAGTCGAGACCCCCTATCTATTGAAGAGATAAAAGAAATCGATGTAAGTAAAAATCAATAAAAAAAGCCGCTCACTTGAGCGGCTTTTTTTTCAGACTTTAAGTCTTGCGAATTCCTCTGCCATTTTCCAGAGTGCCTGGTTAAGTTTTACATCACCATCAATACCAGTGACTTCTCTTGTTTTTGTTCTTTTTCCTTTTGCTGTTTTTCCTGAAATTCCGCCTTTGATGACGTTCTCCTGAATACGGTTAAATGTACTCCACAGATCCAAACCTCTGTCTTCCCAACGGCGAGCCTGCAATAACTGGTCAGGTGTCACAGGTGAATGAGCACCATCATATTTATACTCAAGGGCTGCAACGCTTAACAAACGTTGCTCCGGCTCAGTCAACTGAATACCTTTCATGATATCAATATTTTCAATCACGGTATCGAACGTATCCATCACAGTGTATGCGCCTTCAATCACCTGTCCGACAATATCACCTTTATGCGGCACTCTAATTTCGCCAAAATCTTTCCACGCTACCAGACCATTGGTGCAAATCTGGCGGAACATACCTGGAATCATTTTATAGCTACTGGAACCATCGTGACTGTTCAGCAAAATAATCTCTGGTACTTCTTTCCCCGCAATCTGATCATGGCGACGCAGACGTAATAAATGTTTTGTGAACTCACGCTTTTCAATATCGCGTGTACGGGACTGTGTTGCATAAAAAGGTTGAAAGCCTTCTTCACGAAGACGGTCCAGTATTTCAATAGTTGGAATATAGGTATAGCGTTCTGAACGTGAATCATGTTTTTCGGAAGAAAATGCACTGGGTACAATGCGCTGTAATTCATCATTAGTCAGCGGACGATTCTGACGAATAGAGGACGGTGCGCGATAACGATTAGCAAAACTGATCATAACATTCCCCTTTAGTTAATACTTACTGGCGTAATTGTGCGAAAGAAATTATCTACTGGTGCAGCAGCAGCTACCGGATAGCCGTCCAGGATCCAGACAGAGAGATAATCAATGCAGTTCTCATTGATTAATGACAACTCATAACTCCCGACTGGCGGTTCAAAAATCAGAGGTTGTAATTCTCCTTCCGTCGCAGCCATGACCCAGCAAAACAGATCAACGATTTGTTCAGCTGTGATTTCTGATTCACATCTTCCGGAAGATTCTTGAGCGGCGGTTTTGACGTTGACGTTTCGTGTGTGCATCCTGGTTTTCTCCTGTGGTGATGGTTTTCCATCTCCCTGGTGAGTTCTCTCGCGGCAAAGGGCAAAG